>MGTE01000082.1:15361-15570 GCA_001799275.1 Deltaproteobacteria bacterium RIFOXYD12_FULL_57_12
CGGGCTCCTGGCGCAGGGCACAAAGTATGGCGACCACTGCTCCTTGTTGCGGCAGGCGGAAGTTTTTTTTCGGCCGGTCCGTTTGGTTTTTTTGGTACATCGGCTGGATCGGGAAGCGGCGGGGCTGATGCTGATCGCCCATACCCGAACCGCAGCCGCTCGTTTGTCCCGCCTTCTTCAGGAAAACCGCATCAGCAAAGTCTATCAGG
>MGTE01000082.1:15660-39204 GCA_001799275.1 Deltaproteobacteria bacterium RIFOXYD12_FULL_57_12
TGCTGGGCTATGACCCGCAGGCTTCCACTACCGCCGTGGAAGTTCGTCTGAAAACTGGACGGTTTCACCAGATCCGGCGCCATTTCGCAATGCTGGGCTATCCAGTTATGGGCGACCCGCGGTACGGCACCGGCAACAAGAATAAAGAGGGCATGAAGCTGGCGGCGATTGGCTTGAGTTTTATCTGTCCGTTTCAGAAAAGGGCGGTGTTTTTCCGGTCCGGCCAGGATGACTCCCGGCAGGAGTAAAAGGGAGGGCACGGCATGGTCGAATCAGCGCCGCAATTGGGGTGTTTCAACCGATATCTCAAGCGAACAATAAAATCACAAAATAGTGACATATGTTCGGCCGCAGTTTCTTGACTTGTTTTACTGGCGCTCGAACTGCCCTGAGCGGCTATGCTTTTGAGCTATCTTCTTGACAGGTTTTTGGGGCGGCAACTCCCTTGCCCCGGCTGATCCTTGTGTTTGAAAAGGCCAATGCTTTGTTGAATTTATTTATATATGTCAAAATGTTATTGCATAAATTATCCATGGGCCGCTTAAGGATTGCACTGCTAGCTATGCTTGTTTTTACCCTAGTTTTCACCTGGTAAAAAACTAGTAACTTATTAGTATTGTGTATTGTAAATAAAGTAATATAGTAACCGGTATATCCTGTAACCCTCGTGCAGACCGGTTTGCTTAAAAAATCAACGCTCTCCTCCCCCCTGCACGGGGGTTCTTTTTTGGGGGGACAGCCGAACAGTGCGGCGGGCAAACGTTTGGCCCATGCGACAATTTGCCGCATGGGCAACCTGTAATCTCTTGTGTTATAGCTGGCACTAAGCGAAACTTCTCCTGTCCACGGAAAAGTTGTCACGGGAACAAATGCCGCAGCAATCAAATAATAACGTTGGAGGAGAGATGATGAAAATAATGCGATCGAGGAAATTTAGGTACTGTTTGCTAAAGGTGTTTCTGCTGCCGATTTTGATGATCGGCTTGCAGGCAGGCTGCGCCACCAGCCCGGAGCAGGCCCGGCAGGGCGCGAGTCAGCCGGCAAAGGCCGCTGCGAAATCTTCACCGCAGATTATTGCCGACGAAACTTCCTGCGGAAAGTGCGGCATGTTGCCGGCTAAATACCCTCAAT
This sequence comes from Deltaproteobacteria bacterium RIFOXYD12_FULL_57_12, assembly GCA_001799275.1. Taxonomy (GTDB): domain Bacteria; phylum Desulfobacterota; class Desulfobulbia; order Desulfobulbales; family BM004; genus YD12-FULL-57-12. Next base: position 16,792 of record MGTE01000082.1, read on the forward strand.
GGCACTCGCAGATTATTTTCACGGATGGCAGCATGGTTCCGTTTGACGGGTGTAAGTGCATGTTCAGCTTCCTCCTGGGAATGGCGCAATATGACAAGCAGCACGCCAGGACGGATGTGGCAGCGGTGTGGGTGAAGGATTTTCTTTCCGGAGAATGGCTTGTCGCCGACAGTGCCCATTTTGTCGTTGGCAGTGATGTGATGGGTCCCATGGGCAAGGAACTCATTCCCTTTGCTGAGCGGCTGGCTGCCGTGAAATTCCAACTGGAGCATGGCGGCTCTCTGGAACAGTTTGACAAGATTACCACGGAAACTCTGTTGGCGTTGAGCAAGGGGCACATGAAGATGGAGATGAAGGGCGGTCATGGCAAGATGTGAGCCGGCCTGATTTCCATCAGTTTATGCCGCGAAACTTTACCGGAGTCCGACCATGTTTCAATGGTCGGGCTTTTTTTTGCAAAACTACTCCCCGGAAATGGCTGACGTCTCCGACGGTCGAATCCGAGCTGCCAGCGGTTACGGAGTTGGTTCCCGCACCTCTTGCCTACCTCAGACTGCCAGTCGCGGGCTGCGGGAGTTTCTGGCAAGCAATCAGAGGAAAATGCGCAGGGCAGGTGGAGCCATGGCAGATGCAACGGATAGGAGTCGGCCCCTTGATTTTTTCAGTTGAAAAATGTTGGTCGGAAATACCGGCTGGAGAGGGGTTACGGGATGATTCTGTTAATAGAGCCCTCGATGAGCGGCACCGGGATATTTTCGGGGAAGCCGCGGGGCAGCCTTTCATTTATGGAATGCTGTTGGATGATATCTTCCAGGCTGGTGCGCTGCTGAAGGGTCAGTTCGCCGAATTGCATGAAACATTGTCGCTCCGAAATTTCCTTGTAGGGGTTTTCGATTGCGACTTCGATATCGGCGATGATTCTGGTCGGTACATCGTGCAGCAAGAAATCATAGCCGGCCAGGGTGATATCCGACAAGGGGGCGTGCTCTTCCCAGTTTTCACTGTCGAAATGACAGACTGACATGCCTCCCAAACTGATATTTCTGATTCTGCCAAATCTAGGCGCAGGAGATGCCGATAGGGCCACAACGCCATCGTTGAGGATGTAGCGCTCGAATTCTCTTAACTCAACTGAACTCTTTCTTACTGTCATTGCCGCCCTGTTTGACAGGTTAGTCCCTTAAGCCGTTAATCGTTAACAGATTCCAGTAAAATTTTATAAACCTTACGTCACCCGATGGGGGTGTTCATGGAGTTAAGGGACTTATCCAGCTCTGCCGGGTTAGATATTCAGTATGTTACGTCTTGACGGAGCTATCAATTTTCGGATAGTTCAGCCAAGTTTGTCGCATAATCAGCGGAATCCATACTGTGTTCATGTGGGGTTGTCAAGAAAAATGAATTCACGCTCATTTTTTCCGGAGCCACGCATGCGGCGTATTATGCGTTGAAACAGAAGAGTAAATCCCCACAGTGTCCTATGCCCTGCATTCACACCGCCTCTCGTTCCGGGGTGGTAGGCAGACTGATAATGATCCGGGTAAAGCTGCCCTCGTTGCTTTCGATGGCTATCTTGCCGTTGTGATCGGTGATGATCCCATGGCTGATGGCGAGTCCCAGGCCGGTGCCAATGCCGGCCGGCTTGGTGGAGAAAAATGGATTCATCACCTTGTTGATGATATGGGTCGGAATACCGGTTCCATGATCGTGAAAAATAATCTCAACCGCTGGTCGGCCTTCAAGTGATCCTGGCATTGCAAAGATGGCCAGAATTTTGTCCGGGTTGGCCGCCGGATATTTTTCATTGAGGGCGAAGCGGGCATTATTGATAATATTGATGAAAACTTGCTGGAGCTGTTGAAATTCTCCGTTGATTTCCGGCAGGGTGTGGGGGACCACCGCCTCGAGCTTAATGCCGTCCTTGATCAGTTGTGTTTCGGTGAGGGCTAGGGTCTCCTGCAAAACTTCATAGATGCTGACCGGGGTTTTCACCCGCTCCCGCTCCCGGGCAAATGAGAGCAGGCTGCTGACGATGCCGCTTACCCGGTCACCCTCTTTGATGATCGTGGTCGGGATTTCCTCGGTCAGGGTGGCGCCCCTCTGGAGTTCGTCGATCATTATTTGTGCGAAATTGATGATGCTGTTGATGGGGTTGTTGATTTCATGGGCCACGCCGGCGGCTAGTTCCCCGAGCGCGGTCAGATGACCGGCATGCATGGCCTCGGTCTGCCAGCTGACATCTTGAGCCATGCAGACCACTCCTTGTATTTTATCCTGATCATCGCGGACAATGGAGCCGGAAAAGAGCACGGGAATTTTTTTGCCGCTTTTTGACAGATAGGTGGTTTCCACTGATATGTCAAAATGTTTGATGGGCAGTTCGCTCAGGCCCACATCATCAAAATACCCCCCCGCAAAGATCATGCGTAGCGGTTTACCGATGAGTTCATTCGGCGAATACTCCAGCAATTCGCAGGTTGCCTTGTTAACCTTGCGGATGAGCGCATCCTGATCAACAACCACCAGTGAGTTGCTCATGGAGCGGATGATGTTATCGGTATATGCCTTGGCGGATAAAAGTTGATGCTGTGATTTCTTCAATCCTTCGGCCATGCTGTTGAAGGACGATGCCAGGCCGCCAATCTCATCCCTTGATTTTATGTTGATCTTGAAGTCAAGATCCCCGCCTGCCACGCGTTTTGTGCCCTCGACAATTTCGTTTACCGGTCGGTACACCATGAGGTAGATGAAGATGATGAGCAGAAGGCATATCGCGGTAATGGCCAGGCCCATGAAGTATAAATAGCGCGTCTCATTTTCATGCTGACTGGTATCCACCTTGTCGAGCTGCATGATGACGTCGAGCACACCCAGGACCTGCTTATCGGCGCTGTGGGCATGACATGCCGCGGAGACGCACGATTCGTCGCTCTTAATCGGACTGATCACCCCCAGGACATGCCTGCCTTCCTCGTTACGGTAGTCGCGGGCTCGCTCGAAAATAGGAGCGTTGGCAGAGGGCAGTGGTCCGGCATGGCAGACGACGCAAGCCTCGGCGTGCACATCGACTTCCTTGCCCATCTCGTTTGGTTCGGTAGAAAAGGAAATCCGGCCTTCCTTGTTGTAAATCCTGATCTTTAAAATGCCCGGCTCCTGGGCAAAGTCCTTGACCGTCTGGTAGATGCGCCCCCGTTCATTTTTCAGCATGGAGAGCCGAGTGCCGCGTTTGATGATGTCGCTGACTTGGTCCGCGTTTTGGTAGACGCCGTCCATCAGGTGACTGCGTTGCAGCCGCAGGTTTAATACACCAATGACGCCGAAAATCATGACCATGCCTAACACGAGAATAATCGACAACTTGACACTGATGCTGATTTTGTAATGGTGGCTGTCTGATTGAAACATGGATTCCCTCTTCTTGCACACAAACAGAAATGGCAGCCCGCAACAGCTGTCTCATGGCTCAGCAATATCTTCAAGGATTGCCAGGTGGTCCGCTTGCAGGGTGTTGGCAATTACCGCGCTGAACTTATTACTATAGGACGATTTTTTTGTTCTCGCCTACCCCAGTGTTCTCCGGTAAAAATTTCAATTATTCCATACAGCCTGAGGTGAGAAAAATGATAGTTTTTCTTGCCGGTCATACTACGGACGACTCGATCGATGCCGGCAGACTGACAACGATGCTGGTAAACTCGCCCTCACGACTTTCAAGTTGAAGGGTGCCGTTGTGATCCACGATAATGCCATGACTGATGGCAAGACCAAGGCCGGTCCCGCGGCCGGCCGGTTTTGTGGTGAAGAAAGGATTCAGAACTTTGTCTTGAATGCCGGCGGGGATGCCGGTGCCATGATCGAGAAACTGAATGCGGGCCACGGATCTGTCATTTTCTTTTTCTTCAGTGCCGCGGATCAGGAGATATTTGTCCGGATGGGGATCGGGATATTTTTTGTTCAGGGCATACCTGGCATTGTTGATGATATTGAGAAATACCTGCTGGATCTGTTGGAAATTGGCCATGATGATTGGCATGTCCTCTGGGAAGTCGATTTCCAGATGGATGCCGTCCTTGTGGATCTGGGCCTCGGTCAGGGCCAGCACCTCGTCCATGATCTCAGTGATGTGCACCAGTTTTTTTTCTTTTTCGGTTTCCCGCGCAAAGAACAGCAGACTCCTGACAATAGTGGCGATCCGATCTCCTTCCCTGATGATCCGTAAGGGGATTTCATTGGTCGGCTTTTCTCCCTGCTCAATGTCATCGGCCAGTATCTGGGCGAAGTTGATAATCCCGTTGATGGGGTTATTGATTTCATGGGCAACGCCCGCTGCCAATTCACCGAGCGAGGCCAGATGGCTGGCCCGCAAGGCCTCCGCCTGGATGGTGATGTCCTGGGCAACGCAGACCGCCTCGAATTTGCCGTTTTCGTGGTGCATGACCGAGGTGGCGAAGAGAACGGGAATTTTGCGGCCGTTCTTGGCCAGATAGGTTGTTTCTATATTGCGGGCCAGGCCTCGATTGATGAGTCGGTTCAGGCCGGTTTCGGATGAGAAGTCTTCGGTCAAAAAAATGGAAACAGGCTGGCCGATAAGTTCTGCCTCGGAGTAACTCAACAGGTCACAGGTTGCCCTGTTCACTTTGCGGATGGAGCCATCCTGATTGACCACTACCAGCGAGTTGGTCATTGATGAAATGATATTGTCGGTGTAAATTTTTGCCTCCAGCAATTCGTGCTGGGACTTACGCAGGGCTTCCGCCATGGCGTTGAAGGAGTTGGCCAGTTGGCCGATTTCATCTTTTGTACCTACCTGGACCCGGAAGGCGAGATCGCCTTCCGCCAGCCGCAACGTGCCGTCGACCAGTTCTCTTACCGGCCTCGCCAGGGCATGGGCCATGAAGAGGGCAACTGCTATCGTGGCGGCAATCGCAAACATGAAAACCGTGGCCAGGATTTTTCTGGAGAACGAGGAGGTCTGCAGGAGTTCCTGGTTTTTTTCTTCGATTTTCTTGCTCACATATGCAGCGGCACTTCGGCCCAATCCGACAATTCGATCAGCGGTGCTGACGACGATCGTCTCCATCTCTTTGGCGGCGGAATCACCCCGGTATCCTTCCCTTACCTCGATTTCATAGGCATACATGGCCTGCTTCAACCGTTTTGCCATACGGATTATTTCATCAATCGTGGCCTTTTCATCTGTTTCCGTGGCGAGCCGGCTTATTGCCTCAATCTCCTTGAGGGCCTTATTGATCAACAAGTCTGCCGGCGCAATGAGATCGGTTTTGCCCAAGCGGTAGTCATAGAGTTGGTCCTTGGCCTCGGCAATGATTTCTGCAACATCGTACCAACTGCGCAGCTTTACTTCGTCTCTGGCAATAATCTCCGACAGTCCTGCGGAATTCCGTGCCATGATGGAATACGAGAATAGATTCTGAACAAAGATGATGATCAGGAGAAAAATGAGCCCCAGGTTTCGGGCGGTGCGAAATGACATGGCCATAATTGCGCTTGTTGCCTTGTTCGGCGGTATGCAGCGGTTGCTCCGGTTATTGGCCCTTGTAGGGATACGTGCCCAGTTCGATGTTGAGTTTTTCTACCATTTTGATTACAGGGGTATAATCTTCGTCTTTTGTGGCGATGAATTTTGCCGCGCCGAATCTTTTCAGCACTTCTCTGCCCTCTTCGGTTTTATCCATGTTCAGGAAAATGGTTTTCAGAAAAGTCTTGAGGGCCGGATGCATGTTTCGGTTTACGGCAAGACCATTGGACGGCACAGGGGGAGACTCGGCCAGCACCAGCATCTTGTCTTTGAAATCCGGATAGTTGTCGCCCAATTCGTTAAAAATAAGGTCCTTGGCCGCGCCGACGTCAGCCTCGCCGATATAGACAGCCCAGGCGGCGGCATCGTGGGTGCCGGCGAAATAGATATGCGAGAAGTATTCGGACAGGTCGTTGATGCCAAAACTGTTGAAATAAAAACGCTGGAAGATGTAACCGGCAGTGGTCGCCTTGTCGACCAGAGCCAGGCTCTTGCCCTTCATGTCGGCAACCGACAGGATGCCACTGTCCTTGCGGACGAAGAGATACCCGCAGTAAGTGGATTTGCCATTCGACCAGACCGGGCGGGCAATGGGTTCAATCCCCGCTTTGGCCTGGGTGAGCACGTAACTGAAGCTGCCGAAAAAACCGGCGTCGGCCTGCCCTTCAATGAATGCATCAGATATTTTGCCGTAATTCGGCATGATATCAAGATGGACTGCTACTCCCAGTTTTTTGGCGAGATAATCCGTAAGATATTTGTACTGTTTGCGTTGCTCGAAAATGTTTTTTTCTGGGACCAGGACGATGTTCAGACCGGTTTCCTTGAGTTTTTTTAGAGTTAAAGGCGGAATGGCAACGGGTTCTTCCCCTGCGGCCAGAATACTCGTCACTGAGTTGAGGAAAAAGAGCGATACGCACAGGCAGATAAGACAGAGCAGTCGTTTATTCATTGTTGTTCGGACGCCCGCTTGCCAAAGGTTAGTGTCAGCAGTTCTGATGTATCCCCCCGGCCGTATAACGGCTGGTTGATCCTGATGTTTTTGGGCAGGCCGGCAATATCGTATCGGGATACGCCAAACTGGTAGGTCTTGGTGAGCGCAAATTGTATGTCGTCCGAATGACCTGTATGTAACAGGCGGGCAAACTCTATGATCCACATGCCGTTTTCCCAGCGGCCCTTGGCCTCGACATCAGCCCGACTGCCGCTTGGCACTTGATTGGTGTATCTGGGGACGTTTTCTCCCTGATATTCAACCACCAGGTTGGTAGTGTAGGCGGGCTGCCCGCCGTCTTCCTGGCGGAGCAGGTAGTTGACTCTCCCTGATTTGCTTTTCAAATCGATTGAATCGTTGGTCCTTGTGTTTCCAAGGAGTTGGAAGTTGTCATCCGCGAAACCGGCCGGGTCCGTCCGGCATGCCTTCCAGTGCCAGATATCGGCCCTGTATGCGTCGTCGCCATAGATGCTTAAGTCGACCTGACGTTCTTCCAGATTCCATTTGAAGATAAACATATCCTCCCTGTCATCGCCAACCCGGTAAAGATTCCTTTCTCTGTCCCACACCCAGCTTTTATGGGTTCTCGACTCATCGGGATCAGAAAAGACCACCCGGAAAAAAATTTCCGTATCGGTGTAAACCGCCGTCATGATGAAATCTATGTCGGCAATCGAATCATGGGTCTGGATTGGCGTGCCATACTTCCAGGCGCGATCATTGCCGACCCCATCGACAACCGGGGGGGTTGCCACCGGCATGGCCACCAGGTTCTGGGCAGCGTGAAGAGGCGCGGCGGTGATGAGAAGGATTACGAGTGATATGTGGATGAAGGAGAGATGCTTGGTCAGGGGGGCACAGTAGTACCACAGAGCATAAAAGCCGCAGCTAAACAGATCTTCGCTCGGCAGCTTCATAGATTTTTTGGGCAGCTTGTCAATCATTTACGAAAAGGTCTTATTCGTCAGAGTCGACTGACGAGGGATCAATATTATGGCTGGACATTTTTCTGTAGAGAGTGCTGCGGTCGATTCCGAGCAGTCTGGCGGCTTTAGCTTTGTTTCCGGCAGTACGGCGAAGTGCGTCGAGCAGGCGTTTGGCCTCATCCTCCGGCCCCACCTCTGCCCCGGTGCCTGGTAACCGCGGCAAAGAGCTATCTTGCGGTTGGCCCGGCTCGATCCCTACAGCCGTTGATGTGAGGATTTCCGGGGGAAGATGATCCGTGGTGATTGCTCCGCCAGGGCAAAGAACATAGGCGCGTTCCACTACATGTTCCAACTCGCGAACATTTCCAGGCCATGAGTGCTTATGAAGCAGTTCCATGGCCTGGTCCGATATCTCGGTTACGCCCTGCCGCATTCGTTGTTCAAATCGAACTAGAAAATGCTGCACGAGCGACGGGATATCCTCTTTTCTTTCGCGGAGCGGCGGCAGGATGATATCAACGACCCGCAGTCTGAAATAAAGGTCTTCGCGAAACTGCTCCTGGCGGACCTTGTTTTTCAGATCGGCATTGGTGGCGGTCACTACCCGGACATCGACGTGAATCGGCTGGTCCCGGCCGACCGGATAAAATGTTCTTTCCTGCAGGAAACGCAAGAGGCGGAGTTGCATGCGAGACGAGATATCACCGATTTCATCCAGGAAAAGGGTGCCGCCGTCCGCTTGGAGAATCCGGCCAAGCCGGTCATGATCCGCGCCGGTAAAGGCACCCTTCTTGTGGCCGAACAGTTCGCTTTCCAGCAGATCCTCAGGAATTGCCGTGCAGTCAACCTTGACCAGCGGTCTATTGCGGCGCGGGCTCTCGGCATGGAGGGCCTCGACAACCAATTCTTTTCCTGTGCCGGATTCTCCAGTTATGAGGACGGTGGCATCAACCTTGCCGACGCTCTCGATCAATGCATAGATTCTTTGCATGGCGAGACTTTTTCCGACGAGTCGGTGAAAGCTCGCACGGATTTCGCGTTGCTCCAGATTTTCCAGATTGGTCAGATCGCGGGCGGCAAGTACAACTCCCAGGAAATTCCCCTGACCGTCTTCCAATGGGGTGGCGGACACGCCCAACACACCTTGGGCCTGGTCAGATCTTTGCCATTCCAGGCGGTGGACCTTCAGGGCAACCCGTTTTTGCAGGACCGCCTCTGCATCGAGAAGCAAGGCGCGGCCGACCGGACTGGTGAGCGAGGTGAGTGAGGCGCCAACGGTCAGTTCGGCCAGGAAGGATTTTGCCCATTCACGTGCCATGTCGTTCATGTCGGCAATTCGTAAATTCTGATCGACGGTTATGATGATCTCGCGGATGCTACGCAGAATTGTTTCCTGATAATAGCGCGCTTTTTCTTTCTCTTCCTCGAAACGTTCCCGTTCCCGCACGAGATCGACTTGTTCCAGTGCCAGGGCGACAACCTTCAAGAGGGCATCTTTTTTAACCGGTTTCGGGATATAGTCGAACGCCCCCAGGCGCACAGCCGCGGCAGCGGTTTCAATATTCGGATAACCAGTGATCATGACAACTGGACATTTTTTCCCAAAGTCCTTGATACGCCTCAGCAGTTCGATGCCCGATGCTCCCTGCAGTACGATGTCACTGATAATGAGGTCGAAATCGTTTTGTTCAATCAGGGAGATCGCGTCATCGAAATTCGAAACGCCAACTATCGGCCCATATCCGGCTCGTTTCAGAAACATCTCAAAAGTGAGACGCAGACTTTCTTCGTCGTCGATTACCAGTATGTGGCTTTTTTCATGAAGCCGGTTTTCCATCAAAAGTCTCCGGGTTTGTTATGACGCGGAATGACCCGCAATATTTTCTCGAGTCAAATGGCGTTTCAGGACACGAGTGAACTCTATACTTGGCCAACTGTCAAGATGTTGGGCGGCTTTCCGACTTTAATTCATCCGCCCTGGGGGACTCCCGGATAATTACGGATTTTTTTGAAATAATAGCACATTGACCGACCAATATCAAATTTGTCGAAGTTTGGTCGAGGAGTGTTTTTCACCTGGCAGAACCACTGATTTGTTTTGTCGCCGAGCTAGCGGCAGAGGGTGCGGGGTCAGCTCGCTGCATGTCCATAATCTACATGATCCGGCTGATGCGGATCCGGTTCGGCGCTCCCTGGAAAGGCCGGTTGCGGATACGCTATTAAATGAGCCTCTTGCAAAATGAACCATCTACTCCGATCGGCTAAAAATCTTCTGTGCGGCGTCTTCTTTGTGAAATCGTCCTCAACGTAGCGCCGCTACGTTTCCGGGCGATTTCACAACTCATCCTTGCACAGAAGATTTTTCTCTCGATCTCGCTACGACGTTCATTTTGCAAGAGGCTCAAATGAATGTAAATTCAGCCGCGTAATTTTTTATGTTGCATTATCCGGCGTAATTGTAACTATACGTTCAGCAAGAGCAGCGCGGACAGTATATAGTCGAACTCCGCGGTTGTCGCTGCATGTGCAGCAAGACGAGCCGACTACCAGGCAGAGTTGTCGAGCGGGCCCGTGTTGGCAACAGACTAGAATGCCTTGATTTTTCTAGATAAAGTTTTGTCTTGACCGCTGCAGGACGGCAATTTATAGTTATATGTTTTTTTGTGGGATAGAAATTCTCGGCCCGGTTTATTACGGTGCAGCCGGTGTCGACGAAATAGCGAGAGGACGATTTCGACCGAAGGTTACGATGAGCTTGACCGCATGAAAATTCCAGAACTGAAAGATAGCGACAATGAGGGAGCCCTGGGTCTGGATTCCCGGGCAAGGCGCGCTTTTTTGTTGTGTGGGCTCAAGGTTACCGGAATTTTTCTTGGCGGCTCTATCCTTTCACTCGTCGCCGTATCCGAGGCGGTCAGCGGGGTAGAAGGAATCGGAGCTGTTGGGACTTTTCCGTACAAGCCCCATTACTCCATGATAATCTGGCAGAATCGATGCATTGATTGTGAGCGCTGCATGGAAGCCTGCGTTCAGGCCAATGCAGTGCCCGATTATGGGTACCGGATTAAGGTTATGAGTCGGAAGGGGCAACCTGGAGCGGCAATGAAAGATCCCGTATTCATGCCCATTCTCTGCAATCAATGCAACCGGCCGCCCTGTGCGCGGGTGTGCCCCACCAGGGCCACATACAAGGATAAAAAAACAGGCATCGTGTTGATGAACGATTCTTTATGCATCGGCTGCAGGGCATGTATGACCGCCTGCCCGTACAATGCCAGATACATCAATGAAGTGAGGCGAGCCGCCGATAAATGCGATTTTTGTTATAAGGCACGCCTGGCAAGCGCAAAGGGTGTTCCCGCCTGCGTGGAAACCTGTCCTGCCGGGGCTTTGGTTTTTGGCGATCTGGCTGACTCGTCGAGCGAGGTGCATCAACTCGTCTATTTATCTAAAAAAACCGTGTGGGTCTTGCGGCCTGAACTCGGTACCTTGCCGAATGTTTTCTACATTAAGGAATAAGCATCGAGGGCGGTATGATACCTGTCTATGAAAGCCGCGGGTCGGGCCGCCGAGCGCTACGGAACAAAGTCATCTGGATGGTGCTGGTCCTGTTCTGCCTGGGCGGCGGGGCGGCTGGTGGAGAAAGGAAACAGGATAAGGCCATCGTTTTCAGCAAGCCGATACGCGCCGTGCTTTTTGAGCATAAAGCACATCTCGGCCGGGGGCTCAACTGCGATTCATGCCATTCCGGATTGTTTGAAATGAAAGCCGGTTCGGCGGAGAGTCATGAGGATTTTGTTATGACCTCTTTGTATGAAGGGAACTACTGCGGAGCCTGCCATAACGGTCAGGCCGCCTTTGCTGCCAAAACCCGCTGCACTGCTTGTCATATCGGCGTTAGAGGCTATAAACAGCTTGAAAGCATGAGACTGGGGCTCTCCGGTCCTGCGCGGTGAGTTGCAACGGCTGGATCACGGGCCAGCCGGTCAATCTTGGCCATCGTTTGCGGTTTGAACTGGCAAGATAAATTGATGTTACCGGAGTAAGAACGAATGGCTGAATACTTCCCGCTCGACACCTTAGAAGACCGCCGACTGGCAACCCCGCAACTGAAGAGATTAACCCATTTTTTTTCGCTTATAACCATTATTGGCCTGATCGCCGGCTCCTATGCCTCTATGGTAGGACATCGTTATGCCTACGGGGTGTATCGGGAGATACCCTGGGGCCTCCTGACCTCGTCCTTCGCGTTTTTTGCGATGACAGCCACCGGGTTGTGTCTGCTGAGCGCGATTGGCCATGCTTACGGGGTGCTGACGCTGGCGCCGTTGGGAACCCGTGCGGTTTATCTGTCGGTGGTCATGACCATAAGCGGTTTTCTGCTTTTTGGTTTCAGCATCGAGAATCCCTGGCGTCTATTTCTATATAACGCCACCTCTCCGAATCTGACCGCCAACATCTGGTGGATGTGTACGTTGTTCGGCGTGATGTCCGGGTGTCTTTTTCTGAAATTTTCATTTCTTGTTGCGAATCGATTCGGTTGGGCCATCGGCATCGGCACTCTCGGTGCGGTAGCAGGGGTCGGCGCCAACAACAACCTCGGCGGCCTGTTTGCAACTGCGGCCGACCCTCCCATCTGGTACGATTTTCAGATGCTGATTCTCTTCTTGACCTCTGCTGTATTGACGGGAGCGGCCGCCATCATCATCGCCACCGACTTTGCTTTTAGGATTCGTAAACAAAAAATCGGCGGCGATATGCTCAAGGCCATGCAGGCGGCTGGAACGATTCTGGCTCTGACCCTCGCCATCCTGCTTGTGGTAACGGTTTCCCGATACACTTCAATGTTTTTTGGGGATACGACTGAACCGGGGCAGGTCGCGGCGCTGGCTCTGATAAAAGGGCCCCTTGCCTTTAATTTTTGGATAATGGAATGCCTGGCAGGCCTGGTTCTTCCTCTGCTTATCTTGATAATCACCAAGGTGAAGAACATTGGGGCCATGAAGATCGCAGGATATCTAGCCCTTGCCGGCGCCTTTTTCCAACGATATGATCTGGTGATTTCCGGACAGATTGTTCCAAAGTTGATTGATTTTAACGATATCACGCCATATTTGCACTATGCCCCCACGGTGGTGGAACTCCTGGAGGTCATGGGAGCATTCGGCCTGCTTGGTGCCGGTTTTCTGCTGGGTGAGCGATTCATCGGAAAAGTTTTCCGAATCTATCCGTAAGCCTCGCGCCGATCAGCACCCAAATTCTTTATGTCGCGTGGCTTGTCGCCGGTGATGCCGTGAAATCTCTGCGTCGATTTATATCTGTTCCCTTGTCGCGGATTACTTCTTGCCCGGTGTGCCTGTTTGGCCCTGGCCGTGAGGTGTCCCATCCCGGCCGGCCCGGAATCCTCTTTGATAGGCTTTTTTCAGCAGCGGATTGTCCTGCTCCGTTTCTTTTACCTCAGTCGCGTTTGTCTCCAGCCCCCCCCTGGCGCCCGCCTCAAAACCAAGGTTGAAGTATCGTTCTATATCCTTATCGCTCGTAGTGGTTCCATAATTAATCGACCTCACGCAGTTTCTCGCGATCATTATTGCCAAAAGCAGGATGAGGACGGTGGTGATCCTGATCCCGATTTTCGTGTAAGTTGGGATTTTTTTTTCTGTCATTTTAAGAGACTTTGTTTTGGCCGCCGAGGTTTTGCAGGAGAATTGATTTTTTCGTCGGAGCGTTACCCGTCATAGGTTGTGGCAGCTGACTTTAAACTTAATGATTTGTTCATTGCAAACAGAGAATCACTGATCGCGATAATTTTTTTCGTGACCTGTCACGTTGGCGGGGTCTTTCGTTCTGGCCTATGCGGGGGTCAGGATACTGATGCGAATGAAGAGGTTTAAGGGAATGATTTTTTTGTTACAGCCAAAATCGTTCATTTTGAAACATATTCTTTTTTTTATGAACCGTGCGAAAAATCTTGACAAAGATTTCGGAAGTGTTAAAAAAAGTGAATGAATCGCCATTCATTAAGATGGCGGTATTGGCGGTCACTTGCTGAAGGAAGTATGTTAGCCATAAAGATAAACCCAAAAAAGTGTCTTGTGAAATATAGGCCTCCCGCAACCTTCTCCAATGGCCAGGGAGATTGTTGCATAAGTGAGCAGAAATAGACGTGCGACAATTTGCAAATGTGACCGGAAGGTTTGTCGTGATACAACAAAGAGTTCTCTAACCGTCAAACAGATTGGGGAGTAGGGCTATGAACAAAAAGAACCAGGGTAACTTTTTGATCTGGGGCGCCGTTGTCCTTGTTGTCCTTTTGGCCTGCGGACGGGCCTCATTGTCTTACGCAATAGAAAACACCGAATGCATGGATTGTCATGGTGATGAATCCCTTTCCCGATTGCAATCCGAGGGCATGAAGGAACGTCTTTATGTCGATTTCAACAAGTTCAAGTTTTCCGTTCACAATCTTAACAGCATAGGTTGCGTCGATTGTCATGCTGATATCGTGGCCCTCAACTTCGATAACGAGATTCCCCATCCTGCCGCTCTGGCGCCGGTGAACTGTTCCGGATGTCATACGGAGGAAGGTGATGCCTACAAGGACAGCGTTCATAAGAAGGCGGGCGGAAAAGGAATTTCCATCCCCTGTTACGCCTGCCATGACTATCATTATATCACGCATCTCGATTCATCTTCGGTTTATGAACGGGAAAACACCTTCTGCCTGAAATGCCATAATCCGGGCAATTACCATGACTGGCTTCCCCAGAAGGATGTGCATTTCTCCCTGGTGGAATGTGCTGTCTGTCATGCCCCTGACACCTCGCGCCATGTTTCCCTGCGTTTCTTCGATTTTGTTCAGGCAAAATTTCTTGAAGGCGAGGAGTTTCTGCAGGCTTTGAATACCGATTACGATGGGTTCATGGGTCTTGTGGATCAGAACAACGATAACGTGATTGACCTCGACGAGTTCGAGAACATGGTGTTGCTACTTCGGCAGAAAGACGCCATCGGTACTTTCCATGGCGAGGTCGTGGTTGAGTTGACCCCTGCCGTGCATCATATCAACAAAGGGAAGGCCAACAGGGAATGCGAGCAGTGCCACAATCCCAACTCAGCCTTTTTCCAGCAGGTGCAGATAAGTCTTAACAAGAAGGATGGCTCGCGTGCGCAGTACCAGGTTGATCGTAAGGTTTTGGAAAGTTATTACGTGAACCATTTTTATGCCTTGGGGGGAACCAGGGTGAGGGTGCTTGATAAAATTGGCCTGGTTTTGATATTCGGCGGAATCAGCGTAGTTGTCGTCCACCTTTCGGCAAGGATATTGACCGTGCCTACACGACGGCGACGGTCCAAGGACAGGAGACACAAATAAGCTGATCTATTTAATTCGATGGCACGGAATGGTTTTTGTGAGATAGATGTCATTTGCTGCAATCAGGCAGTATGACTTAACTCCGGGACACGCAACGTCTTTTGGGAGGGGCGGAAAATGAGTCATGATAAAATGATGTATGTTCATCCTGCACCGGTTAGGGTGTGGCATTGGGTCAACGCAGCAGGTTTTGTTCTGCTGATCCTTACCGGGTTGCAGATACGTTTTGCCGAGACGTTTACTTTTTTTACGCTCGAGGATGCGATCAATATTCATAATTATGTCGGATTTGTTGTCATCGGCATATACGGACTCTGGGTTTCATATTATTTTGGCACCATGAAGATTAAGCTGTATTTCCCCGATCTCCGTACGTTTATCCCGGATGTTATTCGTCAGGCCAAATATTACGGATACGGCATTTTTATTGGAGAGCCCAACCCGCATGTGATGACGCCGGATAACAAATTTAATGCTATGCAGAAAAAGGCCTACCTCGGCCTCATGTTCGTGTTCCTTCCGGCCCAGATGATCACCGGTCTCTTCCTTTGGAGGGTCAAAAAATTTGAGGATTATATTTCGCTCCTCGGTGGCCTGAAGATCGTGGATACCGTACATGTTTTGCTCTTTTTCTTCTTTTGTGCATTCATGATTGTCCACTTCTACCTGGCCACCTTAGGGCACTCAGCCACAGCGCATTTTAAGGCAATGTTCACCGGCTACGAAGAACATCATTAATCTCTTTTTCCGAAAAGGGTTGGAACAGTAGATGTCAGGCCCCTGTTAAGCGCTTCTAGATCATAACCCATAATAGAAAAAACAGAAAAACTGGTGCGGCTTAGCCGCACCAGTTTTTCTGTTTTTTTTGTACGGCTCAGTAATTTTCTTTATGGAATCACTGCACTGTCAAACCTCTGCATAATCACCACCGCACTTCAAGATTGGACCGATTCCCTCCCGCAAAGAACAGATTTTTGCCTGGATAAACGTACTCTTCTTGTTTTCGATCAACCTTCCTTAAATGTAATAAAAATACAGTTGGTAATAGTTCCTGCTTGCTGAGGTGGATGTGCGCAAGGTTTTTTCACTTGCAATTTAGGGAAATGACCGTATATTTCTGCCGCACGCGACATTAGTGTTGCGTTGGTCGACCCGGATTTATGCCCAAACAGGAATTATTCAAAATATAGAGTGTTTTCTAGTTTTATGGTAAAGGATGTTTTTTCGTGAGATTGACTCTTGGAGTCTGTGCCGTTTGCCAGGAGTAAATTTCATGCAAATTGGCAATTAGTAGAAGTCAGATCAGTATGTTGCGTTGTGTTGACAAGAAGTCCCGCAAAATAAGTGAGTTAAAAAATAAGTGAGTTAAGGAGAAATGCGTATGACGTTGTACTGGCTACTTTTTCTGGCTCCAGTGATATTGATGTTCCTTTTCGCGTCAGTGAAAATGATAACCCAGTACGAACGAGGTGTGCTTTTCCGAATGGGCAAGGTCCGGGAACCGAGGGGACCGGGCGTTGTGATTAAAATGCCGCTTATTGACCGATTGGTGCGCGTGGATCTGCGGACGATCACCTTGGATGTTCCTGCCCAGGACATTATCACCAAAGATAACGTATCGGTCCGTGTCAGTGCTGTCGTGTACTTCAAGGTCGTTGACCCGGTAAGGGCAACTATCGAGGTTGAGGATTACCAGATGGCGACTTCCCAGTTGGCTCAGACTACACTACGCAGCATTTGCGGTCAGGACGAACTTGACCACATGCTGTCGGAGCGGGACGCCATCAATCATAAAATGCAGATAATTCTTGATCATGAAACAGAGCCTTGGGGTGTGAAGGTCAGCAAGGTTGAGGTGAAGGAAATTGATCTGCCGGAGTCCATGCAGAGGGCTATGGCCAAGCAGGCCGAGGCGGAACGGGAACGGCGGGCCTCAATCATCAATGCGGATGGGGAATTGCAGTCTGCTGCCAAACTCTGTGAGGCCGCGGCCCTGATCGCCGAACATCCGGCCGCCTTGCAACTTCGTTATCTGCAGACGATCCGTGAAATCGGCGTGTCGGATAAAAATTCGACACTGATTCCCGTCCCCCTTGATTTATTTAAAAATATCATGCAGACGAAGTAACAATAAAGGTAACAGGACAAGGACAGTTATGACACGATCAAAGAGGACATCAATTAATTTGAAGGGATGCCTTTGCCTTTTGCTTGGGCTGGTATTGGTCAGTATCGCCCCAAGGGCATATGCGATGAGCACCGATGATTGTCTGGACTGTCATTCCGATCCAGGCCTGTCTGTAGTGAAAGATGGCAAGAAGACAAGCTTGACCGTGGATGCGAAGTCTTTCAAAAGTTCAGTGCATGCCGGTGAGGGCTGCGTTGGATGTCACGATGACGCCGATGTCAAGCAGCCACCTCATCCATTTCCGCTGGCACGGGTGAAATGCGGCAATTGCCACGACCAAATCAGCAAAATTTATGCGAAGAGTCTCCATGGCCAGGCAATGGCCAAGAAAGATCCCTATGCCCCGCATTGTTACGACTGCCACGGCAAGCACGACATCCTGCCCAGCACGGATAAAAAATCAAAAACATTCATTATGAATGTCCCCTTTACCTGTGGTCAATGCCATCGTGAAGGGCAGCCAATGACAAAAACCCATGATATTCCGCAGAAAAATATTCTTGAAAATTATTCAGAGTCCATTCACGGCGAGGGCCTTTACCGGAAGGGTCTTACCGTAACTGCGGTCTGCAGCAGTTGCCACACGGCCCACAATGTTTTGCCCCATACCGATCCAAACTCTTCAATCAGTCGCCAGAATGTCTCGAAGACCTGCATGAAGTGCCATGCCAATATCGAGCAGGCCCATACCAAGATCGTGCGCGGCGAACTGTGGGAAAAGGAACCTAACAAGGTGCCGGCCTGCGTTGAATGCCACGGCCCGCATAAGGCTCGGCGGGTCTTGTACGAAGACAGCCTGAACGATAAGTTCTGCATGGACTGCCATGGCAAGAAGGATTTGAAAATCGTCATGGCGGACGGCACGGAAAAAAGCATGTTTGTTGATGTGGAGGAATTTGAACACTCCATCCATAAAGAAAAACGGATTGCCTGTGTAAAATGTCATGTGACTGTCCGTTTCGATCATAAGGATCCCGCCAAGCCAACGTGCCAGGTGCAGGGAGAAGTAAAAGTGGATTGTTCCATCTGCCATGCTGACCAGCAGAACAAATTCGATGCGAGCACGCACGGCATGCTGGTTGCCAAAAATGATCCCAATGCGCCACGGTGTACGGACTGCCATGGCCAACACAATATCATGTCAAGGAATTATCAGGAGTCGCCGATTTTCGCACGCAATGTCCCTGAACTCTGCGCCAAATGTCATCGTGAGGGCGAGAAGGCTGCCCTCAGGTACCAGGGCAAGCAGCATGAAATTATCAAACATTACAAGATGAGCATCCACGGCAAGGGACTTACCGAGTCCGGGTTGATGGTTTCCGCCACCTGCACCAACTGTCATACGGCGCACAGCATTCTTCCCGCCAACAACCCTCAGTCAAGTGTCTACCGCGATAATGTTCTGGATACCTGCGCCACATGTCATTTGGGCATTGCCCAGAAGTTCAAACAGTCGATTCACAGTCCGCAGGTTTCTCAGACCGACAAGAAGCTGCCGGTCTGCATTGATTGCCATTCCTCGCACAGCATCAAACGGGTCGACCAAGCCTCATTCAGAAACTTGATCCTTGAAGAGTGCGGCACCTGCCATCAACATGAAACCGAGACATATTTTGACACATATCATGGCAAGGCATCGCTGCTTACCGGTGGCGAAAAAACAGCCAAGTGTTCCGACTGTCACGGCTCGCATGACATCCTGCCGGCCTACTACTCGAAATCCAGTCTGAATCGCAAGAATGTGGTGGAAACCTGCCGGCCCTGCCATCCTAATTCCAACCGGAAATTTACCGGCTATCTGACCCATGCGACCCATCATGACCGAGAAAAATATCCTTATCTGTACTATACGTTCTGGGCCATGACCGGTCTGTTGGTCAGTACCTTTGCCTTTTTCGGCATCCATACGTTATTCTGGATACCGAGGTCGTTCAGGGAGCGCTTCAAGCGGCGCCGGCAGCACAGTCACGACAAGGTTTTCAAGGATTAAACCGGGAGCTTGTTTCCGAGTTTGTACTCTTAAGATTAGGAGTTCTTAACCTACAGAAATCAGGCCATAGTGGGCCCCGAGTTCAGAAGGAAGATTTATTATGGATAAGTCACAGGTTGAATACGTACAGCGATTTGGCATCTTCCCGAGGTTTCTCCACCTCCTGGTGATCATCAGTTTCCTCACCTTGGCGGTGACCGGAATGGCATTGAAGTTTGCCTCTGAGAGATGGGCCGGATTCATTGCCGATATCTTCGGCAGCTTTGAAACCCTCGGCAACCTGCACCGGTTCATGGCAACCGTCACCTTCACTTACTTCGGCCTGAACATGATCCTGCTCTTTCAAAATTGGCGGAAATCCGGCCAGTCGATAGTGCAGTTTTGCCTGGGACCGAACTCATTGGTGCCCATGCCGCAGGATGCCATTGAGTTGATCCAGACCTCTAAGTGGTTTTTCGGGTTAGGGCCCCAGCCGCGTTATGGCCGGTGGACCTATTGGGAGAAATTTGATTACATGGCAGTTTTCTGGGGCGTCGCGGTAATCGGGATGAGCGGTCTCTGTCTCTGGTTCCCGGAACAGTTCACCATGATAATTCCAGGTTACTGGATCAATATCGCCACCATAATTCACAGTGACGAGGCGTTGCTGGCCTCGGGCTTCATTTTTACCATTCATTTTTTCAATACACATCTCCGTCCTGAGAAATTCCCCATGGATCCGGTTATTTTCACTGGCAAGATGCCGCTTGATGAATTAAAGCACGAAAGACCGCGGGAGTACGAACTGCTGGTGGCCGAAGGCAAGCTTGATGAGATCAGATGTCCGCCGGCCCCCCGCTGGTTTACCGTTGTCTCTCATGTGTTTGGGTTGACCGCGTTGACTATCGGATTGACCCTCGTTCTCGCCATTGTCTATTCCATGGTGTTTCTGTATGTTGGGAAGTAGCGAAACTGCTTGACGGATCGAGGAATGGCGGACCGGTTGGAGAGACATGCAATGGTACAAGGTTGGTAGCTCCTGCCGACGATCATAACTGTTTGTTTAGAATATTTGAGAAAATTTCGGTTATCTTCTAAGGTAAGTTAAAACCCCCTTGCAGAAACAAGGGGGTTTTACTTTCAGGCAGGTTGCCTAGAATGCCACGTTGTGGTATATGGCGCCATCTGGTAGAATTCATATCCTCAGTATGCTTAGCGGGTTCCTGCAACCCTCTTTCATGTTGCAGCCGGAAACAGTGACAAAAATAAAGTCATAGCTGCAAGATATGGTAACTTTTTGAAGGAGTAAGAAAATGGTGGAAAACGACAACGGTCAGGAACAGGAAAATGAAGAACGCTACCGCGGTCCGTGGGGGCATATCATCCGTGGCATGTGGCGTTCGCCGCTCGGTCTTTTCGGCGTTGCCCTGACGACCATAAGCATCACGCTGATGCTAGTCGGTGTGGTAATCGATCAGCTCGGTCTGATTCATAATCCGTACATCGGCGTTATCACATTCATGATCCTGCCGGGTGGCATGATCACCGGGCTGCTGATCATTCCGTTGGCTGCTTTTTTGCGCCGCCGGCAGTACTATAAATATGGGGTGGAAAGAGACCATCTGCATATCAATCTCAGCGATCATCGGCACCGCAAATTTGTAGTTGGTTTCGTGGCGTTGACGGTAATCAATATCGCCATCCTGGCGGTGATTGGTTACGAAGGTTATCATTTCACCGATTCCCCTTATTTTTGCGGCGTGGTCTGTCATAAGGTTATGGAGCCTGAATATACCCGTTACCTTCGTTCGCCTCACGTTCGGGTTGCCTGCGTGGAATGCCATATCGGCCCGGGCGCCGACTGGTTCGTTCGGGCGAAGATTTCCGGTCTGCGGCAGGTTATGGCGGTCATGACCGACAGTTTTAGTAAGCCGATTCCGGCGCCGGTCACCCATCTGCGGCCCGCTCGTGATACCTGCGAGGAATGCCATTGGCCAGAGAAATTTCACGGTAAGAAGGTCAAAAGCTTTACCCATTTCACCAATCAGAATCAGGCCACTCCCGAGGTCAATGAGATCGCCTTGCATATCGGTGGCCGCAATCCGCAGACCAACGTGTTTGAGGGAATTCACTGGCACGTGAGCAATGACGTCAAGGTCAGTTATCTGGCAGTGGATGACAAGCGGACCAAAATTGCCAAGGTGCAGGTGGTGAGGCCGGACGGCAGCCAGGAAGAATTCGTCAACAAGTCAATCGAGATCCCGGAAGGCAAGCAACTGCAATGGCGGGTCATGGACTGCGTCGATTGCCATAACCGGCCCACTCATGTTTACGACATGCCTGAGGAAAGGGTGGATTTCGGGCTGCTCAGCAAGCGGATCAATCCGGAGATCCCAGGCATCCGCGAGGACAGTCTCCTGGTTATCAACAGAGAATATGCGACCCGTGACGAGGCCAAGACAAAAATGATTGAACACCTTGTCGGCCTGCAGGGTCTGCGCGGCAAGGAGCAGCTCGATAAGTATGAAATTGATATCCGGAAGGCCGGCGAGTATCTGGTGGAGACTTATCTTGTAAATGTCTGGCCGGAGATGAACATCGCCTGGGGCACTTATCCTGTCCATCTGGGTCATCAGTTCGCTGAGCAGGGTTACGGTTGTTTCCGCTGCCACGATGAGGAGCACGTCTCTGACAAGGGCGGCACCATCACCCAAGACTGCGGTTTGTGTCACGATGAGCCGCAATAACTGATTGCTGTTCGTTCAACGTTTCAAACAGAAAGCCCCTCGGATAAACCGAGGGGCTTTCTCGTTTTAAGCTATTCAGCAGAGTGGTTGGTGCCCGCGTGCGGTCCGCTGGCGTTCGTGCTCGATTATTTCCAGTTCCGCCTGGAAATATCTGATCTGGTCGGTCCGTCGCTGCGCATCGGCCTTTGATATTGCCTGCATTGTTGTATCCTTATCGCTTCGATTTGTTAAAGATAACGCCAGGTTCTGGTCAGGCTGGTTTTGGTGAGTTCCAGTTAGCGGTTGTTCTGTTTGTTATTACAACGATATTTGGCAAGTTCTTCTCTAAACCATATCGCACTTTCAACCGGTGGCACTTCACCGCATTTTATTTCTTTTAACCCAAAAAATCGAACTGTTTGCGTATGGACTCAAATATCCAGACAATGAAATGAATCTAAAACAGTGCAAAATCTGCGATATGTATATTGGTCCCCCCTTCAAAAAGTAGCAGATACAGAATATATAAAACTCCCTGGCAAGGCGACCCAAGGATAGACACTCAAAACCAGAAGGGAAAGGCTAAAGCATCCCTGGCAAACTAATACTAAAATCAATTGTTGGACGAAGCCGCTACGCGGCAGACGAGTTCCGAGCAAGCCTGTTTGGCCATGATTAACATGTTGTAATCTCACGGCA
>MGTE01000083.1:0-3743 GCA_001799275.1 Deltaproteobacteria bacterium RIFOXYD12_FULL_57_12
CTCAAGCCACCGTAGGCTTCGGCCACATCACGCAAAGCCAAAAGGCCCGCCGCACGGTTGTTTGGATCGTCAAGTTCTTCCAGCGCTGCTTTCAGATATTCGACGGCAAACTGCCGATCAGCACGCAACTCCTTGATGGTTTCCTCGGTATGAGACACAGATCCATTCATTGTCTTTTTCATGAATTCCTCCGTTTCCAGTCCGCCCAATAGGTCTTGGCCCGTGTGATGTCGGCCGGCTGTGACCCCTTATCGCCCCCACATAGCAGAATCACGAGCGCCTGTCCATGCTTTCCGTAATAAACGCGATAACCAGCGCCAATATCCACCCGCAGTTCCGAAACGCCCGCGCCCACCGGTCTGCAATCACCGAAGTTTCCCGCGGATACCCGTCGCAGCCGAACCTCAATCTGCGCCCGCGCCCGTATGTCTCGCAAGCCGCACAGCCACTCAGTAACGGGGATGCTTCCATCTTCAAGTTGATAGCGACGCAACTCGACCATAACCCAGTGTAACCTAAAAACTACTCAATGACAAGACTGACATCGAAAAATAGCGCCAAAGCCTCTGCCTACACTACCCCGGGGAAATCCGCATGGCAAACTTCCATCATATTGAGCGCGATTGTCGAATCATGCTCAATACCAGAAAAGGGGTCTTCGATACCTTTTACAGCTTGCTCCAGGATTTTGATTTTTACATTCTGATCAGCGGCGAAGCGGACCGGATCAACATCGAAAGCCGGTTCCTGTCCCTGGCCATGAATACCTCGGTGGTCAACGAACGCGCCCTTGCGTGAGGAGTGACAACGCATGCTGGATGAAGCATGCGGATGTCCTCTGCCACGTTTGATCCGAGATGGCCGACAGCACGGTTAACTTCGTCCTGCTCGGTCCCCATGATGAGACATATGAGACTTTGAGAAGAAAACAAGCTGATCGCGTGCAGCGCGCAGGCCGGACCAAATAAGTTATTTTGTAACAGCGTCTGCCGTCCGCGTCTCTAGGCCAATTACGAAAATGTACACTGACAAAAATGTTGGCTTTTCGAATAGTTGCCTGGTATGCTTCAGCTATGGAAAAAAGAACTCAAGAATGGTTCCGTCAATCCGACTATGACATGGATACTGCCGAATATATGTTGCAGGGTGGCAGATATCTTTACGTCGTGTTCATGTGCCATCTTTCCATGGAAAAGGCATTAAAGGGGCTCTATTTTGAAAGGCTCCGCGAGATGCCGCCCAAGGTTCACAACCTTGTATATTTGCTGAACAAGATTGACATCAAGCCGCCCGAGGAGCCTGGAAAGTTTATCGTTAAACTGAATGAGGCCAATATTGCCACCCGATATCCTGAAGAATTAGGCAAAATCCAGCAAATCTATACCAAGCCGGTTGCGACCGATATTCTTACCAAAACAAGAGAGGTTCTTGCGTGGATAAGAAAACAATTATAGATATTGTCAATCGTTTTACTCAATCGTTGCAGGCGCAGAATATTAAACTTCACAAAGTCATTCTATACGGTTCTTGCGCGTCAGGGACGAACAAAGAGGGAAGCGACATAGATCTTGTTGTTATTTCAGATGATTTTCTGCATAAAGATTACTGGGAACGAATCGAGATTTTAAGTGAAGCAATTTACCAGATCTTCGAGCCAATCGAAGCTGTGGCCATGACACCCGAAGAATGGGAAAGGGGCGACTCGTTTGTTGTGGATTACGCCAAGAGTGGCGAGATATTATATGCCGCGTAATTCGATTGTTTCGAACTGGCCGACAGCACGGTTAAATTCGTCCTGCCAGGCCCCCATGATAAGGCGTATGAACTTTGAGAAGGGAACAAGCTGATCGCGTGCAGCGCGCAGGCCGGACCAAACAAGTTGTTTTACCAGCGTCCCCCTCGCCCCCACAGCGCTGTTGGTGATAATAGACAAATAAACAACGTCACCGAAGTTCCTTCGGGCTTGCAGGAATTCCAATAAAGGAAACCTTTTCAGATGGTTGAGCCGTATGATGGGAAACTGTCAAGTACGGTTCTTGGGGGGCTTGGGGCTTGAAACAGCCTCCGGCTACCCGATCCGCAGTGGCTCACCATTGATTGCACAAGAGAGGGCTGACCGTGTCCTACGTCGACCACTACCTCAATCCAGGCGAGACCGTCGTCCATCGCACGACGCTACATCCGGTCATATTTGTAACGGGCGGCCTTCTGGGTGCGCTAGGACTCCTGTGCTTGGCCGATTCAGATCTAGCCGGGCTATGGCGCATCCTACTCATTGCGGCGGCGCTTGCGTTCGGAGTGGCCTGGCTTCGCTACTCGAACAGCGAGTTCGCAGTAACAACCACGCGTGTGATCATCAAGGTAGGCTGGTTGAACACGCGCTCGGTGGAGCTTCAACTGGCCAAGGTGGAGGCGCTTTCCGTAAACCAGGATCTGCTGGGGCAAGTCCTGGACTACGGCACCTTGGTTGTGGGAGGTACGGGTGGCACCAAGGAAGCATTCACCCTCATCAAGGACCCAATCGCCTTTCGACAGGCAGTACAGCAGCAAAGCGAGATTGCTAGTAGCCGACCGGCTGTAGCTGCATCGCCAGCTCCCGTTGCCGCGCCGTTGTCAGAGTCTCGGCAGGAACGCGACTGCCCCTATTGCGCCGAGCGGATTCTCGCAAAAGCGTCGCGCTGCCGGTTTTGCGGTCAGACAGTGACACCCCTAGCGTGAGGCACCCACTGCTGCCCAACATACTCTTGAATCTGCCGGTCCGCGCGCTGTACATTGGAGCGCATCCACTGCGGTGTGTTGGGCGCGCGCCCCGCAGCTTAAGCGCGACTCGTTCGACTGATAGATGAGCATTACTCAACAAATTGATCGAATCATAAGGGCGCGATGGAATCCCGGCGAGTGGTTCTATATTGAGGACATCGTCAGGACTGCAAAACAGGAATCCATAACGTTTGCGAGATCAACGATCCAACGCACGATGCAGGAAGTGCGTGACCTTGGCACGATTCAATTCTCCACATCACGCGGCCATTACAAACGACAGGCGGTGGGCATCGAGAAAGAAGGCGATCGTCAGTCTATCGCGAAACAGGCCGCGCTATCTGTAGCCGGCGACTTTAACCGCTACAATTGGGCCAAACAGATGGCCGCAGACCGTGTCATGCGCCTGATGACGGAGGAAGCAGAGGATTCGCGCATTGTCGAAGACATCCGACAAATCGAAAAGGATACGCCTGAACCCACCGAACGATGGTCACTTGTGCGCACACGCCTGGGACAAGGAGAATTCCGCAAGAAGCTCGTTGATTACTGGAATCGTTGCGCCGTGACTGGATGCAAACTGACTCGCGTACTACGAGCATCCCACATCAAGCCGTGGAGATACTGCACGGACGAGGAGCGACTTGACGTTTACAACGGCCTGCTTCTGTTGCCCAATGTGGACTCACTCTTTGATATCGGATTGATTACGATTAGCGCCACCGGCGAAGTTCAGAAATCCATCCTCCTCCAGTACTTCGACGGAGACCATTTCGGAATCCCGGAGGAGGTTGTTGTCCCGCTCGAGCCAAGTCACCAGCCGTATCTTGAATATCATCGGAACACCATATTTTCAGGATGAAGAACGTGGACCGTACGGGTGACCCGCGGACGGTCCACCCGGCATACGAAGGGGACGCTGGTTCTAAAACAACTTGTTTTAGATAGCGATCATTCCCCGGCAATTCCTCCGACCAAGCAAC
>MGTE01000083.1:3770-24958 GCA_001799275.1 Deltaproteobacteria bacterium RIFOXYD12_FULL_57_12
ACACTCTCACCTTGGCCACAAATAATCCCAAGCCACCTGCCACGAATTCCCCTACAAACAACCAGACAAAAAAACGAACGAACTATTCCTAACCGTCGTCTCTGTTTGTTAAGCAGACATCTCGCAGAATATCAAGATCTGTTTCGCGGAGATCTTTCTTCTCTTTGCTATTCAAAACAAAATGCTACCAGATGGTCCGAAGGCCCGAGGATTAAATCTTGAAAAAACTTTCTGGCTGCTCGCTTCACCCCTTCCAGCCTTGGCTTGCAGCGCACCTCGCCGACAAATAGACTGTCAAAAAAAACTGCTCCCGGTTTCTTCCTGCCAGCCCCCTGGATTCAGGAGGCGTCCAGCCACCACCAAGGGACGGCGACGACTTTTGAGTGGAGCCATTTGATCTGGTTGCCGCCATGGACCACCACCCCCCGGACCGTTTCCGGATAGGCATCCAGAAACTCAAGCAGGTTTCTGATGTCGAACGCCGTCGGGTTGGCGGCGTGCTTTACCTCGAAGGCCAGCAGGCGGCGGCCGTGTTCGATGACGAAATCCACTTCCCGGCCGGCGACGGTGCGCCAGTAATGAAGGCCGGCCTTGGGCGTCATCCCGTCGCAGAGGGCGCGCAGGTGGAGATAGACCATGCATACGAAGGGGACGCTGACGAAGGGGACGCTGGTTCTAAAACAACTTGTTTTAGATAGCGATCATTCCCCGGCAATTCCTCCGACCAAGCAACACTCTCACCTTGGCCACAAATAATCCCAAGCCACCTGCCACGAATTCCCCTACAAACAACCCGACAATAACCGAACAAAGGTTTCCTAACCGTCACCTCTGTTTGTTAACCAGATATCTCGCAGAATATCAAGTACTAAAAACACCAGTTATTGATGAGGGCGTTCCGCACTCCGTTGTCGAGAAAGCAGTAGCGATTCACCCGCTACTGAATGCTGAATGGATAAAAGAAACATCCCCTTGTCGGTCTGTACGATAAACGACTTGTTCCCTGCCGCCAGATACTCGTTCAGTTTTTTGCTCGTGTCGAAATCTCGATGGGTGATGTAATTTCCGTAAAAGTGAATATCCGCGCCCGGTTCGGCAATGGCTTAGCCTGACGAGGGGGACGCTGGTTCTAAAACAACTTGTTTTAGATAGCGATCATTCCCCAGCAATTCCTCCGACCAAGCAACACTCTCACCTTGGCCACAAATAACCCCAAGCCACCTGCCACGAATTCCCCCATAAACAACCTGGCAAAAAACCGGACAAAGGTTTCCTAACCGCCGCCTCTGTTTGTTAACCAGATATCTTGCAGAATATCAATGCAGTAAAAATACCAGTTATTGAGGAGGGCGGTCCGCACTCCGTTGTCGAGGAAGTAGTAGCGATTCACCCGCTACTGAATGGCTATAAGAAACATCCCTTTATCGGTCTGCACGATAAACGATTTATTGCCTGCTGCCAGATACTCATTCAGTTTTTTGCTCGTATCGAAATCCCGATGGGTGATGTAATTCCCGTAAAAGTGAATTTCCGTGCCCGGTTCGGCAATGGCTTTCTCGATATCCTGGAACAGACCGAACCGGAACTCGTCGGCCGTAATCGTAAAAATCGTTACGCCCGGCTGGCCGCTTTCGATCTTTTCCGCTACAAGCTTGGGGGTCTTGGGATAATATCCCTTCTTTTCCATCTCATCATTGGCCCGCAACATTGCGTCGCCTTCGGGCAGGCCCTGCGCCTGAAAGCCTGCGACCAATCCCGCGTAGGTTTCACGAATGGTCCTGCTCCGCTCCAGCCGCAGCCGGTGTAAATAATCCGTCAGATCCGCTGTCGCAATCTCCGCCTGGAGCTGCGATCCGCCTGCGTTGGAAATACGGAGAGGCGTTCGCGTCTTTGTGTTGGAATCGTAGAGGATGAGCGCCAGGCTCTTGTACTCCACGACCTCGAAGGGGCCGGCGAGAATCTGCTCGGTCCAGCGATCTGTCGTCTGATACCCTGATTTCCACGTATCTGTTTCAACAAGGCTCTTTGTCGCCGCGTCCCAGGAACCGATGGCCCATTCCTTGACCGACAAGCCGGGCGGGTCATTGGGAAGAAAGTCGAGACCTATTTTGTAATGCAGCAAGCGGCCCTCCCACCTCAGTTCGCACTCTGGAATGCCGAAGAGATAATTGCGGTATTGCGTTTTCGGCTTGAGCGGATGGTGCACGCGCCAGGTATGAATCGTTGTTGTTTCTCCTGTTTCACGGCTTATCTTTTGAAGGCCGAACCGGTCGCCGAGCACGATCACCGCGGCAGGCGGGGTGAAGGATTCAATGCCGAACCCCCAGGAGATGCCCCAGGCATCCCTGGTCAGGCAATAAACCTCCTGGCCGTCCGTCCCGAAGACCGGTGCGTGGAAGGTCTGGATCCGGTCGATGCGGGGAATGATGCCGAGCTGATACGCAAACCACGCGGGAATGAGAAGCAACACGGCAATAACGACGAGTACGACGCGAACTCTTTTTTTCGTTTTTGTTTGCATTGGATGCTGTCGAAAACGGGGGCCGTTGCGCTCCCGCAATTATCTTTTACCGTCACGGCAAGGAAGCTGCGCCTCAACCTTCCACGCCTTTATAATGCCTCTCCGTCACTGCCAACCGCTCAAGCAGGGCGGCTATTTCTTCCGCCCAGGCCAGATAGCCGGCCTCGCAGAGGTGGACGCCGTCGTCAAGAAAGTATTCGCGGCGCGCCGCGCCTGAACTGTCCACAAACTTTGGGAAAACGTCGAAATAAACAGCTTGTTTCTCCTGGGCAAGGTTGCGGAGAATTTCATTGGCCGTGCTTGCGGCCGCCGGTCCCAGCCATGGCAGGGTGAAGGGCAGGAGGCTGTTGACCACGAGTACCGCCTGCGGAAAGCCTTTCCTGAGGTAGTCGAGGATTACTCCGTAGGCAATCCCGAAGCCCTGATCCTCCATGGCCACGTTATTGGTGGCGGTCATGATCAGGATGAGATCAGGCGGTGGTTCCGCCAGAATTCGAGGCATCCGGCCGAGCAGTTCCTCGACCGTTTCACCGGCAATGCCCAGATTGCGGACCGTGCGACCGGGAAACCGTTGCTGCCAGTCGTAATACTCGATCATCGAGTCGCCCAGGAACAGCAGGCGTTGTAACGATCTGTTTGCCGTTGCCATTGGGATCAAAAAATTTTCTTTCAACACTTCTACCCGGAGAAATGTTACGGATTCTTTTTATTGCCTCATCAGGCTTAATACTTGTAGTGAAAAAACTTGATATAAACGCCGGGGTTTTTGTCAAGAAAGGCGACCATGGCCCGGCGGTCGATGCCGTAGAGCTGCAGGGCGGTTCGAGCCACGCAGTCGTAACGCGGCGGGTCGGCGCCGAACAGAGAAGGGATGCCGAGCAGATCGCCCCGCACGCGGGTAGTGATGTGAACTCCATCCTGATAGACATCCACCTCGCCGGTCTGGATGATGTAGCACCGCTGCGGCCAGCTGCCGGCGCTGACCAGTTCGCTGCCGGCGGCCAGCTCGCCGGGAATTGGCTTCAGCCAACCCATGAGCTGGGTCTGCTGCGCCGGGGTAAGGCTGCGCAGCAGGCGGCTCGCATCGAAAACCGCCCGCAACTCCCGGTCCTGAAAAACAGCGATACGAGATAAAATGTCGGCGCTCTCGCTCCCCCTTATGAAGCTGAGCAGATCCCAGCCGCTGATCCACAGCAGTCGGAGCGCGGTCCTGGCAATAGCGGCTGTCGTGTGTTTCTCGTCCGGAAAGACAACCCGCTCCCCGAAGCAGTCACAGTTGCTGTAGGTAGCCAACACCTGGTCGTTGGCCACAATATCCACCTGGCCGCTGACAATGATGTACAAACGTTCAGCCGCATCCTCCGGCCGGAAGATGACCTCGCCGGCATCGTAACTTTCCTGGCGGGCGATCAGCAGAAACTCCCGGGCCTTGCCAATGGAGAGACTCTGGAACAGACTGTTATGGGCCAGCACATCCAGCAATTCAATGGCCCCCTCATGGGGCAAGGAGTTAGCAGCCAGTTCAAGGGTGCTGGCCAGCCCGGTTGGCGCGGTGCGCAGCCCGCTGTCCTTGGGAATCATCTTCTGGTCAACATGCACCAGAAACATGCGCTTGCGAATCTCTTCCGGCAAACCGCACAGATATTCGAGCGGGGTGTGCAGAGGCGGCATGCCGGCCTCATGCAGGATCACCGTGTGGTTCCAGGGGAAATCCGCGAGAAAATCCCGCCGGCTTTTACTGATGACCCCTGCCCCGTACAGCCGATCGATGGAGCGCGGATCGTTCAGGGTGTCGGAACTGTACATCATGCTCTTGCCGTAGGCGGCCACGCTGATCGAGACGGTCGGGATGGAGTGGAGGGTATAGTTGAATTGAAAGGCGCCGCCGCAGATATTCGTGGCCTCGCCGATCAGCACCGGATAGAAATTCACCAGTTTCCGGAGATGCTCTTCGTCGATGCCGGTCAACGCCGCTGACTTGCGCATGAAACTGTTGAATATGGTTTCCGTGGTATACAGATTCAGCTTGTCTTCCCGCAGAATCTTCTGCAGGGTCCCGGCATCGTGATCCGCGTGGCAGTGGGTCAGGATGACGCTGTCGATCAGCTTGGGGCTGACGCCCAGCCGCAACAGATGGTCAATGGAGTTGACCGGCGGATCAACAACAACCCCACGGCGGTTCAGCCAGATGAGCAGGCCTGAGGTGTTGGCGTCGGGATCGAAACCGTGGCCGGCCCCCAGTGTGGTGATCCCGAAAAGCGGCGGCCGGAACTTAAAATCATCCGGAGCAGCTTTTTCCACCTGACCGCCGAATAAAGGCGTCTGCCGGGCAACGACCACGGTGGCGCCGCCCGGATCAACGATGTTGAGGTTATGGAGGTCGTCAAGGCGGATTTCGACCGGCCCGATCTGCGCCCGGCCCTCCTTGTCGAATTCGATAAATTCGACAAGATCATCCAGAACAATGGGCCGAGTGGCGGGCGGCAGTGCCCTAAAATAATTCATCTCCGCCCGCAGGTCCGGAAAACCGGGAGTGGCTGCACCGTTGACAAACTCGTTGATGATATCGAGCTGCGCCGGGCCGAACATCGCCTCGGAGACAACAACCTCGATCCTGCGCAACTGAGCCGCACCGCAGACAACCCTGGTCTTCTGTTTCTTGATAAAAAAATTAAAATAGATGGGGAATTCCAGTTCGGCCAGGGCAATCCCCCGAGTGAGATCGAACAGATACTGTGGCAGGATGAAGACCTGCGGCACGCCGCCCGCCATGACCATGGTGTCCTTGATGGTTTCCGGCGGTACGCCAAGCTGCAGATTGCCAATGGAGGTGGGAATGAGCACGCCACCGCGCGGCAGTCGATAATACCCGGCCCCATCTTGCTGCTGTTCAATCACCATCTGCGGTCAAATCCATGCGTTCTTCAGGAGGTTACGGACGGCCATTCATCAAAGTGGCCAACTGCCACATTATTGCAATACTCCAAACCAGGCAACAATGCCAAGAAAAAAACCAGCGGAATTCGGCCCAGATATAATCCAGCGCGGCAGCTGTTCAGAGAGATGGGCGGCAGCCTTTTCGTTCTCATTTGTCACATTCCGAAAGAATCCAGGAGTCAGAATTCAGGAGAAATGGTAAACATACTTCTGGCCAAATGGTTCAATCTGTTCTGTCTCCTGAATTCTGTATTCTGAATCCTGCGGAAAAAAACAAGCAACCCCCTGATGGGAACCGTCATGGAAACCCTGCAGTCCTTTTTAACCCTGCTGATCCCTCTGCTGATCATCATGGACCCTTTCGGTAACCTGCCGCTCTTCCTGCTCTTCACCGCCCAGAATTCCGAGGCTGAACAACGGCGGATGGCCGCCGTTGCCGCCGGCGCCGCCGGCCTTATCCTCCTTTTTTTCGCGTTGAGCGGCGACGTTATCCTCCGGTTTTTCAACATCAGTCTGCCAGCCTTTCAACTGGCCGGTGGTTTCATCTTCTTCATCTACGCCCTGCAGATGCTGCAGATACTTCCCGTCGGCCTCAAGAGCACCACCGAAGAGGAGCAGGAAGGCGTGGCCAAGGAAAATATTGCCCTGGTGCCGCTGGCCACCCCCATGCTGGCCGGACCCGGGGCGATCACCGCCGTACTGGTCTGGAAACAACAACCCGCGTCGGCCGGCATTGCCGAACTTGTCCTGGCCATCCTGCTCTCCTGTCTTGCCTCCTATGCTGTTTTTTTTCTGGGAGAACGGATCAGCAGGCTCCTGGGAGTCAGCGGCATCAAGGTCATCACCCGCCTCATGGGGCTTTTGCTGGCGGTCATCGCTGTCCAGTTTATGGTAAATGGCCTGAAACAGATCTGGTAGCCACTTCCGGCGTTCAGGATCAGACGGTCCCAGAATTTCTTTTCGCAAAAAAACCTTGACAACACAGGGCGTCTTTCATAAAAGTTGAATGACAATTCACTCATTAACATGGCTTGTCTTGCATGCCAATCGATCAATAACACAATGAAAAAGGAGAGGAAAATGAAACGGATCGCCACCATTGCAGCAACATTGTGCTGCGGCCTGGTGCTGGCTGCCGCGCCGGTCTTTGCCAGCGGCAGCACGGCCCACAAGCCCACCCCCGACCAGATCGTCACCACCCTCAAGGAGGGCAACGCCCGCTTCGTGGCCGGCAAGTCGACCCAACCCCACACCGATGCGGCCCGGTTGAAACAGGCCGGCACGGAAAACCAGGGCGACCACGCCATTGCCACGATTATCGGCTGCTCCGACTCCCGCGTGCCGCTGGAGAGAATTTTTGATGTCGGCGTTATGGACATCTTTGTCATCCGCGTGGCCGGCAATGTTGTTGATGTTGATGAGGCCGGCTCCATCGAGTATGGCCTGGCCCATGTCAACACCCCGGTGCTGGTGGTGCTCGGCCACACCCAGTGCGGCGCCGTCACTGCGGTGACCAGTGTAGTCCAGGGTGAAAAGTTGACGCTGGAACGGAATATCCCGCCTTTGGTGGACAATATCATCCCAGCGGTAAAGCGCGCCATTGCAGCCCATCCCGATGACAAGGGCAAGGCTGTGGTCCCGTACGGCATCGAGGAAAATGTCTGGCAGGGCATCGAAGACCTGTTCATGAGCAGCCCCGCCTCCCGCGAGTTGGTCAACAGCGGCAAGGTGAAGGTGGTGGGCGCCATCTACGATGTGGGCACCGGCAAGGTCAATTGGCTGAACGAAGCCAAAACCGGCGAGATCCTCAAGAAAGTTGAGGCCGACCCCAAACGCGCCATGAACGCCATGGCAGACTAAGTTCGGCAAGGCTGTCCAGAGACGGACGGCCGAAATCAATGAGTTCTGCAATCCTCAGAAGAGGGCTGGGTCGAAAGGCCCGGCCCTCTTTTTTTCTAAGGGACTCAGAAAATACTAATGTACCTGGATCGCGCCCGGATTGGGGTCAGATTTGGTTGCGCCGATTGAGCAAAACCGCAGGAGTAGCAGCGCTACTCTGAGGATTTTGCGATTGAGGCAAGACCAAAGATGGCCCGAAGACGGGATGCGTGATGGTATATTTGTATTTTCTGGGTCCCTTAGACCGCAATTGATGATCCTTTCCGGTTGCCACTGCGATTTTCCAAGAATTAATTCCCCCCCTGATGTAGAATAGCCGAGAACACTTCAAGTCGCACACTCTTGCCGCTGGTGAGCCTGACCATGGAAACGCTTCTCTTAAATCCCCTGAGTGCGGAATTCTGGATCAAAATCGGCACCGCTTTACTCTGCGGCGCCATTATCGGCTTCGAACGCCAACTCCGCGGCAAGCCGGCCGGCATCAGGACCAGCATTCTGATCTGCCTCGGGACCCAGATTTTTGTGCATCTTGGTGCCGCATACCCGTCAGCTACCGCCGACCCGACCCGGGTGATCGGCCAGGTGGTAACCGGCATTGGTTTCCTGGGAGCCGGCGTCATCATGTCCCAGGGCGGCGTTATCGTAAAAGGCGTGACCTCGGCGGCAGGCATCTGGATGCTGGCGGCAATCGGGTCGGTGATCGGCCTCGGCCAGATCAAGGCGGCCATCGCCCTCACCGTGGTCACGGTCGGGGTGTTGGTCGGTGTCGAACTGCTGGAGACCAGTATTCTTTGGCTGCGCCGTGGCGCCCATGCCAGAGACGAACACTGCCGGCGCCGCACCGACACGGACACGAAGACCTGTTGTCCGCCGACCACCCCGGACAACCCCTGTTAAAGCACGCCACTTGCCTGATTGTTAAAACAGCCTGGGGACCGCGCCATCTCCACCATCGCCGCCTTCTCTTTTCGGAGCGGCTTGCGGGAAATCCAAAAAAGGAATAAAAGACGTGCCCGTTTGCAAGACACGTTCATCACGACATTACCAAGGACAATACTCATGAAGATAGGAATTATCGGCCTGCCAGGCGCTGGCAAGACTACCATTTTTGAGGCCATCACCCGCATCGTGCCAACAGAAAGCTTGCCCCGGATGGAAGACCGGCTTGGCACCATCCGGGTGCCGGACAAGCGGATCGATGCCCTGAGCGCCCTATACAAGCCGCGCAAGACCATCTACACCCAGATCGAATACCTGCTGCCCCGAGCCGCAATCTACGCCCAGGGTCAGAAAAAGGATGAAACCCTCTGGACCGGCGTCCGCTCCTGCGATGCCTTGCTCCATGTGGTCCGCAACTTTGTTGACGCCAGCGGCGGTGCACCCGATTCGGCCGGCGACTTTGCGCGGCTGGACCAGGAGATGATCTTCGCCGACCTCCTGGTCGTGGAAAAACGGCTGGAACGTCTGACCGTTGACCAGAAGCGAGGCCGCAAGATCGACGGCGAAGAGGAAAAACTGCTGATTGAATGCCGCACGCTCCTGGAGCAGGACACCCCTCTACGTCGCTCCCCTGAACTGGCTGCGGCCCGTCTGCTGAAGGGCTTCACCTTTCTCTCGGCCAAGCCCATACTTGTTGTATTCAGCAACGACGACGAATCCGAAGCCGCGCCGGCGGTGCCGGAACTGCTCGCCCATGAGAACTGCATCACGGTTCGCGGCCGGCTGGAACACGAGCTGGCCCGAATGTCCGAAGAGGATGCCAGAGAATATCTCCAGGAGTACGGAATCACCACCTCGGTGGTCGACCGGGTCATCGCCGTGTCCTACCAGATTCTCGGCCTGATCTCGTTCTTTACAGTGGGTGAAGACGAGGTCCGCGCCTGGACCATCGAAAAAAACACCCAGGCGGTGGATGCGGCCGAGGTGATCCACTCGGACATTAAAAAGGGCTTTATCCGCGCCGAGGTAATTGCCTACGATGATTTGATGACGGCCGGCTCCACTAAGGAAGCCAAAAAAAAAGGCACCTCCCGCCTGGAAGGCAAGACCTATCTAGTGCAGGACGGCGATATCATCGAGTTCCGCTTCAATGTCTGACAAAACCACTGGCACCGGCCATGCTACCGGGCGGCTCGACAGGCATCCCGGCACCCGGCCGGATGGCAGGATCTGCCGCGCATTCGCAAGCGGGACCAACCTCCGACGCCTCTGCCAGGAAAACGGCTGGTCAACATGACACTGGAAGAACTTATCATTCTGGCCCGACAGGCGGCCGCGAGCGACAGCGTCCCGCTACCGATCGCGGCCAACGCCGGCGACTTGGCGCCGCTTGCCGCCTTGCTCAACGATCTGCTCCGGAACAACCGGGAAGCCGGCCGGCATCACCAGGCCATCTTCGAGGCGGTCGGCGGCGGCATCATGGTTCTGGACGAGGCCATGCGGATCCGGGCCGTCAATGCCAGCTTCAAAAAAATGTTCCCCACAGCCGGCGACAACCCGCTGGGTTCATACTGTCACGAAATAATCTGCCGCGACCAAAAGCTGGCAGAATGTTGCCCATTCCAGATAGTGCTGCGCGAGGGCACTACCACCCACCTGACCGACTGGAAAATCAATAGCCGGCACTATGACGTTGTGGCCACCCCAATCCTTGATCCACGGGACAAAACCAGCAGGGGGGCAGTGCTGCTTTATCTGGACATCACCGAGCATAAACTGGCCGCAGTAACCCTGGCCGCGGAAAAGGAAAGCCTGGCCGTAACCCTGCGCAGCATTGCCGACGCCGTCATCACCACGGATATCGAGGGCCGGATTGTCCTCATGAACCGGGTGGCGGAAAGGCTTACCGGCTGGTCCCAACAGGAAGCCCGGGACAAGCCGGCTCGCGACATCTTCTGGATTGTGGACGAGCAGAACCGACGCAGCTGTCTTGATCTGCCACAGGAAATCATGGAAAACGGCCGAGAAATTCAGCGGGCCGGCGACACCATTCTGATCAGCCAGGACGGCACTGAGCGGTTGATCACGGTCAGCGCCGCCCCGATCACTGCTGCTGACGGCAAAGGTCTCGGCTCGGTTTTGACCTTTCGGGACATAACCGCTGAAAAAAAACAGGAAGAGGAACTGCGCAAGGCCCGCGAAATTCAATCCCTCGGCCTGGTGGCGGGCGGCATCGCCCATGACTTCAACAACCTGCTGACTGCGATCATCGGCAACATCAACCTGGCCAGAATGTTCTCGGAACCGGACGGCAAGGCGGCGGAACGGCTCAGCCAGGCGGAAAAATCCATTTTCCGGGCCAGGGACCTCACGCAACAGCTGTTGACCTTTGCCCAGGGCGGCGCGCCGCGCCGCCGCCTTGTCCCGGTGGCTGAACTCATCAGGGAAACCACCCACGCCGCCCTGGCTGGCACCCATGTCAACTGCCATTTCCGAATAGCCGCCGACCTGTGGCCGGCAAATATTGACGAAAACCAGATCAAACAGGTCGTCAACCACCTGGTAAGCAATGCTGTCCAGGCCATGCCCGAGGGCGGGGCGCTCACGGTCGAGGCAAAAAAAACCTTCATCGACCAGACAGATACGCTGCCGGCCGGGCCATATGTCAAGGTCTCATTCGCCGACACCGGCAAAGGGATCAGTCCGGAAATCCAGGAGAAGATATTCGACCCCTACTTTAGCACCAGACCGACGGGTAGGGGCCTCGGCCTAGCGGTCAGTTCTTCCATTATCCGGAAACACAAGGGCCGCCTGCGCGTGGACACGCAGCCGGGTCACGGAGCGGTCTTCACCTTTCATCTGCCCGCCATACTGGCGGCCCAGCCAGCCTTTGCCGAATCAGCGCCCGGCGATCGTACGCCAATGGCAATTCCCGGCCAGGCCAGGATCCTGATCATGGACGACGAGGAAATGGTCAGGAATATAACTGGCCATATTCTCAAGGAAAGAGGCTTCGACGTTGAAACGGCCGTCGACGGGTGGGAGGCTGTCCGCCTTTATCGGGCGGCCATGGAAGCCGGCCAACCCTTTCATCTGGTAATCATGGACCTTACAGTCCCCAACGGCATGGGTGGTCTGGAAACTCTCGACCACCTGCGGGCAATTGACCCGGCGGTCAGAGCCATCGCCGCCAGCGGCTATTCGAACGATGAAGTCCTGACAACCCACCGGCAATACGGTTTCCTGGGCATGCTCGCCAAGCCCTATCATGCCGTTGAACTGCTGCAGGCCATTCAGCAAATTCTTGCTGGCGACAAGAACTGACCCTTCTCTT
This sequence comes from Deltaproteobacteria bacterium RIFOXYD12_FULL_57_12, assembly GCA_001799275.1. Lineage (GTDB taxonomy): Bacteria > Desulfobacterota > Desulfobulbia > Desulfobulbales > BM004 > YD12-FULL-57-12. The sequence goes on from MGTE01000083.1 coordinate 15,401, forward strand.
GGCCGCCGTTCCTTCCCGATCAACAGCCGCAGGATGCGGCCGCCTTCCCCTTGAGCCAGGACTGGATGATGTAGGCGGCGCAGCCCACACCCGGGGTAACCGTAATCGCCTGGACCGCACAGTTGGCGGCGCAGGCCCCGCATTCCATGCAGCCGTCCAGGTCAACGATCCGGGCCTTGCTCTTCTCCTCGACCACGAAGACCCCATGCGGACAGACCGTGCTGCACATGCCGCAGCCGATGCAGGTCTCCTGATCAAGACGCAACGTCGAGACGTTTTTGAGATAACGCAGTGTTTCCATGCTGACCTCCTCGTGACAGGTCACTAACCACTGAAAGCCGAACCGAGCCAGGCCACAACGGCCAGAACCACAGCTACCGCCTGCAACGGGATACCGCGCCGCATCTCTTTTTCCACACCGGATGGCGAGGTATAGGGCGTTGCTCCGGTAAAATTCATGGCCAGGTAAGAACTGACCGCCACAGTATAGAAAATGAGCGCGGCCGCTCCATACGGCCCGGTCCTGGCCACATACACCGTAGCGACCCAAACGCCGCCGGCCAGGCCGGTCAGGATACCCTTGAGATAAAAAGAGCGGCCCGGCAACCAGGGTAACAGGCCCGGCACGACAAGCGCGCCGGCCACGATGCCGACCAGGGAGGCAGCGAAAACCGCCAGCCCTTTCTGCCAGGCGGCGCGCAACGAAAACACCTCCGGGCCGATGCCGGAGAGGAAGAATGCGACCAGGAGCACCCAGAGGGCCGGCTTCAGCGTCAGCGAAACCTCGACCGGTATCAGGATCAACCGCTCGGCCAGACTGAACGTCACCCGCCGCATGCCGGTATCGGCCCGCAGGCCGCTCTCCAGGAAGCGACCGATGTCACCAGCCCGGATCGGTCCCCAGACCACCTCGAAGCCACACCCCTTCCTGACCCGATGGGCCGCGACGCCGGTAGCGGCGAGCTGCGGCAGGATGAGCCGCCGATGGCCGACCACCTGCGCCAGGCCTACCGCCTGTACCCGATTAATGACCTCGTCGGTGGAAAACGTCTTTTTGCCGGCCGCGCACCAGACATTGATGCCGCGTGTGTCGAGCACGAGTATCCAGGCATCGATGCCGGCGAGTTCTTGGCGCAGGCTGTCGAAACTCAGCTTATAGTTGGCGGTCACCAGCACTGGCGCTTCCCGGTCCGGCCGGCCAACGCCGTAAAGCCCCGGCGCCACCCGGTAGTTGTTACGGCCGATATTGAACCGGGCTCGGAAAGTGCCCCGGTTATCGGCTGAATCAAGCGTGGTCTTCACGAGCGGCACCGCTCCATTGGCCGTCTCGATAAAATCGTCGACAAAACCACAGAGCCGATATCCGGGCCGTTCGAACGGACTGCTCGGCGGACCGGGCGGCAGTCCGCAGCAGGGCTCATCCTGAGGCGGCTGGGCAATCGGCAGCATCCGCAGGCCAGTCGGCCCGACCGCCACATCCCTGGCCGGCCTGGCTGGCGCGCAGCAACTCTTTTCCGGCTGTTTGCTTCTCTCCATCTGATTCTTCCCTGTTTTTTCTATTTCGGCCGTTACAGTCGGTCGGCCAACCGTAAAAACTTCTCAAATATCTCCCGGTTCAGGCAATAACAGGTACACGAGCCCTCCACCCGGCCGACAATCAACCCCGCATCCTTCAAACACTTCAGGTGCTGACTCACCGTGGACTGCGCCAGCGGGAGCAGATCGACGATCTGCCCGCAGTAACAACTGTCCAGGCCTTTCAGAAACTGGACGATCCTCACCCGGGCCGGATGGCCCAAGGCCTTGCAAATTGCGGCAAAGCCCTCAACATCCAGCGCCCCTCCTTCCTGATCAATAGCACAACACTGCGCCATGTGTCCTCCATGCCAGCAGAAATCTTATCGTAAAATTACGATAACTGGAGACGCATTCCCTGTCAAGCCGAAATCCAGCCGAAACCGGGGACATCTCCTGCATGGACAGAACCATGAATATCGTGTAAATATATCGGCGTTTACACACAACCGTTTCCCGGATCGATCGACCATAACCCAGCGACGCAGGATAAACCCTTAGGGACGAATTCGCTGCTACTGCCGGAGCATCAATGTCTACATGCTTTCGCCATATATTTTTTTGCTGTTTCCTTGCCCTGGCAGTAGTTTTCCAGCCGGGAACGCTCCTGGCCCGGCAAGCCACCATTGCCGATATCATCGTCACCAACTCCGAAACCGAGTTGCTTCTTTACTTCACGGTCAAGAACTGTTTTACCGATGAAATCACGGCCGGCATCCAGAACGGCATCCCCGCCACCTTCACGTTTTATGTCGATCTCTACCAGGTACGCAAAGGCTGGCCGGACAAAAAATTGGCATCGCACAACTTCAATCACACCTTGGCCTACGACAATCCCAAAGAGGAATACCGGATTACCTTGGCCGAAAAAAAACAGGAAAACACAGTCGTCAGCAACCTGGCCCGTGCTCAATCGCTGATGGCCGAGGTGAACGGTTTCTCGGCCATTCCCCTCAGCCGCCTGGAATCCGACCGGACATACCGACTGAAGGTCAAGGCCAAACTGGCCAAGAAAACGCTTCCCATGTATTTTCACTATCTGATTCCTTTTTCTTCCCTGTGGGATTTTGATACTGACTGGCATGTCCTCGAATTCAGATACTGATGGCAGTCTGATGGCAGATGAAAACCGGAAAGAAATAAAACGGCGGCGATTTCGAAGGATTATCCTCGCCTGCCTCTGCCTGATTCCCCTTCTGACCTTTGCGGAATCCAGAATTTCCCAATTGGGTGAAGTGCCTTTCCCGGTGAGCGGCAACGTCCTGGTCTTCGTCCTGATCAATATCAACGTCAGCCTCCTGTTGCTCATGGTCTTCCTGGTGCTCAGGAACCTGGTGGAACTGGTCTTCGAGCGCCGCCAAAATCTTCTGGGGACCAGGCTCAGGACGAAACTGGTCATCTCCTTTGTCTTTCTGTCGCTGATCCCCACCGCCTTACTCTTCTTCATTGCCCTGCAGTTCGTTTCCACCAGCATGGACTACTGGTTCAACTCCACGGTCGAGCAGTCGTTGCAGGAATCGCTGAACACGGCAAAAGAGATTTACCAGGATGCCAGGCGACAGGTTATCCGCCAGGGCGAAGCCATTGCCGAGACCATCGCAACCCGGCACACCGCGGACGATGATTTCTCGGGGCTGGAGAGTTATCTCGGAAAAACCCTGACCACGCACGGCCTGGTGGCCCTTGAACTCCTGTCCGACCAGCGGACGCCGGTGCTCACGGTTCTGGACGAACAGATTGCCGACCAGCCCCTGCCGGCAATCCCACCCGAGTTTCTGCGGCTGGCCTTAAGTGGCGCCCACGAACAGACCACCATTCAGCCGGTAGCGATCGGCGAACTGGTCCGAAGCGTAACCCCGGTCGTGATCAGGGCCGATGGCAACCGCACATTCGCTTTAATCACCACCTCTCTGATCTCCGCCGACCAACTGCGCCGCATGACGGTTATCTCCAGCGGCATCGAAGGCTACCGCCAGTTGATGCTCCTGAAAAAACCGATCAAGACCAGCCTGCTGGTCATCCTGCTCATTGTCACCCTGCTTATCATTTTTAGCGCCGTCTGGTTCGGTTTTTATGTGGCCCAAGGGCTGACCGGCCCGATCGGCAAGCTGGCGGCCGCCACCCGGCGGGTGGCCGAAGGAGAACTCGACTTTGTGCTAGAAAAGGAGGCTGACGACGAGATGGGGCTGCTGGTGGATTCCTTCAACATGATGACCCGGGATCTGTCCTCCAGCAATCGGCAGCTTGAGGCTGCCAACCGAGCCCTGCGTGAAGGCAATGTCGAACTGGAAAACCGCCGGCAGTACACGGAAACCATCCTACAGAACGTGGCGGCCGGCGTCATCTCGTTTGACGAAAGCGGCCGGATTACCACCATCAACCGTTTTGCCGAGGAGCTTCTGCAGATCAAGAAGGGTTTTTTCCTCAACAAGGACTATCGCACCGTTCTCCACCCGAGTCACCTGGCCATCCTTGATGATTTTCTTGAACATCTGGCCGGGTCGGGCAAATCATCCTTCCAACGCCCGGTCCAGTTGACCGTGCGGAACGAGACCTTTTCCCTGCTGGTCAACCTCACAAAGCTTGAGGACGATGAAAAAAAACCGATCGGCATGGTGCTGGTCTTCGACAACCTGACCCAGCTTGAAAAAGCGCAGCGGATGGCGGCCTGGCGGGAGGTCGCCCGCCGGATCGCCCATGAGGTCAAGAACCCGCTCACCCCGATTCAGCTCTCCGCCCAGCGCCTGCGGAAAAAATATCTCGACCTGCTCGGCGCGGACAGCGAGGTCTTTGACCTCTGCACCCGGACCATCATCAACCAGGTGGATGAACTGAAGCGGCTGGTCAGCGAATTCTCCAACTTCGCCAGGATGCCGGCCGTGCAAAAAACCGTGAACAGCCTGCCGGACATGGTTCGGGAGGTGCTAGTTCTGTACGAAGCTGCCCATCGGGATATCGAATTTCGGTTCGGCCCGGCTGATGCAATCCCGCCTTTCAGTTTTGATCTGAAACAGATGAAGCGCGTCCTCATCAACCTACTGGACAACGCGGTGGCCGCTCTCCCCCGCCACGGCATCATCGAAATCAGAATGACGGTCGACCGGGAGCGCGACGCCGTGTTCATGGAGGTCCGCGACAACGGACCCGGCGTGCGTGACGAAGACAAGCCGCGCTTGTTCGAACCCTATTTCTCCACCAAGAAATCCGGCACCGGCCTCGGGCTCGCCATCGCCAGCACCGTGGTCGCCGACCACAACGGCTATATCCGGGTAAAGGACAACGAGCCGACCGGCGCCGTGTTCATCGTGGAACTGCCCTTGATCGAGTGATATCGGTTGCCAGGGCGCCGAGCTTTTGTATAATGATACCTGCTCAGTTGGATAGTCTATAGGTGGTTAGACCGATAGGGAGGAGATTCGTGCCTGATTCATTCGTTGCTTTGTCCTAACCCCGATAAACGGGATAAGTACCTTCACGAAATAATATTCTGCCAAAAACGTGCAGAATATTATTTCTCAGGTACTAACAGACTACAGGCTAAACGACCTGGGTAGTTACACGAGAGCCAAGCTGCATGGACATCGCCCGCGGAAAATCGTCGGCCAAATGACAACGATCATGTCCAAAAAAATACTTATAGTCGATGACGAGACCAGCATTCTGGAGGCGCTCTCCGGCATCCTCACGGATGAGGGTTTCGTCCCGCTCTGCGCCGATTCGGCCGAGAAGGGCCTCAGTCTGCTCGACGAGGAGGCCGTTGACCTTGTCCTCCTCGATATCTGGATGCCGGGCATGGATGGCCTGACGGCATTAAAACAGATACGGCAGACCCATGCCCGCCTGCCGGTGATCATGATCTCCGGACACGGCACCATCGAGACCGCGGTCCAGGCCACGAAAACCGGGGCCTTTGATTTCATCGAAAAGCCATTGTCCTACGACAAGATAATCCTGGCGATCAAGAACGGTCTCAGGCTTTCCCTGCTGGAAGAGGAAAATCTCATCCTCCGGCAGAAGGCGGGCGGCCGGCCGATGCTGACCGGCGACTCCCAAGCGATTTCGCAGCTGCGCGCACAGATCGACCGAGTAGCGCCCACCGACGCCTGGGTGCTGATCCGTGGCGAACACGGCACCGGCAAGGAACTGGTCGCCCAGGCCATTCACCGGCAATCCCGGCGCTGCCACAAGCCCATGATCGAGATGAACTGCGCGGCCATCCCCGAAGAGCTCATCGAAAGCGAACTGTTCGGCCATGAAAAAGGCTCCTTCACCGGAGCGCATGCGAGCAAATCCGGCAAATTCGATCAGGCGAACAACGGCATGCTCTTCCTGGACGAAATCGGCGACATGAGCCTCAAAACTCAGGCAAAAATTCTCAGAATTCTCCAGGAGCAGACCTTTGAGCGGGTAGGCGGCAACCGGACGATCACCACCGATGTCCGGGTGCTGGCCGCCACCAACAAAAATCTGGAGCAGGAGATCGAGGCAGGCAATTTCCGGGCCGACCTCTTCTGGCGGCTGAATGTCGTACCGATACATGTGCCGCCCCTGCGGGAAAGAGCCGCGGACATCCATATGCTGGTTGAAGAGTTCCTGGATGAATTTTCCAAGAAAGGCCTGGGCAGAAAGGAGTTCGCCCCGGAGGCCCTGGCCACCCTTGGCCGCCACAACTGGCCTGGCAATGTCCGGGAATTGCGCAACCTGGTGGAACGGTTGGCGATCATGTGCGCGGAGCCGGTCATCTCCGCGGCAACGGTCGCCTTATTCCTCAATCCGGGTCAGCCTGCGGGAAACTTGCCGGAACGGCCAACCATGACCGGGCCATACCGGCTGACTGATTTCAAGGAAGCGAAAAGAGAGTTCGAACGGGAATTCCTGCTGGCCAGACTGCGAGAAAATACCGGCAACATCGCCCAGACCGCCGAGCAGATCGGCGTGGAGCGCAGCCATCTGCACAAGAAAATCAAGGCGCTTGATATTGACATTCCAGCATCGTAACCGTGCATCGAGGTTGTGCAATGCGTGCATGACGTAATTCTACTTTGCCACCGTATGGAATTCAGAATACAAAATTCAGGAGACAGAATAAATCGAGCCAGCCGGGCAAAAGAATAGCGCTCTTTTCTCCTGAATTCTGACTCCTGACTCCTGACTCCTGAATTCTCTTGGAATGTAACAAAGTAAAAGTAACCATCCCAGCATCCAGACGAGGAGACAACAAATGATCTTCCCAGAATACCGGCCGCGCCGCCTCCGCCGAAACGAATCCTTCCGCGCCCTTATCCGCGAAACCCACCTGTCGGCGGCCCAGCTCATCTATCCGCTGTTCGTCATGCCCGGCAAGGGGAAAAAAGAGCAAATCTCCTCCATGCCCGGTGTCTTCCGGATCACCGTTGATCAGCTCGGCAAAGAGGCGCGGGAATGCCTCGACCTCGGCGTCAACTCCGTCATTCTCTTCGGACTGCCGGCCAAGAAGGACCCCATGGGTTCCGGGGCCCACGCCAAGGACGGCATCATCCAGCAGGCGATCAAGGAATTGAAGAACAAGGCGCCGGAGCTGCTGGTCTTCACCGATGTCTGCCTCTGCGAATACACCTCGCACGGCCACTGCGGCATCCTGATCAACGAGCAGGTGGATAACGACTCGACCCTGGAGGTCCTGGCCAGCACCGCCCTTTCCCATGCCCGGGCCGGAGCCGACATGGTGGCGCCGTCGGATATGATGGACGGCCGGGTCGGTGAAATCCGCGCCATTCTGGATGACAACAATTTCCAGCATGTGCCGATCATGTCCTATGCGGTCAAATATGCCTCCGCCTTCTACGGGCCGTTCCGGGATGCGGCCGACTGCGCGCCCCAGCACGGCGACCGGCGCGGCTACCAGATGGACCCGGCCAATGCCGTCGAGGCCCTGCGCGAGGCGACCCTCGACGTGGAAGAGGGCGCCGACATCCTGATGGTCAAACCGGCCGTTGCCTACCTGGATATCATCCACCGGCTGCGGGCGGAATTCGATCTGCCGATCGCCGCCTACCATGTGAGCGGCGAATACGCCATGATCAAGGCAGCAGGTGCCAACGGCTGGATCGACGAGGAACGGGTCATGCAGGAGACCCTGCTCAGCATCAAACGGGCCGGCGCCGATATCATTCTCACTTACTTTGCCAAAGACATGGCCAGGCTGCTGCGGAAATAGCACCAACAAAAGGGGGAGGAACATGGACTTTGAGAAATATCTGAAAAACGGCTACACCCTGATCAAAGAACAGCCACTGGTCCTCATTCTGGGCGGCCTGGTGGTGCAGATGCTCCTCATTCTCTCCCTCGGGATCGCCGCCGGCCCGCTGCTGGCCGGCTACCAGCTTCTGCTCATTCAATGCCTGCGGGACAAGCGGCAAGCGACCATCAACGACCTCTTTTCCGGGCTCAAGCGCTTTTCCGCTCTCTTCCCGTACTTCTTCCTGCTCCTGCTCATCTTCTGCGGCTTCCTCTTCCTCATCATCCCGGGGCTTCTTTTCGCCACCTGGTGGCTCTATGCCCTGCCCCTGATGGCCGACCGCCAGCTGTCGCTCGGCGAGGCCATGCGGGCCAGCAAGCAGAAGGTCGACCAGACCGGCTTCTTCATGCACCTGGTCTTTTTCCTGATGATCTCGGTTATTCCCACCATGATCCTGAGCTTCCTGGCCAACTTCGTGCCGGTGCTCAATCTCCTGCAAATTCTGCTCCTCCCCTTCCAGACCGCCTGCGTGGCCGGCCTCTATCTGGACCAGTTTGGAGAGGGCTCGGCAGACAAGCACGCCCAGGAAGACACCCGGCCGGCCGGACCCGCTGGCGGCGGCACTGAGCAGCCCGGCGATTTCCCGGTCTTCAAACCGGGCACTTGAAGGGTCAGAATAAACTGTTCGCCCTGGGAGGTTCCGGTCAGGTCACCGCAGCCGATAAAACGCTCACTTGATCTTGCGCAGAACCATCACCGTGGTGTAAGGGGCACTGCGATGCAAGGCGCTGATTCTGCCACAACGTCAATCCGGAGCGACTACGCATCTATCATCAGCTCCCATGCCAAAAAAGAGACCAGAAGGTGTTTGTCATATTTGCGGTCAGCATGGCCCACTATCGTTTGAGCATATCCCTCCGAGAGCGGCTTTCAATAACCGTCCGGTTGTTACAGTGAAATTTGCAGGTATTCCTCTCGAGCTTGGACCAGATGAAGTAGCCAAAGGCCCAATCCAGCAACGCGGCATGGGGTATCATACCTTATGCGACAAATGCAACAACGACACGGGCGCTTGGTATGGCGACCAATTTGTCAATTGGTGCTATCAAGGCATGAAAATGCTCGTTCGTGCCAGCGGCAAGCCATCCTTGATTTATCTCAACAAATTATTTCCATTGCCAATCTTGAAGCAGATTGCAACCATGTTTTTTTCGGTGAACTCGGAAATATTTCGCATCCCAAATGAAGAGATGGTTCGTTTTGTTATGAACAAAAACGAGAAGTATCTCTCACCAAAGTACCGTTTTTTCGTCTATTACAATACGACAGGCAGATTTCGAGCCTCAGGAAGCACAGGCTTATTAAACGTCAACACGGGCAAAATATCTGTAATTTCCGAAATCACTTACCCTCCTTTTGGATATGTAATGACCATCGCTTCAGAACCGCCCGATAACCGGCTCTTCGAGATTACACATTTTGCGCGATACGATTACAATGAGTTTAAAGAAATGCCTCTCGAACTATCTGTACTTCCAACGCATCTTTTTATTCCTGGCGATTACAGAGAGAAAGACCAGATTTATCGAGATGCTGCCATGCAACCCGAAGAAGAAAATTAACTGAATTCTAGAACCCGAGTTTGCGGGTTGTGGGCACGGGATAATGCAGTGCCGACAACCCCCCTCTCTTCAGCAAGCGTTCCTCCCCTGTCCACCGCTGAACTGACTGCCGGTGCGATATTCCAAGCTTCGACGGGGGACGGG
>MGTE01000083.1:24980-48536 GCA_001799275.1 Deltaproteobacteria bacterium RIFOXYD12_FULL_57_12
CCTACCATCGAAAATAGATGGAAGAAATCATACCTCGACAAGCAAGGCCCTTCCTCGACACCCACCCCCTTAGACCGGCCACTTGACACCAATAAACAATTTGTTTACAATCATCCCATGATTCAGACATTTACCTCTGCCGAAACGGAGCGCTTTTTTGCCACTGGCAAATCACGCCGCTTTCCGACAGAGATACGGAAGCGCGCGACCATGCGCTTGATGCAATTGGACGGGGCCACCTGTCTTGAAGACTTACGTTTTCCGCCGTCCAACAGACTTGAATCGTTGGTTCACGACCGCGCCGGTCAATGGAGCATTCGCATCAACAACCAATGGCGCATATGTTTCCGCTTCGAAAATGGCGCTGCTTATGACGTTGAAATCGTTGACTATCACTAAAGGAGATGCAATCATGGTCAAGAATGGTTTGCCTGCAATTCATCCGGGGGAATTCTTGGCGGAAATCTTGGGCGAAATGGGTATATCTCAGGCTGAGTTCGCGCGTACTATCGGGGTATCGCCAATGCGGATTTCCCATGTTATCAAGGCTGATCGTCCGGTGACAGCAGAGCTAGCGTTGCTGTTTGGTCGTGCGTTCAACCAGTCGCCGCAATATTGGCTCAATCTTCAGGCGTCTTACGATTTAAAAATCGCAAAGGCGAGCATCGGTAAACGCCTTGCTGGTATACATGCCCTAACGCCTGCCTAATTGCCCGTCGAACAATATACGAGAGTAATTCCAACCAGCGGCTCGACACACCGCCCCGGGCTTCGACCGGCGGGTCACCCGCGTGTTAGACATTTCGCAAAGGAAATCGATAAATGAACTCATGCGCTAGGATGATTGTATTTCAATTGCCTCTACTTTTCCTTGTTTTTCTCACTTCATGTGCAACACTTCCTCAACACTATAAAGAAAACAATCAATTAGCTTATATCGTAGACTATGACAATTCAATAGCAAGGCAGCATTTGCCAGTTTTCATAATTGCAAATCCCAACGAAAAGCACAATCTTGTCGGCACACCGAGCTCAAAGGCCACCGGAGATACGAAAGAAGAGATTTATGTTAACCCTGAAATACCAACCATTTATGCTGAAACAAGAAAATTCACTACCCAAAAAGAGTCATATACAAACTTGATATATCGGATACACTTCGAAAAAGTACCTTTCAGCATCTTTCCCTTCTTCCTTGGTTGGGGTAAAAATGTTGGGGTAATAGTCGTGGTTACACTAAACAAAGATGGTATGCCTATTCTCTACACGACCGTACAAACTTGCGGCTGTTACCTTGTATTTATCCCGACTTCATACACGCCACGAGATGCTTTTCCTGATGGCTGGAATATAGAACGTCAAACTGCCTATGGGGAGAACCTCCCAGGCTTACTTGATTTCAAGGATGTACCACTCGACCAAGCAATTACACTAATATTCATAAAAAACGATTCGCATAGGGTTGAAGAGATAGCAGTATCATCCGCATCTGTATTAATGAATTACAAAACCGAAAAAGCACATATTCAGCCTCTTGACTCCCTGCAAAGGCTATCTTTGGAAGGCATGGGATCAACATCTTTCTATGAAAATTCGGGATATCGAAAAGGATATGTAAAGGGTAGCTCAAAACCATGGGAGAGGCTTCTAATGAGCTGGTGGACCCTTAACTGGACGGTGGGGCAAGATAAAAAGCTTGGAAGAGACAAAGAAGATAATCCAATTTTTCACACAAGCCTTAAGCCTTGGGCAAGGGATGAGTCGGATCTGAGGGATTTCCCAACATTTTTGAAATATTGGGGATGGAAATTGTGATCTCGGGGAGACGACGAATATTCTTCGTAAATTTTTCCGCTATAAAAATTAACTGAATTCAAGAACTGAATTTCGAGAATAGAGTGCGGTAAGAGGGGGCGTAGATACCCGAAGCGCTTTTCAGTCATATAGCGACAAATCGACCATCGCCCTGGGCCTTCTGGCAGTATTTCGGTGGCGCTTGCCAAAGGCGGCTGGCCCTAACCCAAAAAAAAAATCAGGAAAACGTCGGCCAACGGGCGACCTGCCAATTCCGGCGCCACGCCATGACAACCAGCAGCAAGGCGCCCAGAGTATCGGCAGCCAGATCCCAGGCGCTTACCGTCCGGCCGGGCACAAAGGACTGGTGGTATTCGTCGCTGATCCCGTAGAAAATACAGATGGTCATAGTGAGGATGACGGCGGGCCAGCCGGCAATACGGTATGGCCGCAGCCCGTACAGCACTGCTGCGGCCAGGCCGGCGTAAGCCGTCATGTGCAGGACCTTGTCGAATCCGAAGATCGCCGGCAAGGCCAGAGAGTTGCCAGGCAGATGTGAAAAAAAGAAAATCATCCCCATGACCAGAAGGGCCGGCAGACTGCGAAGCAATTTCACAATCGGCCGGCTGCCAGGGGATAGTCGGTCGCCCACGCTCTTTTCCCGGCGCCGTTATTATTCTTCCAGATGCAGGGTATCAAGCAAATCCGGGGAAATGCGGCGTTTGATCCTGGCCACGGCCGCGGCAATGGCATGGGCTGGATAGTTGTCGTAGACAACGACACTTTTATCCTTGTAGGCTTTTGTCTCAAACTTCTTGTCCCGGATCGCAAAGGTGTGGGTCCAGTTGATGGCAATGGTCTCGGGATTCTCATCGACTTCAACCGCCAGCCGCTCTGCCTGAGCAGCGACCTGCACCGCATCGCCACCGCTCACTTCCAGCAGCCAGGCATCCCCCGGTTCGGTGGAAAAGAGGACAAACACCCCGAATTCCCTAAGTTTTGCCTCGCGGGCCTCGGCTGCCTGCTGAATCTTGTCAATCTCCGAGCCGAGACTCAGCTTGGCCGGCGGGGCGGGCGCGGCGATGCTGCCAGCCGCCCGGGTCTTACCCATGCAACATCTTTTGAATTTCCTGCCGCTGCCGCATGGACACATATCATTTCTTCCAATCTTCACCTTTTGTCTCTCCTTGTTTCATTCAGTTACCAGTGTACGGCTCATGAATTCCTGTTATGTTCTGTTCCCTGATGCCACCATCTTATTTCAAGACCGACAAAATATTCCCCTTGACAAACCAAACCACAATACCAATCTTGTTTCCCAAGAGAGATACGCGATCATTGTTAAGGTCAGCGTGTCCTTCTTCCTCTCCTCCGAGCCGGGTCTGCACCCCCAAGTGCCTCTCCCTCAGACTCCCCGACGGGTGCAGATCCGACTCATTTCTTTCTGGCTGTCCCCAATAATCACTTTCGAAACAGCCGCAGCAGTAAAGACAGGACCAGGCTCACCACCGCCATGGTGGTGATCGGCAGGAAGACCTTTACGCCAGGACGGTCGATAACAATATCCCCCGGCAACCGGCCGAAAGGTATTTTCCCAAGCCACGGCCAGAGAAGGCCGACAGCCAACAGGCCCAGCCCGAGACCGACCAGGGTCTTCTGCACATGCATCATGCTCCGAATCGTTCCTGCAGGAGTTCCTTGACCAGGGCGCCGTCCGCCTGCTTGCCGAAATGCTTCATGACCGGGCCCATGGCCTGCATGGCGTTCTTCATTTTCGAGACATCGATATGTTCGGCAATCCAGGCATTGATTTCCTCACGGGTTGCCATCCGGGGCAGATAGGATTCCAGGGTTCGCAGATAGACCGAGGAAGGCTCTTTCTTGATCTCCAGCACCATCTTTTCGGATTTCACGAGCCCCCTGATGATACCGAGGATATCCTCGTCGCTGATCTCCTCGGGCCGCTTGCCACGGGTGGTCTTCTTGCCGCTCTCCATGGTGATCGGCACCGTGAGCTTCGGGTATTCGCTCATAACCTGCCGGATGGCATCCCTGACTTCCGAGTCCTTGTTGCGCATGGCCACTTTGAGATCATCTTTCAGCTTTTCCAGCAGAGTCAGAGAAAGCCCGCTGCTCCACCCGTAGTTTGCAGTACTGCTCATTTTTGACCTCCCCCGAGACGACCGCTATTCTTGGACACGGTTGTCGCTTATATTCATGTCACACGCGGCGAGCACGACTTCCCGCAACACCACCCCTGGTTTCATCTGCCCCGGCCCTCTTCTGCCCAGCATCATCCGCCGGCCGATGTTACCAGATATCGCATATTAATACCCGCGGTAAAATCCTGTCAACAGTCCGCCTGGCGTAAGACCAGTTCCCGCTGTCTACAGGCTCATGGCTTAATCACGCAAAATCTTGCAAAAGAATGACCTTTCATGTTATTTTACAAGTGAATAAACTGTCGCGTAAAAAGATAACCCGGCATCGGAGAAATTCCCAGACACAGAGTGCCGAACCGCCATGCAAACGACCGCCCTCTCCGCCCAAGTGTTCATGCAGCCCGCTAGCCGGCAAAACAGCGACCAGGGGCTCCTTGCCGACAAACCTCTAAACGGTCGACAGACAGCCGGCCAGCCGGCCAACCCAAACGACTCCCGCAACCAGAAACAGGAAGTCGGATCGGCAGACATCAAAACTGCCGCCAATGAAACCCCTCTGGCAGGCCGCGCCCAGGGCAGGGACACCGTCTCCATAAACCGCGAGGACCAACAACTCATCAAACAGCTTGCCGCCCGCGACCGGGAGGTCCGAGCCCATGAGGCGGCCCACTCCGCGGTTGCCGGCCGCTATGCCGGCCGCACCTCCTACACCTATGAAAAAGGTCCGGACGGCGTTCTCTACGCGGTCGGCGGCGAGGTTTCCCTGGATGTCGGCCCGGTGGACAACGATCCCGAAGCCACCCTGAACAAGGCTGAACGAATTCAGGCCGCCGCCCTGGCGCCGGCCCAACCATCGTCAACCGACCGGTCCGTCGCCGCGCAGGCCGCCGGCATGGCCAGCGCGGCCCGGGCCGAACTCCTCCTGACCGCCGATCAAAGGGCCAAGGCCTCAGCCGCGTATGCCAACACCACCGGAAACCCCGGCCAGCCGACTCATTTAGTCTCCTCCGGCCCGCGCCAGGCATCAGCCGCCAGCGACCAGCCGTCCCCGGCCGAGCGGGCCGTGAGCATCTATGGCTGAGTAGCCGGTTTAGCGGCAAAACCCTGACCGGCGTCATTGCCAAACGGTACGGCATCAATTATTGAATAATTCTGGTAAGTCCTCAGGTCGCTTAGACTGTTAGTCTGTAGTCTGTTAGACCAAAAAAAACGAGCCCGCAGGGCTAAAGCAGCCCTAATCTTGTAATTTCCGAGCCCCTAACAGACTAAACGCCTTCCAGGTAACTTCAACCTAACTGGCTAAAATTTCGTGGTTCAGGTTTTTAAGGAGAATATCGAATATCGAACAAGGAATTTCGAATCATGAAGTTTTTTTCGGGTTGTGGTTGCCGATTTTTGTCTTTGCCAGGTTTTGGCGGTTCGAACTATACGAACGACAAAATCAACCACCCGTTCCTCAACATCGAACTCCCTGTTTCCCTTCGACATTCATTATTCCTTGACGCCCAAGGAAGGGCTAATGCCGCGCGGGAGCCAGGGATGGCGGGAGCGGCGTTCGATATTCGATATTCTTTTTTATCTTTTCAAAGGTAAGAACTGGCGAAAAGTTACTTTATGATAAATCGCCGCCCTGGCGGCGTGAGGCGCTACAGACTATCCACCTGCGTAGTTCAGAAGAAGGGAGACGCATGGCAAAAATCATCCGACTCGATGCCGCCAGAAGAGCGTCTCTCAGGGAAACCGGCAAACCTGGCTGCCAGCACAAGAGTGCCACCGTCTATACCGCCTACCGCACGGTAAACTGTTCCTTCTGCGGCTGCCTGCTGGACCCCTATGACGTGCTGGTCGATATGGTCAAAGGCTATATTCCGGCCGGCCGCGAAGACGAGGAGGAGCGACGCTTTACCGTCGAAGTGGTCAAGCGGCAGGACGCGGACCACGATGAGGAGGCTGGCACGGACTGACCGCTGCCAGTTACAATCCCGGCCGCCCGCAAGCGATGCTGCGTAACCTATTCCGCCCGCAGTGCGTCGACCGGATCAAGGCCGGCCGCCCGCCGGGCCGGAATTACACCGGCCGCCAAGCCGACCAGTACGGCAAGCAGTTCGGCCAGGAACGCATAGTGCCACGACGGCCGGATCGGCAGGGCCGGCACGATTAGATGCAGGACCCAGGCCCCGCCCCAGCCGAGCAGCAGACCGGCCGTCCCGCCAAGGGCCGACAACGCCACCGCCTCTCCCAGAAAAAGGGTCAACACCTGCCGCTTGGTTGCGCCCAGGGCGCGCAGCAGCCCGATCTCCGCAGTGCGGTCCCGCACGGCAATGGTCATGATGGTAAGAATGCCGACCCCGCCGACCAGGAGTGAAATCCCGCCCAGGGCGCCCACTGCCATGGTGAGTTTAGCCAGCACCTCGCCCAGCACATCCATCATCTGTTCCTGGGTGGTGATGGAGAAATCCTCACTGCCATGCCGGGCGGTCAAAACCCGCCGGATGGCCGCCGCCACCTCGGAGCTTGCAACGCCGGCCGCATAGAGCACATCGATCTCCATCAGGCTTTCCCGGTTAAAGAGTTCCAGGGCCCGAACCGCCGGGATATAGATGGCATCGTCCAGATCAAAGCCCAGAATCTGGCCCTTGGATTCCATGACGCCGACCACCCGGAACCGGGAACCGCCGACCCGCAGCAGGCGACCCAGCGGGCTCTGCCCGCCAAAAAGTTCAGAGGCCAGCTTACTGCCCAACACCGCAAAGGTTCTGGCAGTCCGTGGATCGTCGTCGGGCAGAAAACTGCCAGTCGCCACCTTGAACTGCCAGACAAGCGGAGCCCGAGGCCCGACGCCATAGACCGTGGTGCGCCGCTGGCGATCATGGGTTTCCACCTGGGCATTCCCCTGCACCACCGGCACGGTGGCAACGACACCCGGTAGCCGCTCCAGGGCGGCAGCATCCTCCAGGGCCAGGGGCCTGACATTGCTGATCACGGCGCCGGAAATCCCGTGGGTGGTTGTCCGGCCCGGCACGACCCCGATCAGATTGGTGCCGAACTGGGTGAATTCGGCCAGCACATAGCGCTGGACACCCTGACCGATCGAGGTCAGCAGGATAACGGCGGCGATGCCTACGGCAATACCCAATGCGGTAAGAAAGCTCCGCAGCCGGTAGCTGGCAATAGCGGTGGTCGCCAGACGCAGAGAATCCTTGATCAGCATACCTATCTCCGACTCAGGGCGACAACCGGATCAAGCCGCGCCGCCCGCCTCGCCGGCATGATCCCGAAGAGAATGCCGGCGGATATTGCCACACCCAGGGCGGCCGCCAGGGCCCAAACCGGCACCTGCAGAGGGAAATCGGGATAGGCCTGCGCCAGCAGCCAGTTGCTGCCGAACCCTGCCGCCACCCCGAGCACTGCGCCGATCAAGGCGAGGATCACGCTCTCCACCAGAAAGAGAAGCATGATCTGCCGGGGCGGGGCGCCCAGGGCCTTGAGCAGGCCGATCTCGGCGGTGCGCTGCGATACCGCCACCAGCATGACATTCATGATGAGGATACCGGCCACCAGCAAGCTGATCGCGGCGATGCCGCCCACGGCCAGGGTGAGCGTCAGAAAAATCCGGTCAAAGGTGGCAAGCACCGCATCCTGTGCAATAACTGTCACGTCGTCCTCGCCATCATGCCGGACCCGGATGGTTTCCTGCACCGCTTTTTTGGCCGCCGGCAGCTGATCGCGGTCCTGCACCTCGATCATGATCCTGAACAACGAGGAAGTATTGAACAATGCCTGGGCCGAGGCCACCGGAATAAAAACAATATCCGCCAGATCGACGCCGATTGAGACGCCGGCCTCGGCCAGCACCCCGATAACCCGGAAACGGCTGCTGCCGACCCGGACCCACTGGCCGAGCGGATTGGCATTCACAAAGAGTTCCCGTGCCAGTTTGCTGCCAAGCACGCAGACCGACAGGGCCTGGGTCGGGTCAATTGCCGGCAGGAAGCTGCCGCGATCCATCTGCAGA
This sequence comes from Deltaproteobacteria bacterium RIFOXYD12_FULL_57_12, assembly GCA_001799275.1. Lineage (GTDB taxonomy): Bacteria > Desulfobacterota > Desulfobulbia > Desulfobulbales > BM004 > YD12-FULL-57-12. The sequence goes on from MGTE01000083.1 coordinate 32,952, forward strand.
TTGCGGATGGCAAATAAACTGGCAGTGGAGCCCAGCACCGCCACCTCCCGTTCCCGCTGGCCGTGGGAGACCGCAGCCGAGCCCACCACGAGGGGCGCTACATAACGGACGGCATGGTGGCGGCCGAGGGCGCCGGCATCTTCCAGGGTAAGGTCCCGCGGGGTTTCGCCGAGCAGCGGCGGTGGACCGCCGGTGGTTTCGGAACGGCCAGGCAGGACGATCAGCAGATTGCTGCCCAGGGCGGCGAACTGGCCGGTCACATAAAGCCGCGCGCCTTCGCCAAGCGAGGTAAGCACCACAACCGACGCCACCCCGATGGCCATGGCCAGCAGCATGAGGGCCGTGCGCAGCCGGGCAGTGGTGAGAGCCCGCAGGACGAATCGACCGATGTCAGGCAGCCGCATCATGGTCGCTGTCGGCTACAATCCGGCCGTCCTGCATACGGAGCCGGCGGCCGGCCCGGCGACCCAGTTCAGGATCATGGGTCACCATGATCACGGTAAGGCCGTTGGCGTGCAATTCCTCAATGATCCGCACCACCTCGGTGCCGGCGGCCCGGTCAAGGTTGCCGGTGGGTTCGTCGGCCAAAAGAACCGCCGGCCGGATGATCGCGGCCCGGGCAATGGCGACCCGCTGCCGCTGGCCGCCGGAAAGCTGATCCGGCCGATGGTTGGCCCGCTCTTGCAACTGCAGGGCGGCAAGCATCGCTGCCACCCGCGGCCGCCGTTCCGCTGGCGGAATCGATGCCAAAACCAAAGGCAATTCGATGTTCTCGGCCGCGGTCAGCCGTGGAATCAAATGAAAAAACTGAAAGATGAAACCGATCCGCTCACGGCGGATCCTGGCCTGCTCCTCGTCGGTCATCCTGGTGACATCAAGGCCCTCCAACAGATACCGGCCGGTATCGGGCCGGTCCAGCAGGCCGATGGTGTTGAGCAGGGTCGATTTGCCGGAGCCGGATGGTCCCATGATCGAGATGTATTCGCCGGCGTGGACCGACAGCGATACATCCTGCAGCGCCAGCACCTGCTCGTCGCCGACCGAAAAGACCCTGCTGATGCCCTGCACCTCGATCATCGCACTCTGGCGCGCCAGGCTGGCCACACCGCTAATCACCGGTCTCCTCAAGCTGGGCAAGAGCACCGGCTTTTACCCCTGCCCGGGTCACCGAAGTCACGACCAATTCGCCTTCCTGCACGCCATCCTTAATCTCAGTAAAATCCCAATTAAACAGGCCGGCGCTGATTTGCCGCTGTTCGAGCCGGCCATCCTTTTTCAGGACATAGAGCTGTGACCCGCCAATCACCGCCTCGGTCGGAACCCGCAGCACATCCTCCCGCACCTGCAGGATGACCTCGGCGTCGGCGCTGTAGCCCACCAGCAGATTCTCCATATCAGCGGGCTCGGAAAAAATCACTTCGACATCAACGGTTCTGGCCTGTTTTTCACGATCCAGCACATAATCGGCCAACCGCCGAACTTCGCCGGCAAAATGCCGGCCGGCAAAGGCATCCAGGGTAATACGGGCCGACATCCCCGGCTTGATGGCGGCCGCATCCACCTCATCAACCGGAGCCGAGACGTAAAAACAACTCGGGTCGATCAGATCGATTGCCGGCAGGGTCGAGATGCCGGGCGGCGACGGCGTGACGAACTCACCGACCTCGCCGTTCACCGCGGCGATCACTCCGGCAAACGGCGCCCGCAATTCCGTCTGCGCCAGCCGGGCCTGGACCACCGCGATCTGCGCCGTCTTCGCCGCGACAGCACCCCGAGCCGCGGCACACTCCGCCTGCCGGGCCTTGGCCGTGGTCACCGCCTGATCGATCTTATCCTCTGCCTCAGCACCAGTCTTTCCCAGGGCAAGATAGCGGTGTGACTGACGCTCCGCCACCGCCGCCTGCAGACAGGCCGCCTCCGCACTGGCCTTGGCCGCCACCACCTCTTCCCGGCCCAGTTGCGCCTGGGCCGTAAGCTCCTCGTTCACCAGCCCAAGCAACAGATCGCCGGCCTGCACCCGCATGCCTTCCTTCACCGGCAGTCGGGCAATCTGGCCGCCGGCGGCCGGGGCCAGTTGCGTTCGCCGGCAGGCCTTAACCGTCCCGGCCCGGGTATTGACCACGGTTTTCTCGAGCCGGCCCCGTTCTACCCGCTGCCCGGTTACCATGAGCGGTTTGGGGCGCAAGAGATACAGCGCCCCAGCCGCCGCAACCAGTACAACAAAGACCAGAATCAATACACGACGCAGCCCGCGCGACATGGTAGCCTTCCTCTTTTGGTTTGTCCGAGAGATATTCTCAAGTCTCCTTCCCGGACAAACGGATAGTGCAAATGATAACAACGACCAGCATCCCGGGCGGTTACTGACCAGGCCCGACCTGAACGCCCCAGTTTCCCATAATATCCGGAATCTTTCCGACTGTCTCCCCGTCGTTCCCATCTGCGTCAGCATCAAAACAGACAGAGGCGCCAGGACAGCAATCACTGAACAAATAGCACCGTTGTAATAGTTGTAATAAGTGATCTTATCTTGAATAGCCCATTTCCTGGCAATTGACAAAATATTTAAGCAGTATACTTGGCGAATCCGGGCATAAAAAGCCCAACCGTCAAGTCAGTATATCAGAGAAAAACAACAAAGGCGGCAGCCAGGCAGAGCAAATCAGACTTTTAAACCGCTTGACTCCAGCAAAATAGAAAACATCACGGCAGGCGCTGGATATTTATTATTGTTTCTGAGAGAAACACGAAGTATGGTAGTTCGCTAAATGAATTTCGTGCAACGTGATGTCGGAGGAGCCTATTGCTCTGAATCGAAGTTGGCAAGGCCTGATTCGCCTGTATCAAAAACGTATAAAAAAACCTCAAAGGAGAATGCTATGAAAATGAAGAAGATGTCCAAGTTGACTATGATGGCCCTGTGCCTGGGGCTGACGACGATGCTTGCCGCCTGCAGCAAACCCGAGGAGAAAAAAGTTGAAGAAACCGCCCCGCCTGCGGTAAGCCAGCCGGTTGCCCCCGAGGCCGAGGCTACTAAGCCCGCCGCCGGTTATGGCGCCCCGGTAGCCGCTCCGCAGGAAGGCGCTGCCGCTCCGCAGGAAGGCACCGCTGCTGCCCCGCAGGACGCTGCCGCTCCGCAGGAAGGCACCGCTGCTGCCCCGCAGGACGCTGCCGCTCCGCCAGCCACTGGTATTGTCCAGGAGATGAAGGATGTCGGCGCGGCGGTTGAGGTAAAAACCGAAACGGCGACTGGTGCTGCCACCGACGCAATGCAGAACGCCACCCCCAAGGCTCCGGCAATACCCGAACACAAATAATCTGCAGCCGACTATTTTCTGTTGATCGAAAAGGTCTCCCGCCAAGGCGGGGGACCTTTTTTTGAATTGCCCCCCCGCGACCAAAACGCCGAAAGAATCAAAGATCTCTGAAAGTTCCCGACCCCCCCCTTAATGCGTCGCACTTTCCCTTTGCCCGGCTGCCTGGAAGATGGTAGTTTGCTGCCAAGAGAATCTGGACCATTGATGAGGCCGAGAACCGCAATGCAGAAAACCCAGCCGGTTGCCAAGCATGGCATCTTCTTCCTTGTACCGGCGCTCCTTCTTCTGCTCGGCGCCTGCGATACCGTGCAGATGCGCATCAACCGGCAGGCCGACCTTTTCCGCCTCCTGCCGCCGATTCACCAGGAACTCATCCGCCAGGGCCAGATCAAAGTCGACTTCACCGCCCAGGAAGTCCAGATGGCATGGGGGTCGCCAAACCATACAGCAACAGGCGAATCCGCGGCCGGCCCCGAAGAAACCTGGATTTTCACCCGCCTCTGGACCGAGACCCGTTTTCGGACGGTCAGGCGCTACGACAATAAAAGCCAGCTATGGGAATCGGTGCAAGAGCCCGAATACATCCATCGCGAACTCATCGACAAAACTGTGAGTTTCGTAAACGGCCGGGTAACCGCCTGGACTGTCTTCGACGATTCCGCCCCCTATTACCCGACATATCCCGAACCCTACTGAACCGAGGTGGTGCCGGAGTCACAACCAACACCCGGCAAACCACGCCCTCCCCGGAACCAGGAGCCCTGCATGGATCACACCGTCTCCACTGCCATCGATGCCGAACGCTGCAGCGGGTGCGGCCAATGCCTGTCTGTCTGCCCCTCGCAAACGCTCGCCATGGGAAACGGCACCGCCGTGGTTCGGGGCAGCGCCTGCATGCAATGCGGCCACTGCCAGGCCATCTGTCCGACCGGGGCGATCACGATCGCAGCCCTTGAACCACCCCTCGCCTTTACCACCTTTGCCAGCGAGGAAGAGTGGCTGCCGGCCGGGGCCTGCGATACCGGCGCTCTGGTACGGCTCATGCGCTCGCGCCGCTCCTGCCGCAACTTCCTGGACCGGCCAATTGCCAGCGACATCCTGACCGATCTGGCCCGGATCGGCACCACCGCCCCGTCGGGCACCAACAGCCAGCAGTGGACCTTCACCATCCTTGCCAGCCGGCAGGCGGTGATTCTCCTCGGCAACCAGGTGGCCGCCTTTTTCAAAAAACTCAACCGGCTGGCATCATGCCGCACCCTGCGCCTCTGGTCGAAACTTTTCGGCAACGACGCTCTGGGCCGCTATTACCGGGGATACTTCCAGACCACGAAGGATAGCTTGCGGGAGTGGGAGACAGCGGGCAAGGACCGGCTGTTCCACGGGGCGCCGGCCGCCATTCTGGTCGGGGCGTCTGCCGGCGCAAGCTGCCCCATGGAAGACGCTTTACTCGCCACCCAGAACATCCTGCTCGCCGCGCATGCCATGGGTCTGGGTTCCTGTCTGATCGGTTTTGCCGTGGAGGCGATCAAGCGAGAGCCGGCTATTAAAAAAAACCTAGACATCCCAGCGGACGAATCGATCTACGCCGTGATCGCCCTCGGCTACCCGGACGAATGCTACCAGCGGGTGGCCGGACGGCGGCAGATCATGCCGCGCCTGCGCTCTTGAGAGTTTTCGGCCGGCCGCCAACCGGTCAGGTCAATGCAGGTCGTAACGCTGCTGCATTACCTTGAAGACCAGGCTGGAAACCTGGCGGATCACATTGCCGCGGGCCATTTTCCAGCGGCCGTAATCCCTGGCCCGGCCGGCCTTTTCGATAACACCGATGATCGCATACGGGTAACGCTGCCCGCCCCGGCCACGTGGCGCCAGAATTCCCATGTCGCCGCAGAGATGGGCCGTGGTACCGGTCTTATTGTAGACCAGGGTGCCCTCGGGCACGGTGGTACCATGATATAGCCGGTCCTGACCAGGAAGGGCCATGAGCCGGCGGATCTCCACAGCATATGGCAAGCGTCCCTGCCAGAGAGCTTCCAGAAAGAGGGAATAATCGCTCAATGGAGCCCGATTCCGGTAGGTCTGACCGCCGGCCGGAATATATTCAACAATGGCAGTCTTTGAAAAAATATCGCCGTAATAGCGCTTGAGAAGGCGCTGCACCGCGGTCGGGCCGCCCACCTGCCGCATGGCCCAGTTGGTGGCGTTGTTGTTGCTCCGCTGGATCATGGCTTCCAGCTGACGCCGGGCCTCTGGCCCGTATGCGAGCCGGCCAGCCTTGACCTGGTGAAAAAAAGCAAGCGCCACAAAGGGTTTGACCATGCTGGCGGCCTGGAACGGCCTGTCGGTATTGATCTCAACCAGACTGGTCCGACTGGTAAAGTCATACACCAGCCAGCCGGTACGTTCGTCGTTGCCGATCACCCCCTGGCGGCGCAGATCCTTGATGAAACGTTCCAACTCCTCTTCCATGTCGTTCGCTCTGCTTCCGGCCGCAGCCTGCGCCTTGCGCGGCGCCGGTTTCAGAGTCGGCAACGGAACTGGCTTGGTTTCGGGCTCAGGCTCAGGAATCGACCGCGCCGGCTCAGCGCTGCCCTCTTCACTGTCCAACAGGCTGGATTCACCGAACACCACCTCGTTACTGTTCTCGCGGGTGATCGAGGTCTTGATGTCCTTGGCGGCCAAAAGGTCGGCATGCCGCTTGGCAACGGCCACGGTGGACTGCCGTTCAGAACGGGACCGGTAGATCAGCGCATACTTTCCTGCAGCGGTCTTTTCGATGAAGAGATTCTTGCCCGCCTCTTTTCCCAGCGTACGATAGATGGTCGTATAATGCCCCTTCAAAACGTCAAGATCGGAGCCGAGTCCATAGCTGACGTTATAGAGCTCTGTATAGCCGCTGTCCTTGATGACCGCCGCCGCTTCCAGCCCGGCCCTGACAAGAAGCTCCGAATGCTTCCGGACCAGCCGCTTCGTGGAGTCGGCATCGCCGTCCCGGTCGTAAATCAGGCCGTAGAGGCCGTTGCGGCCCACCACCTGCAAACCGGCCCTCACCTCAGGCCCCAGCACCCGGGCCGCCTCTTCCCTGTACTCAAGCAGATTGTCCAAATTGGAAACCCAGATATAAGAAATGTCGAAACGGCCGGAATCGTTTATGGCCGCAGCTTCCCGACCGCCGAAAAAAAAGAGCCAGGAAATTACCACGGCCATCAGGATCCGGCATCCTATTCCCACGATTCAGCACCTCCTTAGTTTTGTTTCTACCGAAACATTGTAAAAGTTCCTCAAGTGTACTCCACAACAAAAATTCCAACAACACTCCTTGACCGTCAGTCTCCCCTTCAGCTATGCTGATTTTAAATGAAAAGCAAACCCTTTATCATACGGGCATTGTCAATTTTCCGGCCCTCTTGGAAATTTATGCCCTGCCAGCTCTGCGCCTTGGCCCTCGCCGCCTGCGCGCCGGTTGGTCCTGATTTTCACCCTCCGGAGGTACCGGCCCCGGCAAGTTGGCATAGCGAGTCCGGCAAAGGACTCGCCGCCGGAACCCATGACCTCGCAACGCAGGCCCGCTGGTGGACCAGCTTCAACGACCCAATACTTTGCGGCCTCATCGATCAGGCGGTGGCTGGCAACCTTGACCTGCAACTGGCGCAAGCCCGCCTGCACGAGGCAAGGGCCAGACTGGGGGTAGCCCGGGCCGGGGCATTCCCAACCCTGACCACCACCGGTTCGGCAACCCAAAGCCGCAGCCACTACCTGACCCAGAATCTTTTTGCCATCGGCTTTGATGCCGGTTGGGAACTGGACATCTTCGGCGGCGTCCGCCGCTCTCAAGAGGCCGCCCAGGCCGACCTTGCCGCCGGCGAGGAGGATCGGCGCGATGTCCTGGTCAGCCTGCTGGGCGAGGTGGCAATCAACTACCTGGAGGCCCGCACTTACCAGGCCCGGATAGCAACTGCCACCAAAAATCTCCAGATCCAGGAGGAGACATTCCAACTGACCGATTGGCGTTACCAGGCGGGACTGAGCGATGAACTGGCTGTCCAGCAGGCCCGCTCCAACCTGGCCAGCACCCGCGCCCAACTGCCAAGCCTGCGGACCGGCCTGGAAGGCAGCTTGAACCTGCTGGCAGTCCTGACCGGAGCGCAACCGGGGCGCATTGACGAATTTCTGAAGGAACCGGCCCCAATTCCCACCCCCCCGGTGACGGTGGCGGTAGGCGTTCCGGCTGAAACCCTGCGCCAGCGCCCTGACCTGCGTCGGGCCGAGCAGCAACTGGCCGCTGCCACCGCCCGCATCGGGGTGGCAGTATCTGATCTTTATCCGAAGTTCCGGCTGAGTGGCTCCATCAGCGCGGCGTCGGTGGGCACCACCGACATCCTCGCCCCTGCCAACCGCACCGGGCGCTTCGGCCCCTCTTTTTCCTGGCCGCTCTTTGCCGGCGGCCAGATTCTTCGCAACATCGAAGTCCAGTCGGCCCAGCAGGAACAAAAACTACTCCAGTACCGGAGCGTTGTCCTGGCCGCCCTGGAAGAGGTGGAAAATGCCCTCACCGCCTATGTCGAGGAGCAGCGCCGCCATCAGGCCCTGACCGAAGCGGCCGAGGCGGCCCGGGCCGCTGCCCAACTGGCCCGGGACAAGTACCAGGCCGGCCTGCAGGATTTCTCCACCGTCCTCGACGCCCAGCGTTCGCAGCTCTCCTTCGAGGATCAATTGACCCAGAGCCGGGGTGCGGTCAGTGCCGATCTGGTAAGGCTTTACAAGGCTCTGGGTGGCGGCTGGCAGCCCCTGGCTGCTGAACCTGCCGAGTCAGCCGCCCAGAATTAAGGAGTAATGGTATGCAAGATACTTCCTCCCCGGAAAAATCCGAGGTTGCCGCCATCCTGACCCGGGGCTCCGCTCCTGGCCGGAAGCTTTGGCTGCAACGACTGCTGCTGGCGGCCGTCCTCTTGGCCGCGGGAGCGGCAGCGCTGTTCTGGTGGCAACGCGAGACCCCCGCCACCACCCCCCAGTACAAGACCCAGCCGGTCCAGCGCGGCGACCTCAAGGTGATTATCACCGCTACCGGCAACCTGGCGCCGGTCAACCAGGTGCAGGTGGGCAGCGAACTTTCCGGCATTATCAAGAGTGTCGAGGCCGATTACAACGACCGGGTCCGGGTCGGCCAGGTCCTGGCCAGGCTGGACACCTCGAAACTTGAGGCCCAGGTACTCCAGTCCCGCGCCAGCCTGGAAGCGGCCCGGGCCAAGGTTCTGCAGACCAAGGCCACTGTCGAGGAAACCACCCGCAATCTGGAACGGTTGCAGTCAGTGCTGGAGATGAGCCAGGGCAAAGCGGTCTCGAAACACGACCTGGGAGCGGCCAGGGCCGCCCTTGACCGGGCGAGTGCCGACCAGGCCAGTGCCGAGGCAACCGTCAACCAGACCGAAGCGGCCCTCAAGGCCATCGAGACCGATCTCGCCAGGGCCGTGATCCATTCGCCGATCAACGGCGTGGTACTCAGCCGTTCCGTCGAACCCGGCCAGACCGTGGCCGCCTCCCTGCAGGCACCGGTGCTCTTTTCCCTGGCCGAGGACCTGGCCAAAATGGAGCTGCACGTGGACGTGGACGAGGCCGATGTCGGCCAGGTCAAAGCGGAACAGACTGCCACCTTCACGGTGGATGCCTATCCGGAACGCAGCTTCCCGGCCCGGATCTCCCAGGTGCGTTACGGCTCCAAAACCGTTGGCGGCGTGGTCACCTACGAGACTCTGCTCGAGGTCGACAACGCCGATCTCTCCCTGCGGCCAGGGATGACCGCCACCGCCAACATCGTCGTCAAGGAGGTAACCAACGCCCTCCTGGTTCCCAACGCGGCCCTGCGCTTCGTGCCGCCCGTCAAAACCAATGACAACAGCAGCAAAGCCCAAGGCGGCGCCAGTGTCCTGAGCCGCCTGTTCCCGCGGCCACGCCATGACGCGCCGGCCCGAAAAGAGGCCAACGAGAAGGGCGTCAAAAAAGCCCAACGGGTCTGGGTGATACGGGAAGGAAGCCTCACCCAGATCCCGGTCACCACCGGCGCCACCGACGGCGCCTTCACCGAAATCACCGAAAGCGACCTGCAACCGGGCCAGGAGCTGGTGGTGGACAACGTCAACCCCAAACCATGAACGAATCGGCCGCCACCATCACCAAACCGACACCGCTTCTCATCGAACTGCGCGGGGTTACCAAGATCTACGGCTCGGGTGCGGCCGCCATGTCTGCCCTGCGGGGCATCGATCTGCACATCGACCAAGGAGATTTCGTGGCGATCATGGGTCCGAGCGGCTCCGGCAAGTCCACCTGCATGAACATTCTGGGCTGCCTGGACACCCCAACTGATGGCGATTTTTTCTTCGAAGGCGTCGAGGTGGGAAGAATGAACCGCGATAAGCGGGCCCTGCTCCGGCGCCACTATCTGGGCTTCGTCTTCCAGGGCTACAATCTCCTGAACCGGACCTCGGCCCTGGAAAACGTCGAACTGCCTTTGATCTATCGGGGTGTGCCGCGCGCCGCGCGGCGGGCTCGCGCTCAGGCTGCCCTGGCGGCGGTGGGGCTTGCCGGCTGGGAGAATCATACGCCCGGCGAACTTTCCGGCGGCCAGCAGCAGCGGGTCGCCATTGCCCGGGCCATCGTCACCGAACCGCGGGTACTGCTGGCCGACGAACCCACCGGCAACCTGGATACGGCCCGCAGCCGCGAGGTCATGGAGCTGATCACCACCTTCAACCGGGAACACGATTTAACCGTGCTGATGGTCACCCACGAACCGGAGATGGCAGCCTATGCCAAACGCCAGGTCCACTTTCTTGACGGTCTGATCGTTCCCGGCCCAAACCAGGGAGGAGACGCCTGATGCTCTGGGAAACCGTGCAACTGGCCCAGCGGGAGATCCGCCGCAACGTCCTGCGCTCGTCGCTGACCATTCTCGGCATCGTCATCGGGGTGGCGGCGGTGATCGCCCTGGTCACCCTGGGCCGCGGCGCCACTCTGCAGGTCACCGAACAGATTGCCAGCCTCGGCAGCAACCTGCTCCAGGTCCGGCCCGGGCAGGGCTTCCACGGGCCGGGCGGCGCCAGTGCCAGCGCCGACCCCTTCCGCAGTGAAGACGCCGAGGCCCTCAGCCGCGAGATTCCCGGCATCCGGGCCGTGGCCCCGGTTACTTCCCGGAGCACCCAGGCCATCTACGGCAATCTGAACTGGTCCACCTCGGTGACCGGCAGCACCAACGACTACCTGACGGCCCGCGACTGGCCCCTGCAGTCCGGCCGCTCCTTCTCCGATTCCGAGTTGCGGGCCGGCAGCGCCGTCTGCCTTCTCGGCGCCACCGTCAAGAAAGAACTGTTCGGCAACATGGACCCGCTCGGCGCCTCCATCCGCCTGGAAAAGCTCTCCTGCCAGGTAGTCGGGGTGTTGCAAGCCAAGGGCCAATCAAGCTTCGGCAGCGACCAGGACGACTTCATCCTCATCCCCCTGCGCACCATGCAGCGACGGATTGCCGGCAACAACGATGTTTCCTCCATCTTTATCTCAGCCCGCGACCGCGCCACCATCGACAAAACCAAGGAAGACATCAACAAACTGCTGCGGGAGCGACGTCACATCACCGCCGGTCAGGAGGACAACTTCAATGTCCGCGACATGCAGGAGATCATGGCCACCCTTACCGGCACCACCAAAATCCTCACCACCCTCCTGGGGGCGGTGGCGGCCGTCAGCCTCCTGGTGGGCGGCATCGGCATCATGAACATCATGCTGGTTTCGGTAACGGAAAGAACCCGTGAGATCGGCATCAGGCTGGCCATCGGCGCCCTGGGTTCGGAGGTGCTGCTGCAGTTTCTGGTCGAGGCGGTGGTCCTCTCCACCTTCGGCGGGGTGGTGGGCATCATTCTCGGGCTCTCCGGGGCGGCGCTAGCGGCCCGGGCCCTGGCGATGCCCTTCGTGCTGAGCCCGCAGATCGTGGTCGTCGCCTTTCTCTTCTCAGCGGCGGTCGGGGTGATCTTCGGATATTTCCCGGCCCGGCAGGCCGCCCGCCTCGATCCCATCGAGGCACTGCGCCACGAATGATTGTCGGAATTTCGAAGTTCTCTGGTGAAAACCGTTGCCGAATTAGTCCAGTGCCTGTAGCACGTTACTATACACGGTCAAGAGAAGCAAAGCGGGCCCATCAGATTGCCGGCGCGTCACCTTTGCGCTTTGCTCTGCCTCGACACTCAAGTTCCGACAGAGCAGTCGGAAAACAGCCTCTCCTGCAAAATAATTCCCAGCCGGCCTAGTGCCCGCCTAACAAAAAAAACTACGCATTTACGAGCCGTTCAGCAAATTATTACCAGGTCGATCCTAGTACCGGTACTAGGATTCTTTCTTGTTGCTATTCCGTTTTTTTCTGCTAACCTGACAGACCGATTAGTACCTTAGAAATAATATTCTGCGCGTTTTTGGCAGAAAATTATTTCGTGAAGGTACTAATCCCGTTTATCGGGGTTAGGATTGAGTTCATTACCTCATAGAAAGAAAAGGCCAGGAATACACATGCACCAGACACAGGCCTTTAAACCGAAAAACTCAGCCCCGACAGCAGTTCGAGTGTACAGGAATTCATGAGCAGTACCGAAGAAATAAACCAGGCCGAAATCGGCCGCATTCTCAATAATTGGCGAGCCCTGCTGGATGCAATGCCGGAGATGGTCCTGCTCATCCGGGATGATTTCGTTATTCAATACTTGAACCCGAGCGCCACCAAGGTCTTCGGCAAGGTCACCGGTCAGTTCTGCCACCAGGCCATCGGTCAAAGCGATAAGCCATGCATGCGCGACTGCGCCGTGGTCAATGTCAGAAACAAGCAAGCCTTCAAGGGTCTGATTGAAAAGCAGGTAGGCAACATGCATGTCGAGTACAGCTTTGTGCCCTTTCAGGGGTATAAAGGCGACTGCCTGGTCATGGTGATCATGCGCGACATCACGGCCCGCAAGCAGAGCGAGCTTGAATTGAAACAGATCAACAAGAATATCGAGGAGGTTCTGACCAAGAAAATCGTCAGCCTCAAGGAAAGCGAACGGATCCGGTCGCTGCTGGCCCAGGAGGTCAACGTTCTCAAACAGCAGATGGAACGGCACAGCACCACTGACGAAATGGTGGGTAACAGCCGCCGGATGCGCGAGATGCGCGAGATGATCTATCAGGTGGCCGATTCCGACGCCACCATCCTGATTACCGGCGAGTCCGGCACCGGCAAGGAACTGGCCGCCAATCTGATCCGCAACTGCAGCCACCGCAAAGACAAGCCTTTCCTCAAGGTGAACTGCAGCGCCATCAACGACAGCCTGCTCGAAAGCGACCTCTTCGGCTATGAAAAAGGGGCGTTCACCGGGGCCAACGCCAAAAAAATCGGTAAATTCGAGGTGGTGGACGGCGGCACCATCCTGCTGGACGAGATCGGCGGCATCAGCGCCAGGATGCAGGCGGCCTTACTCCGGATTCTGCAGAACGGCGAGATCATCCGGGTGGGCGGCACAAAAGAGGTCAAGGTCAATGTCAGAATCCTGGCCGCCACCAATATTGATCTGGCCGCCGCGGTCCAGGCCGGTGATTTCCGTCTCGATCTCTTCTACCGGCTCAACATCATCAACATCCACATGCCTGCCCTGCGGGAACGCAAGGAGGATATTGTCGAACTGGCCGCCCATTTTGTCCGGCACTACCGGACCGCATTCAGGAAAGAAATCGATTTCCTACCCGCCTCGGTAATCGACCGGCTCCTGCAGCATGACTGGCCAGGTAATGTCCGCGAACTCGAAAACGTCATCCAGCGCGCCGTGCTCATGGCCAAGGGCAATATGATCGTCGAACAGGACACCTGCTTCGAGAGGCCCACAGCCAGTGCCTTGCAGGAGTTTGCCAACCTGAAGCAGATTGCCGGCTCCTTTTACGGACAACCGCTCAAGGAGGCCAGGAATGAATTCGAGCGGCTGCTCATCGAGGACTGCCTGCAACGCCACGACGGCAAGATTCTGGATGCGGCCCAGACACTGGGGGTCGGCAAGACCGTGCTCTACGAAAAGATAAAGCGTTACAACGTCACGGTATGATCCGCGCGAACCGCGCCTTGAGAATATTCCCCGACGACCGGCAGCCTCCCCCTGGCTTTGCCGGTTTTTTTTTTACCCGGACCTCCCTTGGGCATAAGATTTGAATGCTTATGTGGAATACCTAGCCGGACTACCATTATGACATCAGCCAGGAAATGGTCCGACTGGACAGTGGTGACACCCCGCCAGCGGCGCGAACTGACATGGCCTTTTTCCGCAATACCGGAAAAGCAGCCCGGAAACTCAACGAAAGAAAAAAACAGATGAAAACGGACACTGCCTGCCGCTATAGAGGAACAGAGGGCGGCCGGGCATGCCAACTGGCCACTGGCGGCATTTATCTGCCGCTCCCCCGGCACCGGGAACTCTACTGCGACTCAGCGGACTTTGCGAATTGTCCGCATTACAAAGCGGATTCACGATCAGAAACACAAAAAACAGAGACAGCCGCTCCTGCTGCTGACTCGGGCCGCCGGCGTTTCACCCGAACGCACCGGCAGGCGCTGCTGTTCCTGGCTGGCTGCGACGAAGACGGCCAGATGGTTACCATCCTGGAAAACGGCGCGCGTCTGGTTGATCTGAGCCGGGGCGGCATGCGGATCGAAAGCCGCCGCGCCTTGCCGGCCGACAGCCTGGTGGCCTTCACCTTTGGCGCCGACTTTGCAAAACCAGGACTCAGCGGTCTGGGCCGGGTCTGCTGGCTCAGCCCCCCCTCGGAACAGGGCGTTCACCAGGCCGGCCTTGCCTTTCTGCAGGAAAAGACCTGCGAGGTCATGGCCACCCTGTTGCCCTGCTGAACCGCCCCGTCTTTTTCCAGATTTCCGGAAAATCGATCCGGAAAAACGGACTATACCTCTCAGCAGAAGGCCACTTCCCCTCTTCAGCCAGGCACCACCCCAGCCAGTGTCGACCAGACTTCCGGAAAACTGGAATATTCAAGAGAATAGCAGGGATGTTCGTCCACGATCCTGATCATCATGGCGATATCGGCCGGCCGCAGAGGCCGGTCGGACGAGCCTGTTCTGACGAGCCGCTGCAGGGCCTCGGTCTTCTCTAATGCTCGCAGGCTGCATGCGGCGCCGGCAACATAGTGCGGGAAGAGTATGGCACCGATTGGCAGCCTGGCCGTGGCCGGCACAATACTGCCGGGCGGTGGCGCCAGATAGCGCACCATTTTGCCATCCGCCCGCAGGTGTTCCGGGGCAAGATGCAGTTCCGGATAGCAGGCGGCGACCAGCTCTAGCGACCCGGTCTTGATGCTCATCGGCAGGGGCAACGGACTGACCAGCCCCTGATCGACATCCAGCACGGCCAGTTCATCCGATAAATAACCAAAGCCATGACAGGCGGCGGTCGCGGCCAGGGTGGTCTTGCCGCTGCCGGCCTCGGCCGGAAAAAGCAGAGCGCGGCCAGCCTGTTCCAGGACCGCGGCATGGAAAAGAAGCCGGTCGGACAGGGCGGCGCAGACACTGGTAAAGGTCAGATAGATCAGAGTCGGCGTTACTGCCGCAGCCGGCAGGTTGGCGCTGACCAGGCAGCCATCCAGACAGATGTCCCAGGTATGGTCCTCGCTAGCCAGCAGCCAGAGCCGCATACCAGGTTCACAGGATTTGTCAATTGCCAGGTGGTGCATGGTGGCGAGCCAGGCCCCACAGGCCGCCTCCGCCTGACTGCAGAATTCGATGTCCAGACCGCCGATTCGATAGCGCCGACGGAGCAACCAGCCGGCAGGTTCCGGTACTGGCGACCCAATGGGCAGTGTCGCTGGTTCGCTCTCCGACCCGGCCGCTGCCTCCTGCTTCCCGCCAGCCAGCAGTCCTTCCTGGCCGAAAAGCTCGACAACCGCCCGAACATCGGCCAGGGCCTGATCAAGCGGAATCCGGAATCGATCGGCCACCGACCTGGCGAGCGTTGCCGGCGATGCCGCCCCGTCAAGCAGACACCAGACCACGGCCGCCGTCTGATTAAGCGGCCAGAGCCGCCGGCCGCCTTCCAGAAAAAGCACCCCCCCCTGGGACCAAGGGAAAAAATGCACCCCGGCCGCCGGTTCAGGCAATAAATCACACTCCTCACTTCTCACTTCTCACTCCTCACTCCTCACTCAAAAAACCTCACTAAATCTTTCCCCGACTGCGGGGGCTCATGGCCTTACGCCAAAA
>MGTE01000083.1:48546-54083 GCA_001799275.1 Deltaproteobacteria bacterium RIFOXYD12_FULL_57_12
TAATAGCCGCGCAGCAGCAGACCGATGCCCCCTTGCCGGAGCCGCTCCAAACCGCCGGTATTGATTTTCGGATGCGATAAAAGGTTGCCGCCGGCCAGAAAACGGCGGGCATGAAAACGGGCCGCTGCCTTTTTGGGCAGCCCGGCTGGCCACTCCATACCCATGAGTTGCTGGGCCAGGACCGCATAGGCCAGCAATTCGTTGCCGAACCCCTGTTGGCAGCCGGCCGCATACCATGCCGGCCAGTCGATTTTCGCGGCATACCGTTGCGCCAGATGCGCAAACTCGGCCAGCTGCAGCAAAGAAATCCACGAGCGGATCGACTCGGTCTGCGGCAACAGGGCATGCACCGCATTATGCAGCAGCCGCTGCCCTGGATCAGGAACAAAAAAATCAAGGCCACGACAGGAAATTCGACAACGCCCTTGCCAGACGGCTGCGGCGTCGAGAATGCGGCCAGCCTGGCCATAGGCCACCTTGAAATGCAACTCCAAGCCGACCGGCGAGTCCGGCTTGACGAACATAGGGAGATGATGGTGCCGGGCATCGGTCGGCAGGCCGTCCGGCATCTGTTCCGGCGCTGCCATCGGCTCAAACCCGAGCTCCGCCAGAATCGTCGTTGCCGCGGCCAGGTCCGCCGGCCGCAGGAGCAGATCCAGATCCTGGATGACCCGGGCGCCGAATGATCCGTACAGGTTGTCGACAATACAGGCGCCGCCCTTCAGCAGCACAGGCTCGATATGGATCGCCTGCAGCCGGCGGACAACTTCTGCGAGCGCCTGGAAGAATTCGTTGTTGCGCTCCAGGTTCAACTGAAAGAGCTGCGTCAGAAATTCCTGCAGCTCTTCCGGGAGGAGCGGCAGCAGCCGATCGCTTTGCAAACGCTGGTAAAGCAGGGGCGAGCAGAGATGCAGGCTGCTCAGATAGACCACGGGCCGCCAGTCAAAGGCACGGTCAACTATTGCCAGGGCGAGACGCTCGATCGTTGCGCTGTCCTTGCAGGGCGACAGCAGCAGGGCAAGAAGCTGAAAATGATTTTTTGTGGAAATCACAGCCATTGCAGATCACTCCCGGCCACAGCAGGCGGAATAGTCAGACACGAACCTATTCAACGCCGAGGGCTTCAAGGCCTTTTCTTGCCGCCTGGTTGGCGGGGTTGATGGACAACGCCTTCTGATATTCCTCCGCGGCCCGGTAGCGGATGCCGAGTCCGGCATAGAGGCCGGCATAACGGCTGCGGATCGTATCGTCTTCCGGCAACGCGGCCGCTGCCGCGGCCATAACTTGCAGGGCCTCTTCCGTTCGACCGTTTTTGGCAAAAAAATCACTGATCCTGAAAAAATAGCCGGCCTCTTTCTTGGTTTCCTGCTGCAGAGCGGCCAGGGCGCGGCGGTACAGAACGGTTGCCCGCTCCGTCTCCCCCTGCCGGGCAAAGTACTCCCCGCCAACGATGCAGGCAACAACCCGTTCCGGAATGGTCTGCTCAAGCTGCGCCCCACCGATACCGCGCGCCGCCAGGAAATCAATGCAGCGGGCCGTCTCGCCGGGCTCCAGCGCTAGGGCTTCCCGAAACGCGGTCAAGCCGTCCGCCTGCCGGCCGCCATCCAGAAGCCATTCGCCGTAGGTCCAATACCGGCTGCTGCGGGACCGGTCACAACGGATGGCGGCCCGGAGCAGACCTTCCACCGTGGCCGGGTCGCCGCCGGTCCGGTCAAGGAAAAGACCATAGCCCTGCAGATAGGCCGCCTGGGCCGGGTTGAGCCGGATGGCGGCTTGGTAATGTGCTGCGGCCGGGCCGACGTAATCCTTGCCCTGGCCGGCAAAAAGATCAGCTACGATGAAATGATAGTAAGAGTTTAAAGGATCCCAGCGTAAAGCGGTCAGCATCTCCCGGCTGGCAACGGCGAAGTTTTCCTCGGCCTTGGCCGTATCGATCCAGGCAAGCGCCTTGACCCGCTCCCGGTGCAAGGCACCGGCAAGGGCGCTGCCATGCCGGGCCGCCACGGTCAGACTCATGGCCAGGGCGGCGGCAAAGCAGCAAAGCCACCGCAACGAACCAAACCGCCGGGTCGGCATGAGGCTCAGGTGCGGCTGGTGCATCCTGGTGTGGGCCGCGGCCACGGCCAGACCAGCCAGAAAAAAGAAGTAAAGCCCATTGGCGTTGTTGGCAAAGTTAAAATCCGTAATGCTGTGCAGCAAAAGGGCCAGCAAGCCGCCGCAGCACCCGAGATACAGATAGATATTGAACTGCTCCCGGCGCTGTTGATAGGCCGGGAGCACGGCGCGGCAAAAGGCGGCCCAGAAGGCGGCGATCAGGAGATAACCGGTCAGGCCGCCATTGACAAAGGTCTCGATATAGTCGTTGTGGGCGTGGGAGATGAATGCATCTCCGGCAACTGTCCGGTAAGTGGGAAAGATATTGCCAAAGGTGTCCCAGCCGCTGCCGAACGAAAAAAAATCGCGCGCCAGGGGAAGGCTGTCTTGCCAGTAGTCGAAGCGGCCGTTGGTCAGACCGCCCTCGCCGTCGCGCATGGCGGCGAAGTAGGCCATGAGCGGCTCCCAGCCGAACCAGCTACCCGCCAGGATGACGGCCACCACAAGCAACAAAAAAAGCTGGCCCGGGCCAACAGTCCGAAGACGAAACATCAGGAGCAGCAGGACCACGGCGAGGGCGGCCGCGGCGCTGATAATGCCGCCGCGCGACAGGCTCACCAGGAGGGAACTGGCCATGCATAACGCCGCGAGCCCGAACAGGAGCTGGCGGTTGGCATGCGGGTGGTCGAAGAAGAGGACGATCTTCTCCCGCAGGTTGCGGCCGTACCGCAGCCGGGGGGCATGGCAGAGAAACATGAACATGGCCACGGGCAGCACCATTTCCATGTAGCCGGCAAAATGATTCTTGTAGACATAGGGGCCGACAAAATTCGTACCGGCTGGCGCGTCCCGTAGCCAGTAAATGCGGCCGTTGTCGAGAAAATGCTGGAGAATGGCCTGGACGGCGATGCCGGCCGCCGTGGCCACCACTACCTGCACCGTGCTCCGCAGCCGGTCGCGATCGGCCAGCAGCTGCACGGTCAGAAAGTAGAAGGCGGCGTAGGCGGTGTAGCGAAAAAATTCCGGCAGGGTCGATTCCGGATTAATGGAAAGAGGCAGCCAGCCGACCGGCTCCACCAGGCCGATGGTTCCCTGATAGAGCTCATAAGCGGCCGGCGACAGCAGTTTCACCAGCAGGGCCGGCAGCGGTACCAACTGCACGAAGAGCAGGCCGAGAAAAAGCAGAAAGGGCAGCAGGCCTGGTACGCGGTAATAGTCGCCGCCGCGCCTGCCGGCCACCCACAGAAAAAGCGCGGCCAGGCAGCCGATTTCCAGAATCGCTGCGGACCACGGTTCTACGCAGCCAAAGGCGAGCGGTGCAAAGAGGAGCAGCACCAGGTAGAGTCTGAAGGCAATCGTGGTCATAATCGGTACGTCCGGCTCAGGCTCGGGCCAGCGGCCGGTTCACCGCTGCCCTATCGAAAAACATGATAAAAAAAAGCAGAGGTCATTCTAGGCCAAGGGCGTGCACCAGGATGCCGGTGCCGTTCAAGATCCGGCACTGGGCATACGTGCCATCGTATTTGGCAGTAATCAGATACTTCTTGGCGTTGACCACCTCGGCCTCGGTATCAAGAACATCGAGCATGGTCCGCTTGCCGATATTCCACTGCTTGGTGAACACCTCAGCCGTCGCGGAGGTCGACTGCACATACTCCTCAGATCAGCAGAGCAGGCTGTTGAAAAATTCACAAAAACTGCCCAGAATTGCAGGGAAAGTCCCTTCGATGAAGGCCCCACTTCAACAGCCAGCTAATCGCCCTGCCCCTTGTTATCCTTCAGCCTTTCCACCCGGGGTTACTGCTCCAGGGGCGCATCAGCCAGTACCGCAGCCGGGTTGTCCTGCACCAGGCGATCGGCCTTTTCCCGCCCCAGAATTTTCCGAGCAATCTTCAGGGCGGTAGACAGCACAGGCCGCCGGCTTTCGGGCGAATGGCCGTCGCTGGCCAGAAAACTGACCAGCCCCTGCCGCAGCAGATGACAGCTGCAGGCCTGTATCTGCGCCCCGAAGTTTCCCGCCAGGCTGTCCGCGGTGATCTGCGCGGAGATGTTGTCGTTCAACAGCGACGCCAGCAGCTCCGGATCTCTCAGCACCGACGGGTTCCGCTCCGGATGGCTGATGATCGGCCAAAACCCCTGTTCAACAAATCGAAACAAAATCTCGCCGGCGTTCTTCGGCAGATGGGTATAGGGAAACTCAACCAGCAAGTAGCGGCTGCCCTGAATGGTGTAGCCCCCAAGCAACGCCGGATCGAGCATGGCAAAAACCTCACCGCCCGCCACCACCGTCACCGCCACCCCTTCATCAGCCAGCCGCGCGTTCAACGCCGCCACCTGCCCGTAAATGAGCCCGGGCGGCGTCAACCTCTCTCTGATATGCGGCGTGGCCACAATAATTTTAATCCCGTCCGCCGCGGCGATCCGGGCCATGCGCACGGAATCGGCAACATCTTCCGGCCCGTCATCAAGACCGGCCAGGATATGACAGTGGAGGTCGATCATTTTTTTTGAGTGAGGAGTGAGAAGTTAGGAGTGAGGAGGAAAGGCATAAAGAAAGCGCGTTTTTTTACTCCTAACTCCTCACTCCTCACTTTCTCCTTCTCTTCCTTATACCCGTAATAGCCATAGTAATAGTACTGGTGCCGGCTCAGATCCACGGCATTGAGGACCAGGCCGAGCAGGGGGGCATGGATGTCACGCAGGGTCTTCAGGCCTTTGTCCACCACCTCGGCGGCGGTCACTTGGCCGCGAATCACGACGATGGCGCCGTCAACCACCTTGCTGATCAGCAGACTGTCGGCCACGGACACAACCGGCGGCGAGTCGATCACCACCACATCGAATTTTTCGCGGCAGGTCTGGAGAAACTCCTGCATCCGTTTTGATTCCAGCAGGGTGGAGGGGTTGGGCGGTGTCGGCCCGGCAGTGACGATCCGCAGGCTGCCGGGTCCGGCCTGGATAATCTCATCATCCGAGGAGCCGGCCAGGTAGGAGGAAAGCCCCTTGGCATTATTCAGGCTGAAAATCTTGTGGAGGCGAGGCTTGCGCATGTCGGCGTCGATCAGGAGCACCTGCCGGTCGGCCTGGGCCATGGTGGTGGCCAGGTTGATGGCCGTGGTCGTCTTGCCCTCGGCCGGCAGCATGCTGGTGATCTGGATCACCTTGGGCGGCGCCTCGGCCGCCGACAGCAGAATGGCGGCACGCATGGTCTTGTAGCTCTCGCTGAGTGCCGATTCGGGCTCCGCCTGGGAGATGACCGGACCGGCATCCACGTCCTTCTGCGCAAAGCGGCTGACCACGCCGAGCACCGGCAGGCCGAACCGCTCTTCCGCCTCGTCCGGCGACTTGACGGTGTTGTCCAAATATTCAAGGAAAAAGGCCAGACCAACGCCGCCGAACAGACCGAGCACCAGACCGAGCAGGATGTTGCGCTTTTTGTTGGG
>MGTE01000083.1:54093-71134 GCA_001799275.1 Deltaproteobacteria bacterium RIFOXYD12_FULL_57_12
ATCGCCTCGGCTCGGGTCTTGGCCAGCATCTCCCGGACATTCTCCTCGTTGGCCCGGGCCGGTTCGTATTCCTTCTTGATCGACTGGATGACCCGGCCGATCTCCAGCCTTTTCTTCTCCTTCAAAATATCCCGCTCACCCAGCACCTTGATCATGGCCGGATGCTTGGGCCCGAATTTCTGGGACAGCTCGTTGATCTGCTGCTCCAGCCGCATGATCTGCTCGCGCAGGGTCTGGACCACGCTGTTGCCGGCAATCACCGAAATGGTTTCCGCCTCCTCGATGCGGTTGCCCAGGTTCTGCAGCTGCAGGTAGAGATTCTCCATCTCCTTGCGCTTGGTCTCGGTGCGGCTCAACTGGGTACTGAATTCGGAGAGCTGCTGCGGGATGATCGCCAGCTTATCCTCGACTGTCACCAGGTCCTGGTCGCGCATGTACTCCTGCAACCGTTTTTCCGAGGCCGCCAGCTTGGTGCGCTCCTCCTCAGCCTTCTGGCTCATCCACTTGACCGTCTGGCTGGAGGTGGCCATCTTCATTTCGAGGATCTCCTCCATGTAGGCCTTGGCCACCGTGTTCGCCACCAGCCTGGCCAGCACCGGGTTCTCGGACATGAAGCCGATCTCGATCACCTTGCTCTCCTTAACCGGCGTCACGGTGATGGCGCTGCTGATTACATCGGCGATGATCTCAGCCTCGGAAAGTTCCTCCGGTGCCAACCCCTCGATGCCGGCCGGCATTTCCGGCGGCGGGGCCGGCTTCCACAACCGCGCCTTCAGCTGCCCGACCCAGTTGCCGAGCCCGGCCAGGAACGTGCCGCCCTGCTTGCTCTCCGGGAAGAAGGCCGCATAGTTCGTGTCGAGTTTCAGGATGCCCACCACCTTGCGGGCCACCCGGGCACCCTTGATGATCTGACTCTGGGTGGCAATGAACTCGGGATCGAGCTGCCGGTAATAGGCATACCGGTTGTCCAGGGGGTTGGTCTCGTTCTCCTCCACCAGCACCTTGGTGGCTGCCGCATACTTGGGAGTAGCGGTCAGGGTGCCGACCAGAACCACGGTAAAGACGATCAGGAGAAAGGTAAGCACCGTGGTCTTGCGTGCCTCAATCACCCGCCAGTAATCGCGAAGATGTATTTCTTTTTCTTCCATTTTTTCTTAGTGAGGAGTAAGGAGTGAGGAGTAAGGAGAAAAAACAGGGTCTCTTCAGGCCGTTACTCCTCACTCCTTACTCCTCACTCCTTACTTTCCTTTCTGAGACCGGATAAGCCCGGATAAAACTTTATCTGCCTCGGTAACCATCGTATCAAGATCTCTCCAAGCAGGGTCATCGATAAAGGCCAAGCGCCTCGCCAGCTCAAGCTGGGTATCAAGTTCACTGAGCGACCCCTGTGCTATATGGAGAAAATTCACAAATTCCTTTTTCGTGTTCCGTCCGGCCCCTTCGGCGATATTACTTGGCACACTCACCGCACAACGCCGCATCTGTGAAATGAGGCCGTACTTCTCCAGAGCGGGAAATTTTTCAGAAACGCTGTAGACCATCTCGACAATATCCATGGCCAACTGCCAGGCCCGCAGCCTCTTGTGCGGTTTCTCCAATTTTTTCCCTCCTCACTCCTTACTTCTAACTCCTCACTCAAAAAAAGCTCTCCGGCACGACGATTACGTCTTCCGGCTGCACTGCCGCCTCCATCTTGACGTTCTCCAGCACGGTTTCCTTGTCTTCCACCTTGCGGATGATCCGCAGCCGGCCGATCGACGCCGTGTCGGTAAAACCGCCGGCCATGGTGATCGCCTTGATTACCGTGGTCTTCTCGTCATACTTGTAGGAACCGGGCTTGTTAACCTCGCCGGTCACGAAATACATGCCGGTTCTGGAAATATTAATGGTGTCGCCATCCATGATCTGGACGTTTAACGCGGTGTCGCCCTGTTCGACCAGTTTATTCATGTCAATGGTGATGATGTCGCTCGTGGTCGCGTCGGCCCCGTCATGCCGCCGCTTGATGGTCACGGTGTTGCCGGCGTCAACCGCCAGACCGCCGGCGAGCGAAATCACCTCGAGCAAGGTGGTGGAGCCGCGCAGCTCATACTGGCCCGGCTTGATGACCTGGCCGAGAATGACCGCCTTTTTGCTCTTGAACTCCTCGATAAAAACGTTGACCTGCGGATCGACCAGGTAGCCCTCGGCCAGCCGGCTCACCAG
Organism: Deltaproteobacteria bacterium RIFOXYD12_FULL_57_12; assembly: GCA_001799275.1. Taxonomy (GTDB): domain Bacteria; phylum Desulfobacterota; class Desulfobulbia; order Desulfobulbales; family BM004; genus YD12-FULL-57-12. The sequence continues at coordinate 56,299 of MGTE01000083.1, forward strand.
CAGCCCGGCAACAGCGGCCACCGGCCGGCCGGCCACGTTGACCTGGCCGAGCAGGGGCATCAGGATATTGCCCTCGCCATCCACCCGGACCGTGGTGCTCAGATCCGGATTGTCATAGACCGTGATCTTCAGCACATCGCCCTCGCCGACAATGTAATCCTGGGCCGGGCAGGACTCCGCGCCCAAGAGCACCAGGCCCAGCACGATCCACATTGTCAACCACAGGCCACGCCGCAAAGCAGACGTCAAATCAATCACCTTCACACTCCTCACTTTTCACTCCTCTCTCCTCTCTCCTCACTCCTCACTCCTCACTCCTCACTCCTAACTCCTCACTGTTCCCTCACATCTCCATCCCGAGACTCAGCATCACCGATTTGCCAGTATAGTCGAACTCGTCGAAATTGGAGTCCCGTTCCGTATAGCTGCAGGAGAGCCGGGCCGCCAGCCAGCGGGTCAGCCGGTAGCTTACGCCTGGCGAGAGACTGTAGATTTTGTCGCTCCGCTGTTGCATCTCGGCGCCGTAGCGCAGCAGACTGTCGTAGTCCTGGCTGGTGTACGACACACTCAGAGAGCCGCTGATCTTGCCGGTCAGCTGCTGGTTGAGTCCGGCGCTCAGGCTGTGCGACAGGGAAAAACTCGCACCGGGCATGTCCGGCTCCACCAGCCGCCGGGCCGCGCTCACGGACAAAGAGGTCTTGCTGGAAAGATTGTGGCTGCCTGAAAGGCTCACGGAAAATTCACCCTGACTGCCGGCGCCGGGCGCGGCAAAGGTTTTGTCCACCCAGCCGGCCTGGAGCGTACCCCGCGACTTGTCGGAAAGCTTCCAGCGCAGCCCGCCATAGACATGATGTTCCCTGCTGTCCAGCCCGTAATCCTGGTCATAGGCGATGTCCAGAAACAGATATTCGAGAAACAACGCTGTCTTTGCCGAGTATTTGTAATAGAGATAGGTGGCCAGGGCGTTGTCCTCGCGATCTCGGTAGTCGTTTCTGGCGCCGTCGTAGTTCACGTCAAAATTGCCCAGATCGGCCCGCAACGCGAACTTGCTGCTAAGATCGTAGGTCAGGACCAGGGTCGCAAGGTTGGTGGTGAATTTGTCCAGCTCGGTGGAGATGCCGGTGCCGCGCACGTCATGGCCGTTGTAGTACTGGTCCGCCAGGTTGGCCGACAGCCCGCCCCGGAAGTTGTACTGGAACAGTCCCTCAACCTTGGAGTCCGTGGTGTCCTCTTCCGGGTGGTCCAGATAGCGCTGCAGGTCGGCGCCAGCCAGCAGGTAGGCCTGATAGCGGCGGAAGGCAGCGGGCCGCTCAAAGTCAAAGGCCAGGCCGCCAGGCGTAAAGCTCGAGGTGCTGATCCCTGCATACTCGCCCTTGACCCCGGGCACGGCCAGCCAGATCCCCGGCGTCACATGCCAGGCCGTATCGCTCTCCGGATTGTCACGGGTGTTGGTGATGTTGTCGTTATAGCTGTAGCCGCCACTGACAAAGGGATGAACATAGTGGCCAGCCCGGCCAAAGACGTCGCCGCTGATCTGCCCGGCCGCGGATGCCTTGTCCTCGGCCAAGACCGCCGGGGCGTCGGTCGCCGCTGCCGCGGCCAATGGGAGGAAACCGCTGATGAGGAAGTAAGGAGTGAGGAGTAAGGAGTGAAAAACTTTTTTTTGAATATTTGTGTGAACATGTGAATCATTTCCCTGTTACCTGTTCGCCTAAACGCCTACAGACTAGCCACCTGCATAGTTACTTCTTCAGTTTTTTTGCCGGGCGGCCCGCTTTACCGGCCAACCCCAGCGCCACCGCCGTTTTACCGGAAAAACCCTCCAGCTTTCCGGTTTTCCGGAAACAATCGCCCAGCAACGGCTCTGCCGCCACCAGCCGGCAAATATGCTGCCACGGCCAGAGGCCGGGCCGATTGCCCATCCATGCCGGGCGCATCTGTTACAGTATGCAAATCCCAGGCCGTCAATCCTTTCACCTTTCACCTTTTGCCTCACTCCCCACCCAATTAAACAAGATATCCCTGGGAACTATAAAAGGTCGTTTGCGGTACTACGGAGTACGTAGTATTTTATATGTTTCCTGTTTAAGGATGGCGATGCATATGACCTGAATCCGTGAGCGTTCGAGAATGGTGCAGATGCGAGGCGGCGACGATGTTGATTATCCTTGTGCGATATCAACGAGTTGCCAACGAAGAAGATGTGCCATTCTCGGGCGCCCTGAAAGGCGGCGGGGTGAATCGATAATCAAGCGAAAATTTTCATATTATTAATTAATAACGGCATGATAGATTGTTGCTCAGCTCAAAGCCGTCACGGATTCAGGTATGATGTTGAAATTACGGATTACCACAAGGGGTAACATTATGAAACCAATACATCCGGGGCGTATTCTTAAACGCGAAATGGCAGCACGCGAACTGTCGGCTAACAAGCTGGCATTGGCATTGCGGGTGCCTTCGGGTCGTATTACGCAACTCATTAACGGCAAGCGCGGCATAACTGCTGAAACGGCGTTGCGCCTTTCCCGTTATTTTGATAACAGCGCCCGTTTCTGGATGAACCTGCAAACCAGATACGAACTGGCGATAGCTGAGCAGGCGATTGGCCAGAAAGTTACTGCCGAGGTCGAACAGGCAGCCTGAACACGGTTTACAGCGGTAACCGGTTCACCGCATACCGGCGCATCCCTGTTTGGACCGACCGAAGTCCTCAGCCCTCAGCCTTTACTCCTTAACTCAATTTAGAGCTTATCCATAAATAAGCTCTAAAGTATGGTGCCCCCGGAATCGCGGATCTATTATCCGCGGGTTATCGGCGCAAACTAAAAAATAAAGCTGGGCTCACCCCAAATCGATTGCTGAGCGATTCGATATGCTTACGGGTAAGGTTACGTTCGTTATTCAAGATTTTTGAAACAAGCGACTTGCTGCCAATCTCCGGGAGATCGGCCACGCCTAATCCATGCTGCTCCATCAGCACCTTCAGAACAGATACCCCGCCATCCAGGTCACTGATTCGCCGATTAAACGCAACAAACTCTTGAGATGTATTTTCCCAGCGCTCAATCGCTACCGAGAGCACTTCAATCAATAGACGCTGATTGTCGTAGTCTTCTATCAGTTCATCCATGAGGGCGAGCGCCTGCCCATATTCTTCTTCATTTTTAATATGACCGATGAAGTCTGCTTCGCGAAACAGGTCTCGTGCTTTTTCTTTAATCGCTGCAAAGCCCATATCAATCCACCTTTTTTGCATATCGCTTGCAAAGCTTGTCATACTCGGCATGAGTGACAATATGCTTAACGTACATGCGGTTGTCCTGAAACTCAATAAACGCAATCAACCGCAAGTTATTGCCGCCGATATCAATGACCCACCATTTGTCCTTGTATCGAAAATTATCCAGTGACGGGAAAACCTTCCGCAGGTTGTCTGGCGCACTGAAATCACCAGAACGCAAAACTTTATAGGTCCGCTCAATGGCCGCCGCATCATTGGGGTACTGCTTTGCGGCATCCTTGAACGTTTTCCGGGATATGACGTGCAATCACCAACCTCTCAGAAGTTTCCTTTTTGTCAACCATAGATCAAGATGGACATTTTGTCAACTTGAAGCCCAGGTTAACGATTTATTTCGTGTGGTTCGGAATATATCAACAGAAATCACGGAGTCAATGCCCGTGCGTTTAGTCCCTTATGCGTTGGATGTTAACAGGTTGCGGCCAAAAAATTCGTTACCCTAACGCCCACGAGACATTCAGGTTTTGACTGCTGGTAGGGGACTTATCCAGCTCTGCTGGGTCAGGAATATAAACCTTCCGCGCCAGCGTATATTTCTCCTCGGCCCGCAGTCCTTGCATGCTGGCTTGCCGGCTATCCAACTTGCCGGCTTAACGGCGGACAGACTTTTTCTTACTCCTCATTCCTTACTCCTCACTGTTTCAGCTTGCCAGCCACAGCAGGGCAGCCTAAAAACCACGCCTTTAGCCTTTCACCTTTTACCTTTCACCTAAGCCCTCAGTCCTCAGTCCTCATTTTCTCCAACGCCGCCCGCAGCCGGGTATCGCCGGGCAGCCGCGCCACGGCCTGCCGGAGAACCGCCAGTGCGTCATCATTTCGCTTTTCCTTCACAAAAAAATCATGGGCCGGCCAGAAGAAAGCGGCCGTGATTGTCGGTTCCCGGTCCAGGTGCGACAGGGCTGCCTGGTATGCCTCGGCAGCATCTTCCTTTTCGCCCTTTTCCCGCAGATGGGCGGCAAAGGCCAGATGGGGCTGCACCCGGTCGGGCAGGCTGGCGCTGATCTCGTCGTCGCTTAAGCCCATGGCCGCCATGATCTGGATGCCGCCAGCAGCATCAGCAGGGGCCATGGCCAGCATTCGGCCGAATTCGGCACCCGCCTCCTGGTGGCCCTTGTTCTGCACGAGCCAGATGGCGTAAAACAGCCGGCGGCTCGGGTCATAGGCGCCATAACGGACACTGGCCCGCATGAAACCGTCGGCCCGGTCAAGATCGCCCTGCCGGCTCAAAAAGAGTCCGTAGAAATAGTGAAAGGTGGCCTGGGCAGGGTTGAGGCGGATGGCCCGCTGAAAAAAACGCGCCGCCTCGGCTTTATTGCCGAGCAAATCCTGGGCCTGGGCCAGCCGGAAGGCGGCGAGCGAATCAAGGGGCGCCAGGCGCAGGCTAGCGGCCAGATCAGCGGCCAGGGCCTCTACCTGGGCCGGCGGCGTCTCGGAATCCGGACCCGCGGCATCCATGGCGGCAACAGCCTGGCCGGCCCGCCACATACCGTAGTGCATCACAGCGCCGGCCACCAACAACAGGCCGGCCAGGATCGCGCCGGCTGGCCGCCAGCCGCGGCCGGTTACCACTGGCAGGCGGCTGGCCTGGCCGCGGCTTTCAACATGGGCCGCGGCCACGGCCAGGCCGAGCAGAAAGAAAAAATAAAGGCCGTTGGCGCCGCTCTGGAAGTTGAAGTCCACCAACGAGTGGAGGAGCAGGGCCAGAACACCGGTTAAAGCGCCCAGGGAAATATAACGGGCCAGCGGGTCGCGCCGTTTACGACCTTTAACCAGGGCCGCTCGCACCGCGGCCAGCACGAACCAGCCCATGAGAGAAAAACCGATCAGGCCGGTGTCGGTGAACAGCTCCAGGATGTCGTTGTGGGCGTTGTAGTAGAACTTGCCGCCGATGATCGTCCGATAGGTCGGGTAGATATGGCCGAAGGTCCCGAAGCCGGTGCCGAATAAGGGAAAGTCGCGAACCATGAGCAGGGCGTCCCGCCAGACTTGGAGACGGCCGTCAGCAAGATTGCCCTGGGCGTCAAACATGGCGCCGAACTCCCGATCCGCCACGGCGCCGCCCACCCAACCGACGATCAACACACAGAGCAACAGCACAATTGCGCCGATGCCGGTGGCGGTGAATCGCTCCCGCCGGGCCAGAATAACAAAAAAAACAACCAGGGCCACGGCCAGGCTCAGCATGCCGCCCCGCGACATGGAAACCACCATGGCCACCAGCAGAAGCAGCAGGGCCAGGCCGGCAAGCAAAAACAAATTAAGGCGCGGCCGGGCCAGGAAAGCGGCGAGCCGCTGCCGGAGCGGGCCAGTGGTGCGACCCGACTGCTGGCGTAGATAGAGAAACAGGCCAAGCGCCAGGCCAGCCACCATCTCCGCGTAGCCGGCAAAATGGTTGTGGTAGATAAAGGGCCCGACATACTCGGTGCCGGCCGGCGCCGGCCAGAGCCAGAGGAGCCGGCCGTTGTCAAAGGCTTTTTGCAAGATAGCCTGCAGGGCGATGAGCGCGGCCAACCCCACCACCCAGTAAACCGACCGCCGCAACCGATCCCGGTCGCTCAAAAGCTGGATGGTCAGAATATAAAAAAAACCATAGGCGGCAAACCGGAAAAACTCCTTCAGGGTGGACTGCGGCGCCAGGGACAAGGTCAGCCAGGCCGGCATCTCCGCCAGGCCAATGGTTTTTTCATAGAGGATAAAGGTGGCGGGCGAGAGAAACTGGAGAAGCCCGGTCGGCAGGGGAATTGTCTGAACTAAGAGAAAACCGAGAAAGAGCAAGAGCGGCAGAAGGCCGGGAACCCGCAAGAGGCCGGGGCGCCTCGTCGGGTGTACAAGACAGAGAAAAGCCGCCCCCAATCCCATGGCCTGAAGCAGAATCTTGGCCGGGAGGTCAACCGCGCCTAGGGCGAGAGGTGAAAGAACAATGGCCAACAAAAGGAGGAAAAGAGGCATGCCGACAACCGAGGGGGCAGGGGGCACTTAACAACATTGTCCCCGTGCAGCCAATGACCGCTCGTTGGCGAAAAAAACACACCGCAGATGAGCGAAGATGAAGTGTATTAAGCCGGTGGCCGCGTTCATCTTGTCAGCACCGCGAAATAAATGTCCAAGGTTTTCCTCAGTGCAACCTGTCGATTTTGCGTAACTGACTTACTCAGCTTGGCACCTGGCAAGTTCATCAGTTGTTTTTTATACACACCCGCTCGCCATCGGAGGTAGTAATTATTTCATTCCTGCAGGAACTATCATCAACGCAATTATTAGTACTCAATTTGTACACCTTGCCACTGTCGCAAATTTTAATTATCAAGCATGTCCCGGGGGGATAATTCACCATCCCGGGACTCGCAGAGTCACACGTCACCGCCCAAGCCGTCCCCATACAAGCAAGACCAACCACCATTGCCATTATCAACACAATCCCTGCCCGCTTTTTCATGGCCATCTCCTCGTTTGTATTATTCCAGCAGCCAGCCACGGCCGCCTTTTTCCGCATCGCCCATTGAAAATCAACCATTGCGCCGAATCGGTTCCAGCCGTACGGAATCCCTCCCGACCGCCTGTAAAATTCATGCAAAGAACACGCCTGAAAGAAAAAAGCCAAAGAACCGGCCCAGCCCGGCAACCCAGCCATACCGCCATCGCCCGGCAACCCTTGCTGGCAGAGCCATTGGCCGGACCGCCCCAGACTCTTGCCACCCTGCCCCTTGCCGGCTGCTGACCAGATCCCTGTTGCCCCGCCTTCCGGTTTCCCGGAAAACCGTCCCTGAAACCCGGAAAAGAAGTGCTTTTTTTGAGTAAGGAGTAAGGAGTGAGGAGTGAGGAGTAAGGAGTGAGGAGTGAGGAGTAAGGAGTAAGGAGTAAGGAGTGAGGAGTAAGGAGTGAGGAGAAAGGAGAAAGGAGAAAGGAGAAAGGAGAAAGGAGAAAACAACTTTTCATAACTCACTGGAAAAGGGCCGGTCGCCAATAACCCGTGCCCGTTGCCAGGCCTGTGGCCTCTTGTGCCTTTGCGCCCTCCTCACTCCTCACTCCTCACTCAAAAAAACTCCTCAGCCCTAAAAAATCCCCACAAAAACTCCAGCCATATCAATCAGCCAATCCCCCACGAGCGGCTGCCGCGCTGGGAGCAGAAGCGTCTTCCTTTCTGGGCTCTCCCGTAACTCAAGGGGAAAGCATGGCCACCCGAACCAACATTGAAAATCCGGATTGACTATCCGACATTTCAATGTTAGTAGTGACCCATGATCCACCGACCGACATATACCCGCCAAATCAACGATAGCCTCAAGCGCGCACCGATCACGGCCTTACTCGGGCCGCGGCAATGTGGCAAAACCACCCTGGCGCGCTCGGTGGGCGACAATCAGCAGTCCCATTATTTTGATCTCGAATCAGTGCCCGACCAACAACGTCTGCGAAATCCGGAACTCATGCTTGGTTCGCTTTCCGGCCTGATCATTCTCGACGAAATCCAACGCATGCCGGAACTCTTTTCCGTGCTGCGCGTCATGGTCGATAAACCGGACTGCGCCTCCAGGTATCTCATCCTTGGCAGCGCCTCACCGGACATTATCAAAAACGCTTCGGAAACCATGGCCGGACGAGTAGAATTCATTGAACTGTCCGGCTTTGACCTGCTGGAAACAGGGGAAGACTCCTGGCGGGATCTGTGGCTGCGCGGCGGTTTCCCCCGTTCCTTTCTCGCCAGGACCGACGCCGATAGCCAAGCCTGGCGGGCAGGTTTCATCCGGACATTTCTGGAGCGGGATATTCCCAGTCTCGGCATTACGATTCCAGCGACCGCCATGCGGCGATTCTGGACCATGCTCGCCCATTATCACGGACAGATCTGGAACGGTTCGGAAATTGGCCGGGCCATGGGAATCTCCGACAAAACCGCCCGTTCCTATCTCGATCTGCTGGCCGGGACCTTCATGGTCAGACAACTCCAGCCGTGGCATGAAAATCTCAAAAAAAGGCAGGTGAAATCACCGAAAATCTTCCTGCGGGACACGGGAATCCTGCATGCCTTGATGGACATCCCAGACTTTCACGCACTTGCCGGCAACCCCAAGATCGGGGCGTCATGGGAAGGGTTTGTCATGGAAAATATCCTGCAAGTCATTCGTCCCTTTCAGGCATACTTTTGGGCAACCCACAGCGGGGCCGAGATCGATCTGTTGTTGTTCCAGCAGGGGCGTCGCATTGGCATCGAAATCAAATATTCCGACGCTCCGGCAATTACCAGATCAATGCGAGTGGCCCTGGCGGACCTGACCCTCGATCATCTCCTGATCGTCTATCCTGGCCGACATCGCTACCCCATGGATGAAGCAATTACCGCGGTGCCCCTCAATGAAATCGGTTCTCTGTCAGACCTTCTTGGCGGCAGATGATGAAAATGGTGAAGGAAATTGGGCCTGTTCCCTGGCGCACGGACTTGATGCACTATTGAAACAACCGCCCCTGCCAAGTAACGTAACGCTCACTCCTCACTCCTTACTCCTCACTCCTGCCAAGTAACTTAAACTTAACTTGTTGAAATTGCGTGTTTCAGGTTTTTAAAGAGAATATCGAATAAAGCTTGTGCCCCCTTGCGGGGTAAACAAGGAATTTCGAATCATGAAGTTTTTTTCGGGTTGTGATTGTCGATTTTTTGTCTTTGCCAGGTCTCGGCGGTTCGAACTATACGAACGGCAAAATCAATCAACCATTCCTCAACATCGAACTCCCTGCTTCCCTTCGACATTCATTATTCCTTGACGCCCAAGGAAGGGCTAATGCCGCGCGGGAGCCAGGGGTGGCGGGAGCGGTGTTCGATATTCGATATTCTCTTCTGCCTTTTCCAGGGCAAGAACTGGCGAAAAGTTACTTTATGATAAACCGCCGCCCGCGGCGTGAGGCGCTTACTCCTTACTCAAAAAAACCCGCCGCTCGGGGCTAAACATGAACAGGCTCGAAACGATGAATGCGCGACAACACATCAGAGAGGGCATCTTTGGCTTTCGCCGTATCGTAATCAGTCTGTAAGCCGACCCAGAAACCGTCGCTGGTACCGAAAAAACGAGAGAGTCGTAAGCCGGTATCGGCGGTCACGGCCCGCTTGCCCGCGACGATTTCTCCGATGCGCCGTTGCGACACGCCGATTTCCTTGGCGAGCCGATACTGGGTAATCCCCATCGGCTTCAAAAATTCCTCCAGCAAAATTTCGCCGGGGGTAGGGTAAGGTATTTCACGTGGCATGGTCACTCTCCTTCAATGATAATCGACGATCTCAACGTCATAGGCATGACCGTCTTGGAAGCGGAAACATATGTGCCATTGATCGTTAATGCGGATGCTCCATTGCCCGATTCGGCCGCGCTTCAATTGCTCAAGCCTATTATTGGGCGGAATACGCAAATCTCCCAGATTTTCAGCCCGGTTAAGCATCGCCAGCTTGCGCAAGGCCACGATTTGGATATTCACGAAGCGGGCAACTCGCTTGCCGTTGAACAGGGCTTTCGTGTCGGAGCACTTGAATGTTGCGATCATGGCCAATAATAACGAGCCACGTTAGTAATGTCAAGCGTACTTGCATTGAACAGCTTTGAAACATGGACGGGCCGCGTGTCCGCGCCGGCCTTCAGCCAGATTACGACAAGAATGGCGAAATCTTCTATACGGCTTAGATATCGGCCACCTCCCACCGCGACCAGTATAAAACCTTTAACCTTTCACCTTTAACCTCCTCACTCCTTACGCCTAAGGGACTTGGAAAATACTAATATACCTGGATCGCGCCCGAATTGGGGTCAGATTTGGCTGGGCCGATTGAGCAAAACCGTAGGCGTAGCAGCGCTACGATGAGGATTTTGCGATTGAGGCGCAGCCAAAGGTGGCCCTGAGACGGGATGCGTTATGGTATACTAGTATTTTCCAAGTCCCTAAGTCCTAACCCCGATAAACGGGATAAGTACCTTCACGAAATAATTTTCTGCCAAAAACGCGCAGAATATTATTTCTAAGGTACTAAAAAAATCCCCACAAAAACCCCAGCCATATCAATCAGCCAGTCTCCAACCAGCGGCTGCCGGGCCGGCACCCGTTGTGTAGCCGGCGTGATAATCAAAGGCCGCCCCCCCGTCTTATCGTGAGCGGGTTCACTCCGGGGCAATAATGGTCAGCCGTGGGAAATATGTGCGGTAACGCGCGACGTCTCTGGTAAGAAGTGTCATGTTTTCAACAGCAGCATGGGAACCAATAAAAAAATCCGGCAAGGGCGACCGCTTCATCCCCCCGGCCCGTCGGTATTTCAGGAAGCATTTACCGGCGAGAAAGGCCGCTTCATAGGGCAGCTGGAGATATTGGAAATGATCTTTTGGCAGAACCGCTTCCAATTCTTCTATCCGTTCAAAACCAATTGATATTTCCGCATAGACGACCTGGTTTATGCACAATATGCTCTCCTCGGCGCAAGAAGAAAGAGCCTCTGAAGACCAGCCAAACCATTTCTTATCTTCACTGAACACATCCAGAAGGACATTGCTGTCAACCAAAACTCTCGGCGTCACTCATCCCCCCTGGTCATGCTCATGATTTCATCGGTAGTCATGCGCACCGTTGCTTTTCCACGCATTTGCTTGATCAATTTGCTGCCGCGCGATTTGTCGCGCGGCTCTACCTTTACCAGTTGCACAATATCGTCTTTCATTATGAAGTCCACTTCCGTGTGCGGCATAATTCCTAGTTTATTTCTGATTGCCAGGGGGATGGTGACCTGACCTTTTGATGTTACCTGCATTGTTCGCGCCTCCTCGTCAGAAGTAAGAGTATTACTTGTAATACTACGTTCTCTGCTTTTTGCTGTCAAGCACGAAAGAACCGTTTTGCTCACATCTCAATGGCTTTCCGCGCAAAGCAAAAAATCCCCCTGCACAGCCAGTCCCGCGTCGCCATATTGTCGGGTTGTAAATCCCTTCAAGCCGAAAACCCCGCTCAGCCAGCCAGCGATGACCTCATGGGCCAGGGCCTGGCCCTGATACAGTTCAGGATGACCAAAAATCCCAAAGGTAACCACCTTAGGGACTCGGAAAATACTAATTTACCATAACGCATCCCGTCTTAGGACCATCTTTGGCCGCGCCTCAATCGCAAAATCCTCGTCGTAGCGCTGCTACGCCTACGGTTTTGCTCAATCGGCCCAGCCAAATCTGACCCCAATCCGGGCGCGATCCAGGTATATTAGTATTTTCCGAGTCCCTTATCACTGTCATGTCCTGTCATGTCTGCTTGTAATCCAACAAAAAACAAACTATAATCCGACAATAATTACTACAATAATCAGACTGGAGGCCACCATGCACGCCAAGGACTATCTGTCAGCCACCGATCTTTCCAAAAAAACCGCCGCCACTCTGGATGCCATGGAAAAAGGCGAGTCAGAGAAACTGATCATCATGAAAAACAACGCCCCCAAGGCGGTCCTGCTCTCAATCGAGGCTTACGAGGCCATGCTCGAGGAAATCGAGGATCTGCGGCTGGCCGCCCTGGCCATGACCCGACTCAGCTCTTTCGATCCAACCCGGGCACTTTCGCACCAGACAATGCTGGAAAAATTCGGCCGATGACCTGGCAACTCCTTTACCATCCCGAGGTCGCCGCCGACCTGGAATGTGTGGGGCCGGCCGCTGCCCGTCGCATCATGCGGGCAATCGACACGAAGCTGACCGTCGAGCCCATAAAATTCGGTGCCCCGCTCGGCGGCACCCTTGCCGCCTTCCGCAAACTGCGGGTTGGCGACTATCGGGTCGTCTACCAGGTGCAGGAGGCAGACGTGTTTATTCTTGTCCTCGCCGTGGGTCCACGCCGGGACAAGGAAATTTACAGCTCAGCGTTAAAACGGCTCAAATAGCCCGTGGCCCGTTGCCAGGCCCGCGGCCAGTGCCTTTGCGTCTTCACTCCTTACTCCTCACTCCTAACGCCTCACTCAGAAAAACTCCTAAAACCGCCCCAGCCATATCAATCAGCCAGTCCCCAACCAGCGGCTGCCGGCCCTGGATAAAAAACTGCACCATTTCCGAGGCCCCGGCCAGGAGCATGCAATCAAGGAGCAGCAGGCGCTTGTCAATGGCGGTTGGCGAGAGCGCCAGGCAGAGGCCGATAAAGGCAAAAACAAAAAAATGGCCATACTTGGCAGCATGGGACCATTGCCGGGCCGGGGTAGTTTTTAGCGCGGCCGCGGCCGGTTTCACAGAAGCTGCGGTCGGGCCGGCCAGCCGGGTGCTGGTCTGAAAACCACGTCCGGCATAGCCTTGGATTTCCTGGCGCCAGCTATAGGGGGAAAGGGCCACAAACAGAAGGCCAACCACGGCCAGACCAAGACCGACCGCCAGCCGCCGGTTGCGGCCGGCCGCCAGATAGGGCATGAGCAGCCAGAAAAGGAACACGGACCAGAGAATTACAAAAAACAGACGCCAGAAGAGGACCAGAGCCGGGGCCGCCGAGAGCGCCAGCCTTTTCAGGGGCCAGCCAACAATGTATTGGCAGACCAGCAGGGTAGCAATTGCCAGCAGGATAAAAACAAAAATCTTTTTCCTCCTCACTCCTTACTCCTCACTCCTTACTCCTCACTCCTTACTCCTCACTCCTTACTCAAAAAAAACTCCCCCCCCAAAAAACCTTCTCATCATCAACCATGGCTTTCCCGGAATTTGCGAAAACAAGTCAACGAATTCAACAACGTCCCGCATCCCCCTCCGGAATTGTACCGCAGATCTTCATTGCTCACTGATTCTATGGCGCTGTTTATCGATAATTCGTGGTAACTGCTCCACTGCATAAAGGGGCAAGGAGATAAGAGAAAATTTTACTTCCGCACACCCTTCTGCGGTTAGAAGGGCGTGGGCCACCTCTTGGCAGCTAGGAGGATTGAGGTCAAAACGAACCGCAAAATTCATTTTTTTCTGACACATGAACTGATGCAGTGACTTGAGGGACCCGCTCTTCCCTGATTTTACCTCAACAGGAATGATCCAGTTCCCTCGGGAGATGACATAATCGAGCTCTGCATTGGAAGTTTTTCCTTCCCTGAGCCAGTACTGGACTTGTGGCGGATCTAATCCTTGCGAGAGATTCACGAGGTGCTGGCCGATAAACTGCTCGGCCAACCCGCCTTCATTGACTAATTGCTGATCGTCCATGCCGCTGATCGCTGTCCAATCCAGGCCGCAGACATAATTGGCCAAGCCAATGTCCATAAAGAGAAGTTTATAGATGGAATCATTAGCTTCGGCATATAACGGTAGCCCGGTGCAGCGACTATGGCAAACCTTATGGCAAACTCTTGCCTTGGCAAGAAGTTCGACAGCCTCCTTGATCTTTGCCGAACGTTGTTCCCTGTCGATGCTGCTGAACTTGATTTTTTTTCCTAAAGATCTGGGAATGAAGGCTAATACTTTCTGAAGCAGCAACAAGTCGTTTTTCCGGGCATATTTGGCAAAGTCGTCCTGGTACGTGCCAATAATGGCTCGGTGGACCTCCGAAACCGAGGCTAATGATTTGTTCTTTTGGTAGTCCGCAACAGCCTCTGGCATCCCCCCTACGAAAAAGTACTGGCGCTGCAGTTGGGAGAGTTTCTGGTGAGCGGTTTCAGGGGGAGGAGAAGAAGGCGTGAGCTCCACAATATATTTCGAGAGGGCAGGTTCCAGTGCATTAACGAATTCCAGGAAGGAGACCGGATGCAAATGATAATACTCAATCCGTCCCACCGGCATGGAGAAAGAGTGATCAGCAAGGGTAAATTCAAGCAGGGAGCCGGCGGCGATAATCGGGATGTCGGGCAACTCTTCTAAAAAATAGCGTAACGCCATGAGGGCATAGGGCGTTGCCTGTACTTCATCAAGGAAAAGAAGGCTCCCTTTCCCTTTGATGTCTCTTCCGGTGATGGCCTCGAGATCCCGGCATATTTGCTGGACATCAGTGGTCTTAAAAATTTCATCAAGGCTGAGATGTCTTTCAAGATTAACTTCATTGAGAATCAGACCATTCTCCTGAGCAAACTGCCGCACCAGGGTAGATTTGCCAACCTGTCTGGCCCCACGAAGTACCAGGGGCTTTCGCGTGCCCTTTCGAAGCCAGGTGGCAAGGAATTTTTCTGCAACTCTTTGAATCATGACAAAACACCCCAGTCTTTTAGCACTTTATTTGACTATACAGCCATAATGTTTAGAGAGCAATAAGCATTTTTTTGGGACTCCGTGGCTTTCCGGGCAGGCGTTCCTAATACTGTTACAGGCTCTGCGCTATTCTCGCCTGCCACAACTGAGAGGCAAACCAAAGGGGGAATGTGCGTGGTGGCTCGGTCCCAGTAAGGCGTGCCCGAAACTGTGGTAGTCAATAATTAAGTAAGGTGTCCCCGGAATTGGTTAAAATAAGTCAACGAATTCAGCAATGTCCCGCCTATCAGTTTTCCGCCTCTTGCCCCCGGTAAGTTGTTTTAGAACCAACGTCCCCTCAGTCCCCCATATAAACTGTTACGATGGGAACGGTTTACGC
>MGTE01000083.1:71143-78902 GCA_001799275.1 Deltaproteobacteria bacterium RIFOXYD12_FULL_57_12
GTCACATTGCAAGACCGGCAGGTCCTTAAAAATGACAATACGTCTTTGCCCAAGCTTGAAAGGCAAATCGGTGACAATCTGATTAAGGGGTGCCCCGCAAATATGGCAGTTCATGTTGCCCTCCTTGTTTTCATGTCGTCATTCCAGACGGTAGAACTGGGGTGATAGGCTGCAACCAAGCGGACGTTGTTGTTGATGATGTCCGTTGCGAACAGCAAGTGAAAAACAGTGCCTCCATGCCTCGCAAATACAAGATAGCTTGGCATGTATTTATCTTCGGGATAGGATTCGATGACTTCAAAAACAGACGCCTCCATCACCATACGCCTTGAAATGGCTCGAGCGGCCATCCTCATATTCATGTGATAGGTCCAGAGCACACGGCCAGTCGCTAGGCAATCAAGGATAAAACGCAACGGATCATTCGGAACAACACTCTCAGTCATAATTTATTTGCACCGGCATCGGCCTGGTTTGCCACAATACGGCCTTACGCCGACTAACGAACAATGCCGCGCCGCAGATTGCCACCATCTCGGGATGGGAAAAAGGCTTTTATAGCCGTGACCATGATCCATAACAGATACAATGCATGGATTCGCAAGGAAGTTCAAGGGAAAAATGAAGGGTGAAAAACCACTGCTCATGACCGGAGGCCGGCCATGCACTGGCTGTTGTCAAAAGTTGAGACCTGACCCCGTTTTCTGCTCCTGCCTCATTCAAATATGCGAAAAATATTTTACGTTATCGAAACCAACGGGACGTTCTGCGACCACTGCGAGGATGGCTTCGTCAAATTCGACGCGGCGGAAGAAACCACGTGGCTGGCCTTTCGTGACCGGGTGGATGCCGCGGAAGCCGCCGAACTGGCCCGTATTCGTAAAAAACTGAAGCTCACCCAAATTGGAAGCCGCGCAACTGGCCGGGGGCGGCAAAAATGCCTTTTCCCGTTATGAACGTGGGCAGGCCAAGCCGGTGGCCGCCGTGGTCAACCTTTTCCGCCTGCTCGACCGCCACCCGGAATTGCTGGGCGAGTTGAAAACCGGCTAACCTCGCTTCCAAGGATTGCAGGAACATCAATATTTTTCTTGTTTTATTAAACAAATAAACAACGTCCCGCACATCCTCAGGTCAGCAAGGCTAAGTTGGCCGTAAAGCCGACCCGGATTGGTGAAAATGATCCTGTTATCGAATTTTTTAATAACAATATCCGAAAAGTTTTTGTAGTCCCGGTGGACCATGCAGTTCAGCAGAAGTTCACGCAAGGCCGCCAGAGGAAACTGCCAGCGTTCTTTGCGTTGAATGGAGCCATCAAAAGAGTATGAAAGATTTATATGTTTTTTGCAGGCTTCCATGGTTTATTTGCGCTCTTCCTGGGCTTCCAGCCATTGCCGGCCTGCTTCGGTCAACCGATATTTTGCAATGGGCTGTTTGGTTTGTCGGGCATCGTCATTTCCAACCACCCGTGTTCCATGGCACGTTTCAGCTAGCCCAAGCAGATGATTTGATTCAAACACTCACACACCTGCGCAAACAAGGCATCGGACAATGTCCCCAGCGGATGAGGTTTGGCTCCGCGCAAACGCCAGTCAAAAGACTTGGGTTGATGGCAAAGCACATAACTGGTCTGTCCTGTCTTACGCCCCTTAGCCTGCCCGACTGCCACGGCAAAAGGATTGTCAGAGTTGTATTCCGCCGTGGTCATGGGCAACCCGATGACCAGAGAAGTTTTCGCGTTGAAGATACGCGGCGAAAGCACCAGAAAGGGGTGGATATCGCGCATTTCCTGCCCCACCTGAGGGTTGCAGTCGATCCAAATGATGTCTTGGCGATCTGGTATCCAGGCGCTGCCTTTTTCCTGGGTGGATTGCTTCGTGGTTACCACCGTTCCGCCCCGATGGTTTTACTTGCCATGACTTCACCGCCGTGCCGTGTCGGATCAAAGCGCGCCAATCGTTGCTCTAACGTAAGCAGTACATCAATGATCGGCTTGATGATTACACGCCCCTCTTCCACCGAAACACGAACCCGCTGGTCGACGTGCAGATGAGCCTCACGGGCGACTGCCGCAGGCAACCGAACCCCCAGACTGTTACCCCATTGTTTGATATCGAGAACTGCTTCAGTCATAATGCCCTCCATAAAGCAAGCTGTTTAAACATAAGTTTAAACAATGCTGCGTGCCACGTCAAATTTTTCTGAAGTGAAAACCTCAAGGTGCTATGACTGTTCCGGTGCATCTTTTCTGATATCCCTTCCCAGGAGTTCGCGGTAGATATCCAGCAACCCCTCACAGTGGGCAGTCAGCGAATATTGTCTTTCCAACTTTTCCCTGGCCGCCTTGCCCATCTTGACCCGCAACTCCCGGTTACCGGACCGAATTTTCCTGCGTGTATTTTTTCCTCTTCTTTGGCATTGAACACCTCCTCGTAGGTTACTAACCCACTCTTAAGAAAGTGTCCATTTTTACCATGCCACATCAGTGGAAAGCGGCCGGATTCGCGTGGAATCAGTGGCCACTTATCATGGATGTCCCCGGGATTACATGTTATTAAACAAACAACGTCCCGTCCGTCACCCGCATCTCGCATCTCGGAATTGTGCTATGCCGGTTTATGCCCCTTGAGCCAGTCGCGCAGGGCATTATCTATACGGGTCTGCCAGCCTTTGCCTGTAGATTTGAAGGCGGCAAGAATGTCGGGGGCCAGTCGGATGTTTACTGACTTCTTCGGGGTTTTAGTCGGTGGCCTGCCGCGTTTTTTAGTCAGCAGTTCGTCGGCGGTCTCGCGGGGAAGAATTTCGTATAGAACCTCCCTCGCTGGGCGCATCTTGGCAAAATCCTCTGGTGTCAGTTCAGGACTGTCTACAGCATCCCAATCAGCCTGGGAAATGTGTGCCGGTTTTGTTTTCATAATTTCGTCCCTCCCGTTTGTTCGCCTTACGAAGGCTGATGATGCGTATTGTGTTATTGCGAACACTGAAGATCAGCAGATGAAGTCTGTTTCCAATAAAGCCAA
Organism: Deltaproteobacteria bacterium RIFOXYD12_FULL_57_12; assembly: GCA_001799275.1. Classification (GTDB taxonomy): domain Bacteria; phylum Desulfobacterota; class Desulfobulbia; order Desulfobulbales; family BM004; genus YD12-FULL-57-12. Next base: position 74,161 of record MGTE01000083.1, read on the forward strand.
GCGCGGTATAACGCTTTTCTTGGTAATCCTGACGGGCGTCCTGTTCGATTTCCGCGTCATCCCAGCAGAACTCGGATACTGCCTGAAAATCGATGCCATGCTTGAGTAGGTTAGCTTTGCGTTTACCCTCATCCCATTCGTAATCCATAAGATTAATGTATCTACAAAAAATAGGTTTTGCAAGATGAAAAATCTATTGATCGACAATAACACCCACGCCCTACATGGGACGGGGCAGCGTATTTGCCCGCTTGTAGCCCTTGGCAGAGAGGCGGCGTCAGATACTCTGGAAAATAAATTCGTATCCATTTTCCGCCTCTTGCCTCCCGTAAGTTGTTTTAGAACCAACGTCCCCTCCGTTACGTCCTCCGTTATCACAGCAGGCAGGCCACGATACGCTCGGCTGCCCGGCCGTCCCATAGTTCCGGCACCTGACTTCCCCCCCCCCCCAAAAAAAATCCTTGAAAAGGACCGCGACATCTCATAGTCATAATACAGGCTGGTGTGGACTAGAGCCTAAACCAGAAGTTCTTCAGCCCCTTCCGGAAAAATTGCGCGAATTTCCACTCGCCCGCCAAGCGCTTCGATATACCGCTGCAAAACATTCAAGGTAATATTCGGCCGCCTTTCCAGCTCGGATAAAGCTGATTGAGAGAGTCCCATTGATTGCGCCAGAGCCTTTTGGGTAACATGCTGATTTTTTCTTACATGCTTAAGACGGATAGAAGCAATCTTTTCCTTGGCCAGCCGGCTGATTTCCGTCCTTTGTTCCGGGGTGAATTGTTCCTGCAGAATATCATCTAATGTTTTCATCTCTGAACCTCTTACCGTCTCGATTTACTTGTCTTTTTTTAAATACTCTGAAAAGATTGCATCAGCTTGCGCGATCAATTGTTGGTAAAATTTCTGCTGATTTTTCCCCTTCTTATCACCGCCAATGAGTAAAATCGCTTTCCTTTCAGGATCAAAAGCAAAAAGGGTGCGGTATGAATGGCCAGCGAACCCGGTTCGCAGTTCCTTCAAATTCGGGAATGCGGAGCTTTTAACGTGATCCACATAAGGGCGCCCAAGCATTGGCCCCAAAGACCGTAATACCTCCAAATCCGTGGCAATTGCGGCTTTATCCTTCGCAAGCAGTTCCTGAAACCATGCCTCATACTTTTCAGTAAAAACAACAAGCCATTCCATATTAGAATATAATATTTATACGATATTTAACAGTCTTATTTTCCCCGACACAATACAAAATCCAACCCAGCGGAGCTGGATAAGTCCCTTAACGCCGGTTAACACTTGCATATCTCGTGAGCGTAAGGTTTATGAAATTTTTGACCGCAAACTGTCAACAAACGCCTAAGGCTTCGCGTGGAATCAGTGGCCGACTTGGGCTGGAATACGCACAGCTTCCTTAAATCCCCCTTTTCAGCCCCCAAATGGACCTTTAAAGGCCTGGAAACAGCCATTTTTTAGCATTATATAATATTATATCAGATAGTTGTCTTGGTCCGACCCCGACAGGGGCCGACTTTGTCAACTTAGTCAACAACGCCCCTGAGTTTCCCTGCAGATCACAAAAAATCAAATTGCAATCTCAAGCCGAATCTTGTCGTATGTCACGCGTGGTGTTACCTTGCCGCGCTTCTTATTCACGTCCCGGTTAAGGCTCACCAAGTCGAGATCGGCCAGAAATCTCAGATCGTCGGACACATTTTTTATATCCCTGCCGGTCAACTCGGCCAGTTGCTGGATGGTCTCCGGTTTCTGCCGTTTTATGGTGTGCAGGAGTTCCAGCCTCTTCTCGGTCAGAGCCTTTCTGAAGGCGTCTAGATTATCGAAATAGACCCCTCTCTGCTTCTTGACCTTTTCACCTCTCATGACCGCATCTGCCACGGCCACGAAATTTTCAAGACCTTCATCCAGGGTACGTATGCCAAGCGTCACGTTTTTAACTCTGATTGCCATATCGTTTCTCCTTCCATGCTTGAACGTCCCTTAAAAAATCAGCGCGCAGCCGCGTCGGGCTCTCGAATTGGTAAAATATTCACTGCCGTCAATATGCTTGTGGTCTCCCTTGCCAGTCTCGTTATCATATCCCACGACCCTGCATCTATCGACGATATACACCAGAGAATACTTTAGGCCATGGGGCCGCAGTTCCGTATGGGGCACGGACCATATCTTTATTTCCACCGTGTTCCCGTATGTATCGGGATATTTTTCGTAGAGCAGCAGAACTGCTTTCATGTTTGGTATGATACACCATTTACTCTGGAGCGTCAATTATGGATTATTCACAGTCAACACAGTTGACTATCGCCTCTTTTCGCATCTCAATCAGACAACATTGCAGCTTTTTTTTGACTGTTTGATTATTTAAGGACTGTTACTTAGGGACTCGGAAAATACTAATATACCTGGATCGCGCCCGGATTGGGGTCAGATTTGGCTGGGCCGATTGAGCAAAACCGTAGGCGTAGCAGCGCTACGACGAGGATTTTGCGATTGAGGCGCGGCCAAAGATGGTCCTAAGACGGGATGCGTTATGGTAAATTAGTATTTTCCGAGTCCCTTAAGCCGTAAGCGCCAAAAAATCAAAAGCCGCGCCCATGCCGATCACATGACGCAGAAAAGTCTTTCCTTGTGGGCTCTCCAGCAAGTTGTTTTAGAACCAACGTCCCCCAGTCCGTCCCTTTCCTATACGATCCCCGATCCCGCAGTTCATATAATATTATATCAGATAGTTGTCTTGGTCAGGCCCCGACGGCCCCCGGGTAAAACCTGCTCTCTATTCTACCCGGAATTGTTTCCTGATTTTTTTTGGGGTGGATTATTTTTATTCTTGCCGAAATTCCCCTAATAGGGGATAATTTTGTCAATGGAAAAACACACACCCCACTACCCGCTGGCCGAAATTCAGGCGCAGATGACGACGGTGCAGGCAATGAACCTCACCGTCTCCGCCAGGATCGGCATCCGGGCGGTGGGCATGGCCCAAGCCGATGGCTTGGCCGTGGTGCAGAGGCTGACCCGTAAGGACTTTTACAAGAGCATGACCACCCATGCCGATCATCGCGTCTGGCAAGACGTGTATCATGGGCAGTGGAACGGGGCCGCGCTCTACATCAAATTCCAGCGGGCGGGGGAATACTTTATCGTTTCGTTTAAGGAGTTATGACATGACAAACAAATGGAATGAGCAACCCTGCCCCCTGTGCGGGTCAGGGACGTTGTATGATGGCGTTAAAGCCATTACGCAGAATTACAAGGGGCACATCTTTAGCTCGGAAACCCATGGGGCGTTCTGTGACCACTGCGCTGATGGTTTTGCCGAATTCAACGTGGAGGAAGAAGCCGCTTGGTTGGCCTTTCGTGACGGGGTGGATGCTGCAGAGGCCTCAGAACTGGCCCGTATTCGCCACAAACTGAAGCTCACCCAACTGGAAGCCGCCCAACTGGCAGGAGGGGGCAAAAACGCCTTTTCTCGTTATGAACGTGGGCAGACCAAGCCGCTGGCCGCCGTGATTAACCTCTTCCGCCTACTTGATCGCCACCCGGAATTGTTGAGCGAGTTAAAAACCGGCTGAAATACCCCTGTTAAGGTGGTGAATGAGGTATAAAAATGACCTGGGGTAAAGATGACCATAAAGTTCCTCCACCAATTGAAGAAATAGAGAGGAAAAGAGGCCATAAGAAAACAAAGTCCCCCACAGAATGTATTGTGAAGACTAACCGTCCTGAGAATTGTGGCATATGTGGCTCTGACAATTTGGTAAGAGAAAGAGTTAAATACTGTAAGATATGTGGATGTGAAGAGTTTGCTATAACATCTGGCGAACGTTTCTTTTGGCTGGATCGTAATAAAAATCGGATGTGCCAATGCACTGAGATGTTTAAACTAAGAAGAGGCAAAGTCGTAACAGTGTTAGTTCCCCATGATATTGCCGGAGTTGAATCCTGTAGTGATTGTGGAGCTATTAAAGGCCCCTTATGCCCTAACTGTAAGAAACCAGCTTGGTATAAGTTTAAATTGCACCCTGTACAGTCTAAAATTCATTGTCATAAGTGTGGGTATATAAATGCCACATAATCTGGTGATTCATTCCCAGCGCTTGGCCGTGAGTGGTCATCCCGGTATTCACCATCAGTACGGAGCTGTTTGATCCAGCAAACATATTGACCAATGTTGCAAAAAGGAATAAGAATCAAGCGTTACTCGAAAATTAACGACCTATTTATGGGGAGAAAGCAAGACCAGAAAAAACTAACTGACTGATAACATACATATATTTTGCGTTTACGCAGAAATCGCTCAATCTGAAAACCGCCAATTTTCTTACCAATGACTGATTCTGACGGAAACGCACCCGCTTGGGTGCGTCTTCTGTTTGTGGTCATTGGTAGGTGCTTGGCGGTACCTCAGATTGGGCACGATAGAAGTTCGCGCCCATTTTTTTTGCCCAAACCGCCACCAGCAAGGAAAGCCATAACGTGCTTGTTTTACCCCGCCAAAGCTCCTTCTCCCGTCAAAAGCACATCGACTACGGCCAGCTTTTCTACGTCACATACCTGCATGCCTCGCGCTGGCAGTCCATCCCGGATAAAATGCCAGTAAAATCCTCTGCCTCAGCCGGGATTTTACTGGCGCGAGCCTCTGTGCGCGTCTGCTGCGCGAGGGCAACGAGGTCCGCGCCTTTGTCGCCGACCCGCTCTACCGCCAGATTTTGGACGGCCTGATCGACAAG
>MGTE01000084.1:0-5485 GCA_001799275.1 Deltaproteobacteria bacterium RIFOXYD12_FULL_57_12
CGTATGTCTCGCAAGCCGCACAGCCACTCAGTAACGGGGATGCTTCCATCTTCAAGTTGATAGCGACGCAACTCGACCATAACTCAATGTAACCTAAAAACTACTCAATGGCAAGACTGACATCGAAAAACAGCGCCAAAACCTCTGCCGACACTACCCCAGGGAAATCCGCAATTACCAATCTAAAATCAAATCACTGTCCGCCGCGCACGAGACGAACTGAATTGTAGTTGTTCCGGTTGTCGTCGTTGACAAGGCCGTGGTAGAAGTTGACGATCCACGCGTTGTCGGAATAGCTGGCAAACGGCGACGAAGACCAAAACCAGGCGGACGGCGTGGTCGGAAAGAGGGTGGCATTGATGGCCGGGGAGGAGCAGCGCTTCTCCACCAGGGAGGCAAGCTCCTTAACATTGGGCAGCCGCCAGTCGGAGTGGCTGGCAAAGCTGGCCCCTTGCGCCTGCTGCAAGGGCCCCGGCCAGGTAAAAGTCTGGAGTTGTCCGCTCCCGCAACCAGCCCCGGAGAGCCCCTCGGCGCACTGCTTCCACATCAGGCCGGTGGCGTTGTCGGTCACCGTGCCATCGTCATGATCGGTGTGGCGGCTGTCTGGGGCCGTGGCCGGAATATTGCCGTTGCAGGTCTAGGCGGAATTCCGGGTCATAAACAAATAAACAACGCCCCGCCCCCATTCCAAGATGAGGCATAGGTACCTTTGAAAAGGGAACAAACTGATCGCGTGAAACGCGTAGGCCGGACCAAATAAGTTGTTTTAGTACCAGCGTCCCGTCCGTACGGTAAAATAAGTTGTTTTAGTACCAGCGTCCCGTCCGTACGTCTACCAGCGTCCCGTCCGTACGTCCGTACGGTATAAGTTGTTTTAGTACCAGCGTCCCGTCCGCACGTCACGTCCGCACGTCAGTACCAGCGTCCCGTCCGCACGTCCGCACACGTCCGCATATAGTTTCAACCGGGTCTGAGCTTGAACCAGTTTTTTGCTCAATATGGGAAAGAGCAGCAATGTGAGGCGGTACTTGAATCTGCTCGCTGGCCTCAAGGATTTATTTGCCCCAAGTGTAGTAGCAACCAGCACGGCACTTACCGGAGAGGCCAGAGGGTCAAGGTTTTCCAGTGCAAAGCTTGCCGAGGCCAAACAACACTGACAGAAGGAACCATTTTCCATTCGTCAAAACTGCCTCTGACTACATGATTTCAAGCGATATTCTTCCAGACTCAGAACAAAAACAATGTTTCTATCTTGGAACTCAGACGCCTCATCGGGGTCAGTTATCGAGCCGCTTGGCGAATCAAGCATAAGCTCATGGAGGTCATGTTTGAACGCGAGCAAACCACCATACTCTCGGAACGTATCGAAATTGATGATGCCTATCTTGGTGGCGAATTGCCCGGCGGCAAGGTCGGTCGGGGCTCCGAAAATAAAGTCCCGTTTATCGCCGCAGTGCAGACCAACAACCAAGGACATCCGCTCTATGCCGTCTTTTCGACCGTGAAGAGTTTCTGCAAAGAAGAGATCGAAATATGGGCTAAGCGCTCTCTGAGGCCATCATCCTTCGTGGTTTCAGATGGACTTTGGTGTTTCCAAGCTGTTAAAGCCGCAGGTTGCCTCCATAAAAGGGAAATTGTTGGCAAAGATCGTAAAAGCACCAGCATGGACTGTTTCCGGTGGGTCAATACAATCCTCGGCAACCTGAAAAATGGCATCACTGGAACGTACCATGCTTTTGACTTTGAAAAATATGCTAACCGCTATCTTGGCGAGTTTCAATACCGCTTTAACCGACGGTTTGACCTCCCTGGCATGTTCAAGCGTCTCCTGTTCACTATGGCCAGGTCCTGGAAGGTTCCAGAGCACAAACTGCGCCTTGCGGAAGATTAGCGCTAATCAGGTTCTCTTATGTTCAGGCCCGCAGATTTGCTTGCCATCCAGGTTGCTTCTACCGCAGTACTTTTCCAGCACTGAGCAGCCATGGCGTTTACATCCGAGCATCTCACAGTTTGTTACCTCCCTGTGCCCCAGATATGCTAACCGTCCGATTCGGGCAACTGACGGTAAGGGGACTTACACCCCTCAAGTTTTGCAGCCTTGCCGGCTGCTCCCAATCACTTCAGTCTCGCGGCTTACGGCCTGCCGGCTCGCTGTCCTACGCTTAACCGCAGGAGTTACCCCCTGCAGTCCAAGGACTCGCTACCCGGTGGGTGGTGGCTAGCCCTTCCGGGGCGGGATTCGCACCCGCTCGAATACGCGACCTTGCCCGGCCGCACTATAATCTGAAGTCCCCCATTACTTCTCCCCATTACTCCTTCAATCCCTTCAACCTTACGACTTACGGCCTATCTGCTTGCTGTCCCACGCTTAAAACGCTATGTTACCATAGCGCCTTCAAGGACTTGCTACCCGGTGGCTGGCCTAGCTTCCGGGGCGGGCTTCACACCCGCCGGACTACACGACCTTGCCCGGCCGCACGTCACCAACGTCCCTGAGTTCTCCTATGGAAATTGTTGACAAGCGCCGTCAGCCAGACTACAGAATTTCCATTTTCACTACCCAGCCGTTGCAATGCCACCAATCGCGAGGACAAGGACACTATGCCTTCCACACATCTTCTTTCAACGCTGATCGTCTTGCCCGGCATCATTTTCATGCTTGCCTCCCTGGTCATTTCCATGCGGATGCACAAGAAAGTTCCCAGCGCCCTGCGCCGGAAATGGCTTGTCATGACTTGCCTCATCGCCTTCTTCCTGGCCGGCTATGTCGCGTACCTTTTCGTCCATGCGCAGGACATAGCCTTTCCTCTGGAATTGCTGACGAGCACGGTGTTCCTGGGCGGCGCTCTGTTCGTTTTTCTGGTCATGCGCCTCACCGGCACCACCATGCGTAACGTATGGGAAAGTGAAGAAAAGGTTTACGAAGCCAACGTCACTCTTGTTGCCAAGAACGTCGAACTCGAAGAGGAAATCGCCGGTCGCCGGCAAGCTGAGCAACAGGCGCAGAACAGGCTGCAGCACCTCTCCATTCTGCACACCATCGACCTCATGATCACCTCAACTCTGGATCTCAAGGTGACGATGACGGTCTTTCTCGAGCAGATCATGCCGCAGTTGCAGATTGACGCCGCCGCCGTCCTACTCTTGAACCCGGCGACTCTTACCCTGGAATACGGGGCGGGCAAGGGCTTCCAGACTACAACCATCCAGCAGTCAAAGGTACGGCTGGGCGAAGGCTGTGCCGGAACCGCGGCCCTGGAACGCCGCCGGGTCCTGATCGATGACATCCTGCACCCGGAAATCAATTTTATCCGCCAGGAACTGGTTACCGACGAAAATTTCACCAGTTACTGTGCCCTGCCGCTGATTGCCAAGGGTCAGGTGAAAGGGGTACTCGAAATTTTTCGCCGCGGCAAGCCCATAGAGGGCGGAGAATGGCTGGAATTCCTCGAGGCCCTGTCGGTACAGGCTGCCATCGCCATTGACAACGCCACCCTGTTCAACGAACTGCAGAGTTCCAACACCGAACTGATACTGGCTTACGACTCCACCATCGAGGGCTGGGGCCATGCCCTGGAGTTGCGCGACAAGGAGACGGAAGGACACACCCAGCGGGTGACGGAAATGACCCTGCGGGTGGCGCGGGTCTACGGCATGAGCGAAAAAGAACTGGTGCAGGTGCGCCGGGGCGGACTCCTGCACGATATCGGCAAGATGGGAATCCCCGATTCAATCCTCATGAAAGAGGGGCAGCTCACGGCCGAAGAGACCGCGATCATGCACCGGCACCCGGAATATGCCTTCCGGGTGCTTTCACCCATCGCTTACCTGCAGCCGGCTCTGGACATCCCATACTGCCACCACGAAAAATGGGACGGCAGCGGCTACCCCCGGGGATTGAAAGGCGAGCAGATCCCCCTCGCCGCCCGAATCTTCGCCTTGGCCGACATCTGGGACGCTCTCATCCATGAACGTCGCTACCATGCAGCCTGGCCCCGGGAAAAAGTGGCAGCCCACATCCGTTCCCTGGCCAGCACCCATTTCGACCCGGATCTAGTGGATGTCTTTCTGGCCAATGCGTGATGGCGTCACATAAAGTCCGATCTCCTGCGTCGCACCCAAAGGGCATTTCCAGCGGGGAATATCGAATTTCGGACAAAACACCGCAGAATCACGAAGTAGTTAAACTTCAACATTCGACATTCCTTGACGTCCAGGGAAGGGCTAATGCCGCGGGAGCCAGGGATGGCGGGAGCGGCGTTCGATATTCTGTAGGGCTAACTCCGGGACGTTAAGGGCTAACTCCATTATTGACTACGTTGACAAACTCCACCGCATTCGATCCCCCTGGCAACCTTCTCGAGGCAACGGATTGCGTTCAGTCCCATTTCCGGCGAACCTGACAAAAACCAGACAGACGATTCCTAACCGTCGCCTCTGTTTGTTAACCAGATATGTCGCAGAACATCAAGCAGTAAAAAAATAATACCGGCACTAGGGTTGACCTCGTAATATCGACCGGAAAGCCTTGCGACGAGCAGAAAGAAATTTGTTAGGCGAATACTAGGCGGGGGTGTTCTTGAATGGATATTTTTTTGGAGGGGGATCGTTGGGCGTGGCCGGAAAATATGTGGTGTCTTTTTTCAACCGGTCCGATTTGCTGAAAGACATCCCGCCGCGACAAGGGGCGGTTGGCGTTTACGCCGACTTCCCGGGCATCAGGACCGGTAGTCGGCGTTGATCTTCACGTAATCCACCGAGAAGTCGCAGGTGAGCACCTCGCAGCCGGCCGAGCCGGCCTTGAGCTCCACATGCACGGCGAACTCTTTCTTTTTGAGCACGGCGGTGGCCATGGCCTCGGCCGCCTTGCCCTGACCAAGGCCGTCCCGCACCATGAGCACGTCATCAAAGGCGATGTCCACCCGGTTCGGATCAAACTCGATGCCGGCCCTGCCAAGGGCGGCGATGATCCGGCCCCAGTTGGCGTCCTCGCCGAAAAAGGCTGTTTTCACCAATGCCGAGTTGGCAATGGTCCGGGCTGCTTGTTCCGCGGCTGCTTCATCCGCTGCGCCGCTCACCCGGATGGTGACCAGCTTGGTGGCGCCCTCGCCGTCCTTGACAATCTGCCGGGCCAGATCCCGGAGCAACGCATCAAGCGCGGTGCTGAAAGCCCTGCCCTCCGGCGAATCGGCCGCAGTGATCGCCGGATTACCAGCCCGGCCGCTGGCGAGCAGGAGAACCGTGTCGTTGGTGCTCGTATCGCCGTCCACGGTGATCCGGTTAAAGGACTGGTCAACCCCGCGCCGCAGCATGTCTTGCAGAACATCGGCCGCGATCACCGCATCGGTCACCACGAAGCAGAGCATGGTGGCCATGTTCGGCATGATCATGCCGGCGCCCTTGGCCATGCCGAAAATTTTCACATCATGGCCAGCCACGGCCACCTGCTGGCTGGCGGTCTTCGGCACGGTCATGCCGAACATGG
>MGTE01000084.1:5510-19912 GCA_001799275.1 Deltaproteobacteria bacterium RIFOXYD12_FULL_57_12
ACCCCGGTAGAGGCCACCTGGACCAGCTCTTCATCAATAGCCAGGGCCTCGGCCGCCAGCCTGCCACAGGCCAGAGCTGCCACCATACCGGGCTCGCCGGTACAGGCATTGGCAATGCCGCTGTTGATCAGAATGGCCCGGGCTTTACCAGAAAAACGGATGCGCGCCATGTCGAGAAGAACCGGCGCCGCCTGTACCCGGTTGGTGGTGAAGATGCCGGCGGCCGTGGCCGGCGAGTCGCAGAAGATCAGCCCCAGATCGAGCCGATCCGGCTTGCGGATACCGGCCGCCACTGCCGCATAGGAAAAACCGTCGATAACCATACTCGAACCATTTGCTGCGGTATAGAGTTGAATATTTGAATCAGACTTCCAGGAAACCAAAACCTGATATTGCTGAAATTGCGTGCTTAAAATTAATTCTTAGAGAGAATATCGAATATCGAACAAGGAATAATGAATGTCGAAGGAAAACAGAGAATTCGATATTGAGGCGCGTTTGCTTGATCCTACCGTATGATCCGAGCCACCGATACCTTCATGATTCGAAATTCCTTGTTCGATATTCGATATTCATTTGGCCTTGCCGCAGCAGCGTTTGTACTTCTTACCGCTGCCGCAGGGACAGAACGCATTACGGCCAACCTTGTCGCCGTCGCGTTTCATCGGCTGCTGGGCCTCTTCATCACCGCCCCGGTTCAATCGCATTTCGGCCTGCTGCTGCCGGCGCTGCTCCCTGGCCAGCTCTTCGACCTCTTCCTCCCTGGTCAACTGCACCCGGAACAATGCCCCCAGGGTCTGCTGTTTGACCGCGTCGACCATGGCCGTAAACATCTCGAACCCTTCCTTCTTGTACTCGATCAACGGATTCTTCTGGCCGTAGCCCCGAAGGCCGATGCCCTCCTTCAGGTGGTCCATGTTGAGCAGATGTTCCTTCCAGTGGTTGTCCACCATCTGTAAGAGGAGAATCCGCTCCAGGTAGCGCATGGTCTCCGGCCCTATTTTCTTTTCCTGCTCCTCATAGGCGGTAAAAAGAGCGGTGCGCAGTTTTTCGACAAATGTCTCCCGGTCCAGACCCTGCCGGGTCTCGGCCTCCTGCCGGGCCTCGCCAAAGCCGAACAGACTCAGCAGCCGTTCATTCAGCCCATCCCAGTCCCATTCCTCCGACGACGACTTGGCCTGGAAAAACTCACCGGCCAGTTCCTCGACCTGATCGGTGATCATGTCCTCGATGATCGGCCGGACGCTCTCCCTGGTCAATATTTCCCGGCGCTGCTGGTAAATGATCTCGCGCTGCTTGTTCATGACATCGTCATACTCAAGCAGGTGCTTGCGGATTTCGAAGTGATGGCCCTCCACCTTGCGCTGGGCATTCTCAATGGCCCGGCTGATCATGCCGTGTTCAATGGGCTCGTCCTCTTCCATGCCCAGCTTTTCCATGATCCCGGAGATCCGATCCGAGCCGAAAATCCGCAGCAGATCATCCTCCAGGGAAAGGTAGAAGCGGGAGGAGCCGGGGTCGCCCTGGCGGCCGGATCGGCCGCGCAATTGGTTGTCGATACGGCGCGACTCGTGCCGGCTGGTGCCGAGGATATGCAGACCGCCCAGGTCGGCGATCCCCTCGCCCAACTTGATGTCCGTGCCGCGGCCAGCCATGTTGGTGGCAATGGTCACCCGGCCCCGCTGACCGGCATCGGCAATAATCTCGGCCTCCTTTTCATGGTGCTTGGCATTGAGCACCGCGTGCTTGACCCCCTCCTTCTTGAGCATGGCCGAAATCAGTTCGGAAACCTCGATGGAGATGGTGCCGACCAGCACCGGCTGGCCCTTGGCGTGCAGCTCCTTGATCTCCCGGACCACGGCCCGATACTTGGCCTTGATGTTCTTGTAGATCACATCTGCATAGTCCTGACGGACCATCTTCCGGAAGGTGGGAATGACCACCACGTCCAGATTGTAGATTTTTTTAAATTCGGCGGCCTCGGTGTCGGCGGTGCCGGTCATGCCGGCCAGCTTGTCGTACATCCGGAAATAATTCTGAAAGGTGATAGAGGCGAGCGTCTGGTTTTCCCGCTCTATTTTGACCCCCTCCTTGGCCTCAAGAGCCTGATGCAGGCCGTCGCTGTACCGCCGGCCCGGCATGGTCCGGCCGGTGAACTCATCGACGATCACCACCTGATCTTCCTGCACCAGGTAGTCCACATCCCGCTGAAAGAGGACATGGGCCTTGAGAGCCTGATTCAGGTGGTGCAGCATCTCGATATTGCGGGGGTCATAGAGGTTGTCCACCTTGAGCAATTGCTCGCCCAGGGAGACGCCCTCCTCGGAAAGCGCCAGGGAGCGGGACTTTTCGTCAACCGAGTAATGCTCGTCGCGCTTGAACCGGGGCATGATCGTGTTCACGTGGAAGTAAAGCTCGGTGGACATGTCGGCCGCCCCGGAGATGATGAGCGGCGTCCGGGCCTCGTCGATCAGAATGGAGTCCACCTCGTCGACAATGGCAAAGTTGAAGCCCCGCTGGCAGTAGTCATTGAAGTCGAACTTCATGTTGTCGCGCAGATAGTCGAACCCGAACTCGTTGTTGGTCCCGTAAGTGACATCGGCCGCGTAGCCCTCCTTGCGCTCCTGATCACTCTTGCCGTGGAGGATGGTGCCGGTGGTGAGTCCCAGAAAACGATAGACTCCGCCCATCCATTCGGCGTCGCGCCGGGCCAGGTAGTCGTTGACCGTCACCAGGTGCACCCCCTTGCCGGGCAGGGCGTTCAAGTAGATCGGCAGGGTCGAGCAGAGGGTCTTGCCCTCGCCGGTCTTCATCTCGGCGATCTTGCCCTGGTGGAGCACGATGCCGCCGATGAGCTGCACATCGTAATGCCGCTCGCCGATCACCCGGCGCGCTGCCTCGCGGGTGACGGCAAAGGCCTCGGGCAACAGATCGTCCAGCGGTTCGCCGTTGGCGAGCCGTTCCCGGAAGCGCACGGTCTGGGCGGCCAGGCCTGCATCGTCCAGTTCCTGGAACTGTGGTTCCAGGCTGTTAATTCTTGCCACCAGGGGCTGGATCTGTTTCAGAACCCGCTCGTTCTTGCTGCCGAAAACCTTGGTTAATACCGATCCCAACATGAATGTCTGTACTCCAATGCAAATGAAACGCCGGCCGCGACAGGACGGAAACACCGCCGCTGTCGAATCGGACGTCTTACTGTTTTTCCCAGATTAGGGCTTCCTCGTTGCAGTCCGGAAATTTCGGACAATGAATACAATCGCTCCAAACCTTGTGAGGAAGCTCGCTCTTATCGATATGCCGAAAGCCCAGACGCTTGAAGAAATCGGGCTGGTAGGTCAGGGTAAACACCCGGCTGATGCCGAACTGCACCGCCTCGGCCAGACAGGCCTCCACCAGTTGGCGGCCGAGGCCGCGGCGCTGGTACGCCTCAGGAATCGCCAGCGACCGGATCTCCGCCAGATTTTCCCAGCAGATGTGCAGGGCGCAGGCGCCGGCCAGGCCGCCCAGCCCGGAAGTCGTCGGCTCCTCCTCATAAACCTTGAAATCGCGCAACTGGTCGTAGAGCGAACTCAACGACCGGCCCAGCAGCAGATCCTGAGCGGCAAAATGCTGCAACAGGGCATAAATCCCCTTGATGTCTTCCATTCTGGCGTTACGAAGCATCTTCTCCAACAACCTCCCTGTGCAAGGAATGGCCGCACCAACGGCAGCAGACCGCTTCCCCGCGGAAAAACAGCGGAAAAGCGCTGGCAACTATACCCCCGGTCAGGGTTCAGGTCAAGCATCCTGCAACAGGCCGGTCTCGACCTGCAAGGGCGCAATTGGCGCCGGCGCCAGAAAGCTGCTTGTTTCAGGCGACGAGGTCACCAGAATAGTCTGGCCGGCCCAGATCCCCAGCAGAAACATCCAGAGAAAGATACAAAAACAGACAACCGCCACACCCAGCAACCCCCAGAAGGAGAGCTCGAACCGGACAAACACCTTTTTTTTCCGCTGGCTGCCGGCCATTGCCTCACATGTTCTCCGGTGCCGATAGACCGACGAGTTGCAGGCCGTTGCTGAACACCAACCGCAACCCCTCGGCCAACCAGAGCCGCGCCTGGGTGAGTTCCGGATCGTCGGACAGCACCTTGTGCTGATTGTAGTAACTATGGAACTGCCCGGCAAGGTCGATGAGGAAAAAAATGATCCGGTGCGGCTCCAAATCCAGGGCCGCACCTTCCACCAGCCCGGGAAAGGCGGCCAGACTCTTGAGCATGGTGCGCTCGGCCGGCTGGCTCAGTCGTGCCAGCGCAACTTGGGCTAGCGGCTGGCGGGCCACACCCTTGGCCGCCGCCTGCCTGTCAATGCTGGCCAGCCGGGCGTTGGCGTACTGCACGTAAAAGACCGGATTCTCCTGGCTCTCCCGGGCAGCCAGGGCCAGATCAAACTCCAGCTGGCTATCCGCCTTGCGGGTCAGGAAAAAGAAGCGGACCACATCCGGCCCCACCTCGTCGAGCAGTTCATCGACCGTGACAAAGGTCGCCTTGCGGGTGGACATCTTCACCAGCTTGCCATCCCGGGTCAGGGTGACAAACTGGTGAATAACCACCGAAACCCTGGACGGATCATACCCCAGTGCGCTTACCCCGGCCAGGACATCGGGCACGGTGCCGATATGGTCGGAGCCGAAGATATCCACCAGCCAGTCAAAGCCCCGCCGAAACTTCTCTCGGTGGTAGGCGATGTCCGGCAGACGGTAGGTAGGCTCGCCCGTGCTCTTGATAATCACCCGGTCCTGGTCCATGCCAAAATCGGTGGTCTTGAACCAGACCGCGCCGTCCTGGTCGTAGGCCAGGCCCTTGGCGCGCAGGCTGGCCACCACGTCGTCCACCAGACCATTCTCGTAAAGGGTGTGTTCGTTGTAGTAGCTGTCAAAATGGATGGCCAGCCGCTCCAGGGTGGCAACGATATTGGCGAAAATCACCTTGTCGGCCTTCTCCTTGAAGGGGGTAACATCGGCGCACGCCTTGAGCGAATCCCCGGCCTCGGCCACCAGTTCGGCGGCGATCTCCCGGATATACTCGCCCTGATAACCGTCCTCTGGAAACTGAAAGGGCAGGCCCAGCAACTCCAGGTAACGGGCTCGGGTGGATTCGCCCAGCACACGCATCTGGCGGCCGGCGTCGTTGTAGTAGTATTCCCGGGTAACCTCATGGCCGGTGGCGGCCAGCAGCCGGGCAATGGCATCGCCCAGGATGGCCTGCCGGCCGTGGCCGACCGAAAGCGGCCCGGTGGGGTTGGCGCTGACAAACTCCACCAACACCCGGCGGCCATTGCCCACCGAGGAGAGACCATAGCGCTCCTGCTGGTCGCAGATCGTTGTTAGCACCGCCTGCCAAACCTCGTCTCTAATAAACAGATTCACAAATCCGGGACCGGCCACCTCCGCCTTCATGACTAAAGCCGGCTCGGCAGCGAGCATCTCCTGCAGCCGGGCCGCAACCTCCCGCGGCTTCAGTTTGTCGAGGCCGGCAATCACCATGGCCATGTTCGTGGAAAAATCACCATGCGCCTCATGCTTGGGAACCTCGACGCCATAAGCGCCTGCCCCGGCGCCGGACCACAGTCCCTTGGCCACCCCCTGGGCAAAACATGTATCCAGCAGTTCCTTAACCCGTGTTTTAATCATCCGATAACTTCCTTCTTGCAATGCTACCCAGACAGGCCGCAGCCCCGGTCTTTGTTTTCAGTTTCGATAAATCCGCCGGTTCCGATTGCCGAACAGGCAGAGAACTTCGTAGCTGATGGTCTCCAGCCAGGCAGCCACCTGGTCGGCGTCAATTTCCTCGTCGCCCTGGCAGCCCATGAGCACCACCTCATCGCCGGGCTTCACCGTTGCCGCGTCGGGCAGATCGGTAATATCCGCCATGCAGGCGTTCATGCAGACCCGGCCGCAGATCGGCATCCGCTGGCCGCGGATTAACACCACGGCCCGGTTGGACAGACGCCGCAGATAGCCGTCGTCATAGCCGACCGGCAAGACGGCCAGCCTGGTCGGCCGGCTGGTGACAAAGGTATGTCCGTAGCTGATCCCGGCGCCGGCCGGCAATTCCTTGACCTGCAACACCCTGGATACAAAACGCATCACCGGCCGGAGAACCGGGCGGCCGGCGACCGGGACAGCGGCCCCGTCCGGATAGCAGCCGTACAGACTGATGCCGGCCCGGACCATGTTGAAACGGCTGGCCGGATGATACAACAGCCCGGCGGAATTGGCGATATGGACAAAACGGTCAGCCGGCGCCAGTGCAGCAACCTGCGCCAGCACCCGGTTGAACAGGGCCAGCTGGCCGGCAGTGGCCGCAGCCGCCTCCGGCTGATCCGCCATGGGCAGATGGCTGAGCAAACCGGCCAGCCGCAGGCCTGGCAGGCCGGCAATGGCGGAGGCAAAGACAACAGCCTGCTCCGGCGCAATCCCCAGCCGGCCCATGCCGACATCCACCTTCAGATGGACGTCGACTTCCTTCTGCGCCGCCACGGCCCGGCGCGATAGTTCGGCCACGGTTTCCAGATCAAAGAGCACCGGGGTCAGATCGTGACGAACAATTTCAGGAGCTGCCGCCGGCAGAATGCCGAGCAGGATGACGATCTCACCGCCTACACCCGCCTGCCGGAGGGCAATGCCTTCCTCGATCTCGGCCACGCCAAAGGTCCGGGCTCCAGCCTCCCAGAGGCTGCGGGCCGCAGCCACCATACCGTGGCCGTAGGCATCCGCTTTAACCACGGCCATGACCCGGACCCCGGCCCCGGCAACGGCCTGGATATTTGCGTAATTCTCCCGCAGGGCCGCAAGATCGATTTCCACCGCATTAAAAGAATCGGCTGTCATCCTGTCCTTCCGTTCCGGCAATCCCGGTCCCAGAAAATCCTTGCCCTGTCTCAGCCCGTCTGCCACCATCGAAGCCATTGCAGACGGCTGGCCCAAAACAACGCCCAGCCGATCGCCATGTATAAGGTGCCAACCACCTCGGCCGGCAAAAGCGAGCGCCGCAAAAAACGGCCCAGCACGATCATCAACACCACCAGGCCCCAAGTTTTGAAGGAATAAACCGAACCGAGGCAAGCGCCATCCTGCATCGCGACAAGCCGGTCACAGTTCTTCCTGGCCATCCGGTCCATGATCCACCAGGCCTTGCCCGTCCCAAGGAGCAGAGCAGGAAAGACCAGCCATGCACGGCCAGCCAGCGCCAGCAGAAGATAACCGTTGGTCATCAGAAAAAAACCGACCAGGGTCCAGACCAGGGCGGCGACCAGCAGATGAATGCGGATCGGCACCCCGGGTTTGCAACGGGACAGGAAATTACTCATTTTCTTGCCAGACAGGCCTTGCCGCAAACCGCCAGGGGCCGCGACCGCCATAAATTTCAGGATGCAAGCGGCCCGGCTATCACCGGTTCCGCCACCCGTCAACAAAAAACATAGGCCCGTCCCCCTTCCAGGAGACAGGCCTATTGGTTAGCAGCAGAAAAACCCGCAACCGTCTAAGTTACACCTCGGTGACCGTGATAGCACCCTCGGGGCAGGTTTCGACACAGGTTTCGCAACCCAGGCACTCGTCCATGTTCACCGGCTCGGACTTGCCGTCTACCATCTCTAAAACAGATGCCGGACATGCATCAACGCATTCTTCATCACCATTGCATTTATCCTTGTCAATAACGACTTCCCACATACCATACCTCCGTTGAAGTTAAATATTAATTCCTTCGCATTCCCGCACAATTCCCAGAACCAGGAATTTTCCGCCATCACCACTGCTGTTTTATCGTCCTCGATAATATCGACCAAGAAGTCGAACAAAACAATTCCCCTCTAATTCACCCCATTTTTTTTGTCAATAAAAAAACTGCGCGGCCCGACAAAACCGGATACCGATCCGGATGCAGCAGATTGAGATTGACCTCTTCGGGCTTATTCCTGTAGAGTCGATGGTTCGATTCCAGACAACAATCCATTGTCTCTCTAATCCGGACAAAAGACATGACCAGCAAAAAAGCCAACAAAAAACCCCGCGGAAAACACACGGCCGAACAATCCGAGCAGGCCATGATCGAAGGAATCCTGGAAGGCAGCCCGGACGCGCTCGGCGTGGCCGTTATCCGGTATAACTGCGGCTGCCGGAAAATGGCGGCCGTGGATAAAACCGGCGAGGCGGCCAGCAAGATCATCATGTACCGGGACCTGGCCATCTCCATCTGCGACCTGTGCAAGGAGGACAACGGCGCCTATACCAGGATCACCGCATACTTCATGCATTGGGTAACGCCGGAGCCGAAGGCCGATACCAAGACCATGATCGAAACCAAGGTCTTTGGCAGCCGCTCGCACTAAGCTCCCCGCCTGCTGAAACCTCTGGCGGCCGTCGCCAGCCCCGGCGCCCACTCCGGCGTGCCCAGGGCATGCACATGCGTATAAAGGGCCAGAACGTTGTTGTGCCGCAGCCCGTCCCGGCCCGCCCAGAAGCCGACACCGCGCTCCACCCGCAGGGCCAGATCACTTTCCGAACCGCGCCATTCCAGCACCCGACTGTAGCGGAACTCATGGCCCTTCACCGTCAGCCCTTCCGGATAAAAAGGATTGGCGGCCGTCACCTGCAGATTTGTATAACCGTGCGCCTGGGGCCGCTGCTCCAGGCCGAAGCGGGCCGGAAAGATGCCGGCCAGCGAAAAGGTTTCGCCATCCAGGGTAATGCTTTCCCCCAGGTAGATTAAACCGCCGCATTCGGCATAGACCGGCAGACCAACGGCCACCGCCCGCCGCAGCGAGTTAAGAAAACCGCGGTTGGCCGAAAGCTGGGCCGCGCTGGTCTCGGGAAAACCGCCGCCGATATAGAGGCCGTCCAGGTCGGGCAATTCCGGCGCGGTCAGGGCATTGATCAACACCAGATCGGCGCCCTCCTGCGCCAGGGCTTCCAGATTGTCCGG
Organism: Deltaproteobacteria bacterium RIFOXYD12_FULL_57_12; assembly: GCA_001799275.1. Taxonomy (GTDB): domain Bacteria; phylum Desulfobacterota; class Desulfobulbia; order Desulfobulbales; family BM004; genus YD12-FULL-57-12. The sequence goes on from MGTE01000084.1 coordinate 14,477, forward strand.
ATAGTAGAACTGAAAGGCGGCATCCTGCAGTACGCCAATCCGCACCCGCGCCCCGGCCGGAGACACCGGCACCGTCGCGGCCAGCCGGCCGTGTTGCACCGGCGCCATCAGCGCCCTGATCGCCGGCAGATCAAGACTTGCCTCGCTCAAGTCGGCCAGAAAATCGACCGCCGCCCGAGCGCCTTCATGCTCCTGATGCGGGGTGACGCCGAGATGCCGCTGGGGAAAGGCATCGGTTGCCTGTCGCTGCACCGCGCCCAGCACCAGGATGCCGGTATACTGCTCCACAGCCTGCCGGATGACGCTCTCCTGCCGGCGGCTACCCAGCCGATTCAGCACGACACCGCCCAGCCGCACCCGCCGATCCATCTCCCGGCAGCCCAGCACCAGGGCGGCAACGGTCCGGGTAGACTTGGTGCAGTCCACCACCAGCAGAACCGGCAGCCCGAGGCTGACGGCCAGTTCGGCCGTGCTGTAGGCGCCGGCTGCATCAACGCCGTCATAGAGACCGCGGTTGCCCTCGACCACGACCAGATCGGCCGCTGCCGCGTGCTGCCGGAAGGAGTGTTCGATCATCGCCGACTGCATCAGATACGGGTCCAGGTTGTAGCAGGGCTGGCCGGCAGCCAGGTGCAGCCAACCGGCGTCGATGTAGTCCGGCCCCTTCTTGAACGGCACCACGGTCAGACCTTGCCGGACAAAGGCCGCAATCATTCCCACCGCGACGATGCTCTTACCCGAACCGCCCGCCAGACCTGCCACCACCAGACCGGTGGTTGTGTTCACGCTGTTGGTTGTCATGGTGATCCTTATCAGGAATAAGGAGTGAGGAGTGAGGAGTGAGGAGACAACACAATAAAAACAAGATAATACATCGTCTTTCCCTCCTCACTCCTCACTTTTCACTTCTCACTCCAAAAAAAATCAATGCCCCTGCCGGCCGAACCGTTGCCAGGATTCCTCATACAGCGCGTTGAGCCGCCTCTCCAGTTCCAGGCGACTTTCCTCCAGGGCTACGCCTTTAATGCCGGATGGCACGTAAAGCGGCTCGCCGTAGCCCAGGGCAATTCTGGTAAAGGGCAACGGCAGAATGCTGCGATCCCAGCTGGCAAAGGCGTAATAGCGGTCGGCTGCCCAACCCATGGGCAGAATCGGCGCCCCGGTACGGCTGGCCAGGAGGATGGCGCCCGGCTGTACCACCCGGGCCGGCCCCTGGGAGCCGTCGGCGACAATGGCGCCGTTGCGGCCCTTTTCGAGCCAGGGCACCATCTGCAGCAGGGCCTTAAGACCGCCCTTGTCCCGGCCGCGGGAACCGCGCACCGTGACAAAGCCAATCCGCTCCAAGGCCCGGGCCACGAACTCGCCGTCGCGGCTGGCGCTGACCATGGCCACAAAGGCCTCGCCCCGGGTCTGGTGCAGGATGTAGTAGGTGCCGTAATGCCAGAAGGCAATGATATAAGGACCGGCCGCGGCGCAACGGTCCCGGTGCTCCTCGCCGAAAATCTGTTGCCGGCAGGTGGCGTACAGGATGCGGGTCAGCCCCAGAAACAGCGGCGGCACCATGGCCAGGGATGCCCTATACAGAAAATCGCCCATTCCTCGCACCAGCAGGCTACAGCCAATCAAGCTCCAGAGCCCGCAGTTCCTTGATCCGGTCACGCAGACGAGCCGCCGCCTCAAATTCCAGTTGCTTGGCCGCCTGCTGCATTTCTTTTTCCAGCCTTTTAATCGTCTTCCTCAAATCCTGCAAGGAATGATACTCCTCCAGCGGCTCGGCCGTGGCCGCCGGTACGGTCACGTAATCCTGCTCATAGACACTCTGCATGATGTCCTTAATGCTGCTCTGCACCGTGGTCGGGGTGATGCCGTGCACTTCATTATAGGACGCCTGAATCGCCCGCCGCCGGGCGGTTTCCTCCAGGGTGCGCTGCATGGATTCGGTTATGCGGTCGGCATAGAGGATCACCGTGCCGCCAACATTGCGGGCCGCCCGGCCGCAGGTCTGGATCAATGACCGGGCGCTGCGCAAAAAACCCTCCTTGTCGGCATCGAGGATAGCCACCAGCGACACCTCGGGGATGTCGAGCCCCTCGCGCAGCAGGTTGATGCCGACCAGGACGTCGAATTCCCGCCGCCTCAGATCGCGGATCAAAGCCATGCGCTCCAGGGTCTTGATGTCGGAATGCAGGTAGCGGACCCGCACCCCGAGCTTTTCGTAATAACCGGTCAGATCCTCGGCCATGCGCTTGGTGAGCGTTGTCACCAGCACCGCCTCGTTGCGGGCCGTGCGCTCCCGGATCTCGGCCAGCAGATCATCTACCTGGCTCTGCGCCGGCCGCACCTCGACGGCCGGGTCCATGAGGCCGGTGGGCCGGATGATCTGTTCCACCACCCGGCCCTGGGCCTGCTCGAACTCGTAATCGCCCGGCGTGGCCGACACATAGACCACCTGGTTGACGCGGGTTACGAACTCGTCAAAACGTAACGGCCGGTTGTCCAGGGCCGACGGCAGCCTAAAGCCGAACTCCACCAGGGTCTCCTTGCGGGCGCGGTCGCCCCGGTACATGCCATGCAACTGCGGCACCGTGATGTGGCTCTCATCGATGACCAGCAGATAATCTTTCGGGAAATAGTCAAGAAGGTTGGGGGGCGGTGCGCCCGGCGCCATGCCGGTCAGGTGGCGGCTGTAGTTCTCGATGCCGTTGCAGTAGCCCAGTTCGCTGATCATCTCCAGATCGAACATGGTGCGCTGCTCAAGGCGCTGGGCCTCCAGCAGCCGGCGCTCCTTCTCGAAAAACCCGAGCCGCTCGACCAGTTCCTCCTTGATCGTCCGGATGGCGGTCTGCAGCCGGTCCCGGGAGGTGACAAAGTGGCTGCATGGGAAAACAGTCAGTTCGGCAGCCTCACCCAGGATCACGCCGCGCAAGGGGTCCACGAAACGTACCGCCTCGATGGTATCGCCGAACAGCTCCACCCGCACCGCCTGCTCCTCCTCGTAGGCCGGAAAAATCTCCACCACGTCACCCCGCACCCGGAAGGTGCCGCGATGAAAGGAGAGATCGTTGCGCTCGTAGAGCATGTAAACCAAACGCCGCTGGATCTCCTCCCGGGGATACTCCGCGCCGACCTTGAGGAAGAGATGCATGTTTTTGTACTCTTCCGGCGAACCGAGACCGTAGATACAGGAAACAGAGGCGACGATCAGCACGTCCCGCCGGGTGAGGAGCGAGCGGGTAGCAGAGTGCCGCATCTTGTCAATAGCGTCGTTGATCGAGGAGTCCTTTTCAATATAGGTGTCGGACTGGGGGATGTAGGCCTCCGGCTGGTAATAGTCGTAATAGCTGACAAAATACTCGACGGCGTTTTCCGGAAAAAGCTCCTTGAACTCCCCATAAAGCTGGGCGGCCAAGGTCTTGTTGGGGGCGATCACCAGGGTCGGCCGCTGCACCTCCGCCACCACTTTCGCCATGGTGAAGGTCTTGCCCGAACCGGTAACGCCCAGGAGCACCTGATCGCGGGCGCCAGCCTTGAGACCGGCGGCAAGCCGCTCAATGGCCCCGGGCTGGTCGCCGGCCGGCACAAAAGAAGTGACAAGTTTGAACAATCCGTGCATGGCTGGTCCGGGTCAATATTGATGGCGGCGCAGAAATTGATGGCGTCGCAGGAAAGGCTCGCAGCTTACCGGATTTCACGGCCGACGCCAAAGGAAAAACCTCCCGGTGTACTGGTGAAACCTGCCGAAATAAGTGCCGAAAGAGGTTGACAAGCGGCCCCGGTTGTTTATTGTGTCTCGTAACCTTTGTGCCGCACTAACTCAGGTTGTTTAGACTATTAGGCTGTAGTCTGCTAGGCAACAAAAACGATTATAAATAATGGCGCAAAGCGTGCAATATCTGGCAATTTTCAGTTGCTAATAGACTAAACACCTACAGGCTATCCACCTGAGCAGTTACTGTGCCTGAAAAAAAACAACGGAGTGTTCCCCATGCAGAAAATTATTTTGTATTTTTCCCTGTTCCTCCTGGCCGTCGGCGTAACCGGCTGCGGCTACAACACCATCCAGAAAAACGACGAAGGGGTGATCGCCGCCTGGGGCGATGTGGAGGCGTCCTACCAGCGCCGCGCCGATCTGATCCCCAACCTGGTGGAAACGGTAAAGGGCTATGCGGCCCATGAGAAGGAGACGCTCACCGCCATCACCGAGGCCCGATCCCAGGTCGGCAAACTCACCCTGGGCAGCGAGGCGCTCAACAACCCCGAGGCCTTTGCCAAGTTCCAGGCGGCCCAGGGCGGACTGAGTTCTGCCCTCTCCCGGCTGATGGTGGTGATGGAGCGTTATCCTGACCTGAAGGCCGACCAGAACTTCCGCGACCTCCAGCACCAGCTTGAAGGCACCGAGAACCGAATCAATGTCGCCCGGGTCCGCTACAACGAGGCGGTGCAGGTCTTCAACACCTCGATCCGCTCCTTCCCCGGCAATCTGACCAACAAGTTCCTGTTGAAGTTGCCGCGCCGCGAGCCCTTCAAGGCAGAGGCCGGGGCAGAAAAGGCGCCGAGCGTCAAATTCTAGCCAGGAGGCCGCCTGCTTATGCTGTTCATGACTGGCAGACCGGCCGGCCGTCTGTTGCGTCTGGCCCTGGCCGCCCTGCTCTTCGTCGCCTTGCTGCCAGCTCCGGTTGTCCGGGCTCTGGAGGTGCCGGCCTACCAGGGGTATGTCAACGACTATGCCGCGATGTTGACGCCCGCAGCCCGGGCCAGTCTGACCCGGACTCTGCAGGAGTTTGACGCCAGCGACTCCACCCAGATCGCCGTGCTGACCGTCGAGTCGCTGGAAGGCGACAGCTTGGAAGACTTCAGCATTCGGACGGCGGACAAATGGAAAATCGGCCAAAAAGGCAAGGACAACGGCGTCCTCCTGCTGGCGGTCAAGAACGACCGCAAGCTCCGCATCGAGGTTGGCCGCGGCCTGGAAGGCGTGCTCACCGACCTGCTGGCCGGCCGAATCGTCGATCAGGTCATCCGACCCTTCTTCAAGGCTGGCCAGTTCGACCAGGGATTTACGGCCGGCGTGACCGCAATCATCCAGGCGACCCGCGGCGAATTTGTTGCTGAACAAGGGCCGCGCCCCGGCCCCCGCCGCCAGAAATCGCCGCCGTTTCTCGCCTATCTGGTCTTCGGCGGCGCCATCATCAGCGTTCTGGGCAGGATTTCACGACCTTTGGGTGGTGTGGCCGGCGCCCTCCTCTTGCCGCTCTTGGTCTTTGCCGGCCTTTCCATGCCCTTTTCTCTGCTCACCCTGCTCTTTCTGCTGCCGCTGGGTGGCCTGGGCGGTTTTCTGCTGCCGCTCTTCCTGGTCGCAAGCGGCCGCCACCACGGCGGCTTTTACGGCGGCGGCTTTGGCGGCGGTGGCGGCGGTGGCGGCGGTGGCTTTAGCGG
>MGTE01000084.1:19927-24027 GCA_001799275.1 Deltaproteobacteria bacterium RIFOXYD12_FULL_57_12
ATTCGGTGGCGGCGGCGCCTCGGGAGGTTGGTAGCTCATGAAAGCAGCAATGTTTTTCAGCGAGGCGGAAAAGACAAGAATCAGCGCCGCCATCAAATCGGTGGAGAAAAAAACCAGCGGCGAGGTGGCGGTGATGGTGGTGGACAGCAGCGACACCTACCCGGAGGCCGCCATCCTCGGCGGCATCCTCCTGGCCGGCCTGCTGGCCCTGCTCGCCACCGATCTTCTGCTCAACGACTCCCTGTGGCACTTCGTCCCCATTGCCTTTGTTCTTTCCCTGCCCGCGAGCTGGCTGCTTGCAAAAACACCGGCGCTGCTGCGCCTCTTCATCGCCCAAGCCCGGCTGGAGGAGCGGCTCCGGAACCGGGCGCTCATGGCCTTTTACGAACAGGGCCTGCACAGAACCCGGGCAAACACCGGCGTCCTCTTTTTTCTGTCCCTGTTCGAACGCCGGGTCTGGGTGCTGGCCGACGAGGGAATCTACCAAAAGATCACCCAGGAGGATCTGGCGACCTATGCCACGGAAGTGGCTGCCGCAGTAAAAAACGGCCGGGCCTGCGAGGTGCTCTGTCAAGAAATCGAGAAGGTGGGAGCCGTGCTGGCCGAGCACTTTCCAATCACCGACGACGACACCAACGAGCTGTCCGATCAGGTGATCATCGGTTAATTCTACCTTGTCTCATTCCAAAGGAATTCCTCAATCGGACAAAGTAGAACTATTCATCCCGCCAGCAGACGCGGTTGCGTCCATCATGCTTCGCCTTGTAAAGCCGCCGGTCCGCGGCGGCGATCAGGGCGTCGATGTTCAACACCGCCAGTTCGGAGGCAGCCACCAGACCGATCGACATGGTCACCACAATCTCCTGCCCCTCGTGCACGACAACGGTAGTCGCCACCCGCTGCCTGAGGCGTTCGGCAAAATCGCGACCAATCGCGATGGAGCCCAGGGCCAAGCCGTAGAATTCCTCGCCGCCGTAACGGCCGATCTCGTCCTCCCGTCGTTTAGCCACGCCCATGACCTCGGCCACCGTGGCCAGCACCTGGTCGCCGGCCTGATGACCGTAGGTATCGTTCACCGCCTTGAAATGGTCGAGATCCAGCATCAGAAAAGTAAAGTCCGTGATATGGCCGCGGTTGAACTGGGCGGTTTTCACCTCGATGCTGCGCTGCATGATATTGCGGTTGGGCAGGTTGGTGAGGTTGTCAAAATAGCCGATCCGCTCCAGCAGGTCCTTCTGAGCCATCTCGTTGCTGACCTCAATGAGCAGCCCCACGGAAAGATAGAGCCGGTCGTCGGCAAAGGTCTCGACCCGGGCCCGGTCCTTGAGCCAGCAGACCGCGCCGCCCGGCAGCGCCACCTTATAGACCGCTTCCACGGTGCCGCTCTCCATGACCTCGGCCCTGAGACCGTTGCGCACCCCGGACAGTTCGTGTCGCGACAGGATCTGCTCCTGGATGGCCGCCTCCGCCTTGTTCCGCTGAAATATCCGATGATCGATCACCGCCTCCCGGAAAACCTCGGCCAGTTGCGGACCGCGGCAGCCGAACATCTCAGTGAACCGGCGGCCGGCATACTCATACCAGATGATATGCTCATCCTGCCGCCAAGCCGAGATATAGGGGATCACCGGCGCGCCGATCCGGTCAAAGACCTGAAACGCGGCCAGACATTCGGCCAGCCGCTGCCGCAGCTCCGGGCTGAAGTTGCCATGCAGTATCCGGCCGCAGTAGCCGTCCTCTTCACTCTCGGATATTCCGTCGCTCATCGTTGGCCCCCTGGCTGCGTTCCCGTTGCGAAAAAAACTCCGCTCCACTGCTTACAGCGGCCGGCAGATCTTGTCAAGACCGTCGCAGCCGGCGGCCTACGCAATGGCTGTCATAACTTGTTTCACAACATCCTGGTTTCCAATGGGCGGGCTTTGTCGGGATACCATTGGCGATGGATATTTTTTCTTAACTTTTAAAAAAGACAATAGGTGTCCCGATATTCTCTTCTGTGATCGGCTACTATTTCGTGGTTTTTCCGATCTGGTTATGATATGGAGAACCATGGTCCGAGTGGATTCGCTAGCAAACAGCAATCAATTAGTAATATGACGTTCGATCATATCCCGCCACAACCCGTGCCCCTCGGCGAATTGCAGAAAACCGTCGCCGAAACGTCGGAATATTCGCTTTCTATCGAATTCATTCCAGATGGCACGAAATGTTTCCTCAACTGTAAGTTGCGGGTCAGCCGCGTGGACCTCGAACCCGCTCAGGTTTTATCCTTACTGGACTCCATCGGTATTGTCCGCGAATTTATTGAATCAGACAAACTGGATCAATTTTGTCTGAGCCTTGCAAAGGGGGCTAACCCCGGGCGGGTACAGGTGGCGGCAGGAATGCTGCCGACCCGTGGCACGGATGGCTGGGTGGAGATTACGGTCAGCACCTCTGAGGATGCATCGAATTACGTCATTGACGAACGAGGCCGCATTGATTTCCGCAGCCGGCGGGCCTTCACCAATGTCATACCGGGCCAATCCGTTGGCACCATCCATCCACCCGGGATCGGCAAGGCGGGAATGACGGTCACCGGCCAGGAGATCCCGCCGCTTCTGGGCCACAGATTTAAATTCCGGGCCGGACCGGGTGTCCGGATCGACGAAGGCAATATGCGCATCATGGTGGAGGCGGCCGGCCGCCTCCTTTTTGACGGCACGACCCTGTCCGTTACCGATGAGTTTGTCGTAAGCCGAGATGTCAATTACGGGGTGGGCCACATTGAATTCGCCGGATTCGTGCATGTAAGGGGTGATGTGCTTGACGGTTTCAACATCAAGGCCACCAAAGGCATCCAGGTTGATGGCGTGGTCGGTTCTTGCAAATTGGTGGCCGGCGGCGATATAACCCTGAACAGCATGTTCGGCAAAGGCGTGGGGATTATCAAGTCTACCGGAAACCTGACTGTTAAAATACTCAGCGGGGTCAACGTTGAATGTCAAGGCAATGTCGCCATTGGCAAGGAAGTGCGGGATTCGCTGATCAAATCCCTCGGAACCGTGACCGCCGATACCATCTGCGGCGGAGAATACATGGCGCGCATGGGGCTTGCAGCAAAGACCATCGGCGCCAAATGCGGCAAGCCTTCGCGGATCTCAACGGGAACGAGTTTTTTCAGTGAGGAAAGACTTCACGAGCTACAGAGGGAATTCCGGTCCGTCACCGCCGCTGTCCAAAGAACGAAGGAGTCAATAGAGGCCCTTTCCCGGCAGATGGAAAAAACCACGGTGGAATCTGTCGGTATCCGGTTAAAGACCCAGAAAAGGGAACTTGAAGAGCTGTTCATGGCCCACGAAATCCTGGAGGAAGAACTGCGTCTCTATCAACTGGAAACGGAATTGCCGGCAAATCCCAAGATCAACATCCTCTCCATGTTGCATGAAGGGGTGATCATTGACTTCGGCGAGATGGAAAAGAAAATTGTCGACGACATTGCCGGGCCGACCTCGATAATCAAATATTCATCCGGAGAGGGGTTCAGAAAGATGCCTCTTTCCCCCTTGAAGGTCCTGGTTGAAACCATGATGGCCAAGCCTGAGAACAGGTAAAACGGGGGGTTCGGCGCCGGGTGCGTTAAGGCCGATTCGGCCTCTGCCTTGCGGCTGCCGACCCCGCCATGCACAAGGCGACGGCCCGGGATCGCTCTCTACCATTCCCCGCCGAGAAAGGGATTTTCCTTTTTTTCCCTGCCCACCGTTGACGTGGGCGTGTCGCCGTAATCATGCCCGGGCCAGATCACTGTCTCATCCGGCAGGGTCGCGATCTTTGTCGCCAGTGAGTTGATCAGGGTGTTGAAGTCGCCGCCCGGCAGATCAACCCGGCCGGCCGCGCCGACGAACAGCGAGTCGCCGGTGAACAGGTTCCCGCTGCCGTACAGACAGATGCCGCCGGGCGTATGGCCGGGGGTGTGAAGCACGGTGAGGGAACAGGCGCCGAAGGAAAGGATGTCGCCATCTTCGACCAGCCGATCGGCAGGCGGTGTCGGCAGGCCCATGCGCCGGAGGAAGAGATTTGCCTGCGGATCGGCCAGCAGGGCGACGTCGTCCCGGTGCAGC
>MGTE01000084.1:24034-28850 GCA_001799275.1 Deltaproteobacteria bacterium RIFOXYD12_FULL_57_12
CGGCGCCGGTGTGTCGCCGGAGAAAGTCATTGCCGCACGTGTGGTCCGGATGCACATGGGTGTTGATGATGAAGCGGAGATCGAGGTGGCGGTCGACGATCAACGCCAACAGCCTTTCTTCCTCGCCGCCCGGATCGATTACTACGGCCTGGCGCGTCTGTTCGCACTCAAGGATATAACAGAAAACCGCCAATTCGCCGACCGCGGTCTGATGGATGATCATGGTCACCTCCCAAGTTGAAAATACGCCGGGGCCAGCCAGCCCCTATCGATTCCCTTGCCTCTCGCGGTTCCTGGCTTTCCGGGCGGCCATCCTGTCCTCCCGCTCTCCCCGGCGGTTCTGAATCCGGTCGCCCTTTTCGTCAAGGCGTTCTTCAACCCAGTTGCCCTTGGCGTCCAGCCGTTCCCGGATGCGGTTGCCTTTTGCATCGAGCCGTTCACGGATGCGGCTGCCCTTCTCATCCTGCCATTCCTGGATAGTATCGCCCTTCTGGTCAAGCCGGTCGGCCGCCTTGTCATGACCCTGGGCCCGGGCCTTGTCAGCCTGTTTGTCCAGCCGCTCGTTGGCTGCCGCGCCTCTTTCATCGCGCCGCTGATCAATCGCCGCCCCTTTCTGCTTGAGCCGCTCATCAATGGTCGCGCCCCGCTGATCAAGCCGCTGGTTGATTGCCGCGCCCTTTTCATCAAGACGTTGATTGATCTTCGCCCCCTGATTGCCCTGGCCCTGCTCCACGGCCTGCTGCTCTTCCGTCGTGCCGGCCGGCACCGTATTATCGGCGGCAAGGCATGGCACAACCACTGCCGCGCCCAGCAGAACCAGACAAACAAGCATTGATTTTTTCATGATCGGCTCTCCTTATTTTGATGTTTTTTCAGGCATTATCCTGTTGGCAGACAGGATTCCCCATCGCAGGCATGCACCTCCACGGTGATGTGGTTAAGTTCGTGAAAGGCGGCCAGAAGTTTCTTGTAATAACCGGGCGGCCTGGGCCGGTGAGTGACGATGGAAATGATCGCCGCGAAATCGTGGGAGCCGAGCGGCCAGACATGCAGATCCGCCACGCGGTTATCCGCATCCGTCTCAATGGCCGCCCGGATGGCGGCCAGCCGCTCCTGGCTCATGCCGGAATCGAGCAAAATCCGGCCGGTATCGCGCAACAACCCGTGCGACCAGCGGGCGATGAGGCCGGCGCCGACCAGGCCCATGAAGGGATCAAGCCAGACCCAGCCGAAACCCTTGCCGGCCGCCAGGGCAACAATGGCCAGCACTGAGGTCAGGGCATCGGCCAGCACATGCAGGTAGGCGGCCCGCAGGTTATGGTCATGCCGATGCCCGTTGCCCGGCGCATGATCATGGTCATCGTGGTCATGGTGGCCATGGTGGCCATGGCCACCACCCTCCAGGAGCAGGACGCTGAGTACATTGACCGCCAGACCGATTACGGCCACGGCAATGGCCTCGTTGAAACGGATGGCAACCGGCTGGATCAGCCGCTGTGTCGATTCCACCACCATGAACAGGGCAACGCCTCCCAGGAGCACGGCGCTGGTGAACCCGCCCAACACCCCGACCTTGCCGGTTCCGAAACTGTAGAGGGGATTGGCCGCATGACGCCGGGCATGGCGGTAGGCAAATACCGTAATCCCCAGGGCCACACCATGGGTGCCCATATGCCAGCCGTCAGCCAGCAGGGCCATGGAGCCGAAGATGAAGCCGGCGACGATCTCCGCAACCATCGTGGTCACGGTCAGCCAGATCACCTGCCGGGTACGCCGTTCGCCATGCCCGCTGTCTACATGAAAGTTATGCTCGTGCTTCCAGCGATGCAGGGTGTGGATATGCATGTTTAGCAATTGAGACTAAAGGTTAAAGGTTAAAGGAAAAAAATAATAAAGTGCTCCCTCCTCCGGGACAATCAAAGGAATACAGGTTCTGTCGGCCTCTTCGAGCCTTGCGCAACGAGTTCCTACTTCTGCCTTCTGCCTTTAACCTTAATCTTTCCCATACAGCTTAGCCCGTCAAGGAATTCCGGCAAGGAAAATGTTGCTCAGGCAAGCCACTCCCGGTAGCTTGCGGCCAGAACGTTCCAGGAAAAGCGGTCGGTAAGCTGACGGCCAAGTTCCGGCGAAAATGGTGGCCGCTGCTGCAGATATGCCGTGAGCGCGGCGGCGAATTCCTGGTCGTCGCCATACAGGTATTCATTGGGAAAAAGCTCCGGATAGGCAAGACGGGCCGGCAGCAGGGGGCGACAGCCGGCCCGCACCGCCTCAACCACCGCAATGCCGAAGAATTCGTGCCGGGCGGTGGAGACCACCAGATCGCCCATCTTGAGGAGTCGGGCATATTCCTCCCGGCTTGGCGCATACCCGAAATAAAGGAGGCGGGCCGCCAGTCTTTCCCTTGCCTCGGCAAAAACGGCCGGCTGCTGGGCAAAGGACTGGCCCAGGACGATGAGCCGGAAATCGACGCCGTCACGGTCCAGATCAAACAGGGTCTGAAAAAAAAGCTCCGGGTTCTTGTCGTGCTCCCAGCGGTGGTTCCAGACAATGACCGGCGCCGGCTGACGCGGGGCAACAGGTGCGGCGGCGATCGCCCGAAAGTCAATGCCCGGCGGCAGGATGCACGCCTGGCGGCGCAGCCGCTCGCTAAAACCCTGCCAGATAGCGGCTGGCATGTCCGGCGCCTTTTTCAGGAGTAAATCAGCGCCGGCCAGAAACGATTCAAGGTTGTAGCGGGAATTGAAGGCCAGCCGATCTGAGGCCAGGGCCGTGGTGTAATTGGTCACGGCAAAATGCAGGTCCCGCTCCTCCTCCTGCTGCACCGGATAGACAAACTGGTTTTCATGAAAATAGGTGCAGACCTCCACCTGCCGCAGCCGGTCAGGGAGCAGGGCTCGGAGCGTGGCCACATCCACGAAGCTGGAACAGAGGATCCGGTCCGGCCCCTGCCCTGCCCGCTCGGCCAGCATGCCGGCAAAACAGGGGGCGGCGAGCCGCATCCGCCACTTCCAGCCGCGGGCCGGCAATTCTAGCAAATCCCATTCCCAGCCGAGCTGTTCCACCAGACCCGTGAGAAAAGCCTGGTGCGAGCCGCCGTAATAAGGTTCCAGAATCAGCAGGTTCATGGGTTGGGCCGCCTCTGCCTCGCTTCATTCATTTTGCAAGATACTTTGCCGGCACCGGGGTAACCCGCGGCACCCGGCCGAGGGTGTTCTCCTCCACCAGCATAACGCAGCCATAGGCCTGCTCCAGCAACTCATAGGTGAGGACCGCGGACGGCAGCCCGGCGCAGACAACGGCGCCGTCTCGCATGAGCAGCAGGCGATCGCCGTACATGGCGGCCAGATTCAGATCGTGGGAGACCATGATCACTGTCACCCCCTGTTCGTGTCGGAACCGCTCCATCAGGTCCATGACCTTCATCTGGTGGGCCGGGTCTAAAGCCGCGGTGGGCTCATCAAGCAGGATCACCCTGGGCTGCTGGCAGAGAGCGCGGGCAATAACCACCCGCTGCCGCTCGCCGCCGGAGAGCTGATCAAGCCGCCGGTCGGCCAGATGGTCCACCTCGGTGAAGCGCATGGCCTGTTCGGCGATCCGGTAATCCGCCGGCTGTTCCATGCCCAGCAGGCCGAGATGGGGAGCACGGCCCATGAGCACGGTCTCGGCCACGGTAAAGGGAAAGTCGAGAGCCGTCTCCTGGGGGACCACGGCCACCAGCCGGGAGAGTTCCCATCGGCGATAGTCGGTCAGCGGCCGGCCGCCGAGGGTGATCAGGCCGGCGGCCGGCCTTTCCAGACCGGCGAGCAGCTTGACCAGGCTGGTCTTGCCGGCGCCGTTCGGTCCGATGATCACAAAGAAATCCCCTGTCCCCACCTGCAGGGAAAGATCCCGCACCACGGTCCGCCGGCCGTAGGCCAGGGTGACGTTTTCCAGGGTCACCGCCGGGGTCATCTCCTTGCTCATCTCCTTGACCTCCAGAGTAGATAGATAAACAAAGGCGCGCCGACAAGGGCGGTGACAATGCCAACCGGCATCTCGCCGCCCGCCGGCAGGGTGCGGGCCAACAAATCGCAGAGAATCATATAGCTGCCGCCGCCCAGGATGGAGGCGGGAATGAGCAGGCGGTGGTCCGGCCCGAGCAGGGTGCGAAAGATGTGCGGAATGACCAGGCCGACAAAGCCCACCAGGCCGGACTGGCTGACCACGATGCTGACCATGAGGGTGGTGGTGGCCAGGAGCAGGACGGAAACGCGTTTGACCTCAGTGCCTAACGAAGCGGCCGTCTCCCGGCCCAGCAGCAGAAGGTTAAGCGGCCGGGCCATGAGAAAGATGATCAGAAAGCAGGGAAGCACGGCGAGCAGCACTGGCAACTGTTCCACGGAAAAAACGGAAAAATCGCCCATGAGCCAGAAGAGGATATGGTGCACCTGGGCGGTCTGGCTCACAGAGATCAGAAACATGATGACTGCACCGCAGAAGGCGTTCATCATCACCCCGCCCAAAAGCAGGGTGTCACGGCTCACGGCCGACCGCGCCGAAACGCCGGCGGCCAGCAGCAGAACCAGGACGAGCACCGTCATGCTGCCGACAAAGGCCGTTGCCGTCACCCCCGGAAAGGGCGACAGACCGAGAAGAATACCGATGATGGCGCCGATCGCCGAACCGCCGGACACCCCGAGGATATAGGGCTCGGCCAGGGGATTGCGCAGCAGCGCCTGAAAAACAAGCCCGCCCAGGGCCAGGGTGGCGCCGACCACCGCGGCCAGCACCACCCGGGGCAGGCGCACCTGCCAGACAATGGCGGCGGCCACCGAGT
>MGTE01000084.1:28883-40386 GCA_001799275.1 Deltaproteobacteria bacterium RIFOXYD12_FULL_57_12
CACTGATCTTTGCCAGGGAGATGCCGGACGAGGAGCCCCAGGCAAGCGCGAGCAGGCCGCAGAGGGCCATGATCAGCAGCAGCAGTCCGCAGAGGGCAAGCAGGCGGGTGGTAAGTGAAAAAAAACTATTGTGCACCGGCTGACTCCTGGCCTGATTGAATGATCCCGGCCAGATGCTCAAGGCCATCGACCAGACGGGGGGTGGCCCGGTCAAAGAGATCGGCATCGACCACATGGAGACGATTGTTGCGCACCGCGGCAAGCTGCGGCCATCGGCGCCAGCCGGCCAGAAGCTCTTCTTTTGTTCTGCCGCCGGCCATGGAGGAGATGATAACGATCTCGGGGTCAAGGGCCAGGATTTTCTCCCAGTCATAGCGCGGATAGGCTACGGGGCCGGCCGCCGCATTTCTGCCGCCGGCCAGGGTGATCAGTTCATGGATGAAGGTGTTGGTGCCCGCGCTGATCATGGGCGCCTCGTCAATCTGAAAAAAAACAAGGGGCCGATCGCTACGGGCCGCCACCTGCCGGGCGACCGCCTCGATCCGCTGCCGCATGGCGGCGACCAGCTCGGCGGCCCGTTTATCGGCGTGCAGCAGCGTGCCGATCTGCTTGACCGCGGTCATTATGCCGGAAAGCGACTGCGGATTGACCACGTAGACCGCAATGCCCATGGCCGCCAGCCGATCAACCACATGCCGCGGATTGCCGTCCTGGCTGGCCAGGCAGAGATCGGGACGCAAGGCCACGATCTTCTCCAGATCTGGCCGGACATAAGAACCGACCCGCGGCAGCTCGCGGGCGGCCGGCGGATAATCGCTGAAGGTGGTGGTTCCGGCCAGCCTTTGTTCCTCGCCAAGGAGATAGACGATTTCCGCCAGGTTGGGGGCAAAGGTGATGACGCGCCGCGGATCGGCTGGTACCATGACCTGCCGGCCCGCCCCGTCGGTCACCAGCCCGGCTCGCGCTATTCCGGCCCACGGGGTGGTGAGCAGAGATAACACAAAAAACAGGCTGAAGATGATCAATAACTGTGTACGCATCGTCTCATCAAGGAAAATGGCTCAAAGGTTCAAACGGTGCTCGGATCATGATAGGCAGCAGTCTCATCGCAACTGGAAAGAGACCGGCACCTGCACCCAGGCGGCAGTCGGCCGGCCGCTCTTCAGGGCCGGGGTAAAAAACCAGGCGGCAACTGCATCCTCGGCTGCCTGATCCAGGATCGCATGGCCGCTCGATGAAGAAATCCGCATCGTATCGACCTTGCCCTCCGCACTTACCAGGACATCAAAAACCGCGGTCCCCTCATAGCCCCGTTTTCTGGCCAGGCCGGGATAGCCGGGCGATGGATTGTGCCGGTAGAGCGGCGCTACCCCGCGATCGGCAGCGACGACGCCGGCCTGATCAGCGCCTTCACCCTTACCCTTCGCTAAGCCGACCGACTCCGGACCCGCAGCCCCTGCCGCATGACCGACCGATTCCGGACCGACGCCAGCCGCCGGAACCGGAGCCGGAGCCGGCGACTCGCTGCCGACCAGGCCGGTTGCGATCTCTGCCGCCACTGGCGATTGGACTTGCACCGGAGGCGGGTTGCTGGCTTTTTCCTGCGGCCGGACGACTGCGGCGGCCGGCCTGACCCTCCCGACCGCCGGAAGCTTGGCGACCGGGTTCCGGGCCTGCGTCAGGCTGTCCGCCTTTTCTTCCACCACCAACGGCTCCAGGCGGACGATATCGACCACCACCACACTGCCCTGGACCTCATGGGATTTGCGGTCGTAAAACCGCCAATCGCTCAGAACCAAGAACAGGAGCAGATGAAGAGCCGCCGCCCACAAAAAAGCGGACCAAGTTCGATAATGCCTTTGAAGCCGCATCGGCCTTAACATGTCTGGTTTTCCAGCCCGGTCAACCTGCCTGGCAAGGGATTGCAAGGTCATGACCGGGCTGGAGCTTTTGGATACTGCACCCACGCTGCCGCGAAAACACCAGGGCAGGAGCATCAAAAGGCAATGGTTATGCCGGCACTCAACTCCCGGCCCGGCGCTGGATAGAAGGTGTCGGCCGGTGCAGCGCCATCGTCAGGATTGTTTTCAAAACCGATTGTCTCGTATTCCTTGTCAAAGAGATTCTTGACCCCGATAAAGGCCGTGGTCTTTCTCTTCTGCCAGACGGCATTATAACGCAGGGAGAGATTGACCACCTGGTAGGCGGCCAGTTTTTCGGCACTGTTATCATAGTCATTTCCCAGATAGGAGCTGCCGACGTAGAGAAACTCGGGAACCAGGTGGAGGTTGTGCGGCAGGGCGAGATCCAGGCCGGCCGCCAGATGATGTCTGGGCACCAGGACGACATCCTTGCCGGTGAACGGACCCTTGTCGAATTCCGCCCGGTGATAGCTGTAGTTGCCGAACACAGTGAACCGCTCTGCAAGGTTGTACGTCAGATCCGCCTCGATCCCCTGATGGGTCGTTTCATCCAGGTTGATATTTTTGTTCAGGCCGTTGTCCCAGACTATCTCGTCTTTCATATCCACCCGGAAGGCGGTCAGCCCCAGTTTCAAATCGACGCGCGGCGACCAGGAACCGCCCACCTCATAACTCCGGCCGGTTTCAGGAGCAAGCGTCAGATTAAAGCCGTCTGCCCAACCATAAAAAGAAACCTGCTCTTCTGCAAAGGGAAACCGGTAAAGGGTGGAGTATTTGGCATAGAGCTTGACGCCGGCTTTGGGCAGCCAGGTCGTGCTCACCTCCAGGGCATCTTCCCGGTGTTTCTTTTCAACCGGGCTGAAAGCTGTGCCGGAGCCGCCAGACAAGGCGGTCTTGCGGCCCGTGAAGGCGGCGCGCTCGGATCGATAGCCAAGGCCGATGAGCAGGGAATCTACCAGCGCCATCTCATCCCGCAGGTAGAAACCCAGGGTTTCCCGCTGCACCTCGGAGTCCCAGGCCTGACTGGTGCGGGGCTGGTCAAGGAACTGGCCAACCCCCAGAGTCTCGTCATAGAAATCAAGGCCGGCGATCAGTTTGTGGTTGACCAGGAGTTTTTTCTCAAGGATGTACTTAGGCGTGATGCCGTAGGTGTCGATCTTCACCAGATTATACTGGCCAGGCGCGTACCAGGAAGGCATGTCGGTCGCGGTTTCCTTATTGCCGTATATAAAATTAACCTCGAAATCCCCGGCGGCGGCAAAGGATTTTTCCAGCAGCACATTGGCATTGACATGTTCGTTTTCCGCCTCGTCAGCGGTATGGGCAGAGGTGTTTGCCGGCCAACCGAACCACGACGGCGGGTACCAGGTTCTGGCCGGCTGCACCTGGGTGCGGCTGACCGCCATCTCCTCTTTCGTCAGCCCGCCCGGCATCTCGAAATCGGCTTTATTGTACGAACTGCCCGCCGATATGCTAAGGCTGTCGGTCAGGTCGTAGCCAAGATCAATGCCGCCGCCGGTCGAATCAAAGGTCGAGCGATTGCGCCAGCCGTCATCATGCTGGGATTCGCCGTTGAGCGCATAGGTCAACCGGTCGCGGCTGCCGGCGATCCCGGCCCGCTCCACATGCAGGCCGTGTTCGCCCACGATGACCGAGAGGTTGGCGCCGGATTCGGCCGCCCCTTTCTTGGTGATGATATTGATCACGCCGGCCACTGCGGCATCGCCGTAGAGCACGGTCTGGGTGCCCCGCACCACCTCGATTTTTTCGATCATCTGCAGGGGGATCTGCAGCCAGTTGATGTTTGCCATGTCGATGCGGTTCAGCCGCCTGCCGTCGAGCAGAACCAGGGTCTTGCCAAAGCCGTTTTCGCCAAACCCCCGCAGGTCGATCTGGGCCTGGGAAGGATTGCCGTTAAAGGTCTTGAAATGGATATTGGCCTTGCTTTCGAGCAGATCGACCATATTGGTGCTGCCCGAAGTCACGATCTCCTCGGCCGTGATTACCGAGACATTGGCCGGCACCCGACCGATCATCTCATGCATCCGGGTCGCGGTCACCACTACCTCTTCCATCATGGCCGGCGCCGCTTCCTTGACAACGGCTGCTTCCCCGGCCAGCGGGCAAGTGGGCAGCAGCAGGGTCGCGACACATGCCGACATATAGATTTTTGCTTTCATTTTTTCTCGCCTCCCTGTCTTGCCTTGTTCTTGATTGCGGATAAACCCCTGCGCATGGCGGTCTGAAAACCGTCCCAGTCGCTTACCAGAAAAATGGTGTACTTCATGAAGACCTGTTCGTTTCTCTGCATTGCCCCTCCTCTTTTGTTTTTTTGTCAGAGTCCGGGCAAAAAAAATCCCGGACCGTTATCAGAAATAACGATCCGGGATTTCCCTTTTTATCCGCAAGATCATCCGGCGCCTCAGTCCACGGAGGTTGGCCATCATATATCCTTCAGGCAGGTTTTCTGGCTTCCGGCTCAGCCTACTTGCCGCGTCTTCCCGTCCTCATAACAAGACAGTGACCTGATGCGACGTTCGTCCCCGGTTACAGCGGCGGGCCCGCCCCCGATTCGCACGGGGTTCTCTTTTATGCTCCAACAGCGAGCACCTGAAGTTATCGCACTGCTTACAACAAAATGCGTGAAGCGTCAACAGTCGACTGGCAACAAGGCACCGGCCTACCAGAGATTTAAGAACAAGAATAGCTAAGGAAATATTGACATTTCAGGCTAATACGCTATTCTATTGAATAGCGAATCAGTTTCAACTGACATTCGTGCCCAAGTGCAGCCGACTGAGCGAAGGAGAATGATCATGCCCCGCACCGTCCAGCAAACCAGTCAGGATGGACGGAAAAATTTTCACCGGCGGGGCATCAGCTACCGGCTCATTCCGCTGATCATCCTACTCGGGCTGATCCTGCCCCTGCTGGCCGCGGCCATCCATATCAGGGAGGATTACCAAAAAGAAAAGGATAATCTCGCCGGGACATTCAAACAGATCGAATCTGTCATCCTGCCAAGTCTGAGACAAGCCGCCTGGATTGCCGACCGGGAGTTGCTGGAATCGAATCTGCGGGGTGTACTTAATTTCCCCTTTATAAAATACCTGGAATACCGCGATCGGAACAACCGGTTGCTGGTTGCGGCCAGAAGTTCCCGGCCGACCGATCCAATCACCCGGGAATATACTCTTAATTATCGTTACAACGACAAGGATTACAATCTGGGGACCCTGCAGGTCGCGGCAAGTTTCGACGAGGCCAAAAGCAGCCTCCGCACCCATTTTCTTGAAATCCTCCTGACCCTGTTTCTGACCGCTCTCTCGATCTCCGTTAGCCTGGTGATCACCTTTCACTTCATGATCAACCGACATCTGACAACCATGGCCCGCTATGTCCAACAGATCGACTTCGCAAGCCCCGGCGCACCGCTTACCCTCAAGCGCGCCGCATCCCGGCATAACGACGAACTCGACGAGGTGGTCATCGCCATCAACTCAATCCGGACAAATTTATACCGTTCATTCACCGAACTCCAGCAAAGCAAGACGGAACTCGAGACAGAAATCGCCGAACGGCAACAGACCGCCTCAGAGCTGAAGGAAAAAAAACAACACCTTGAGGCCTCGCTCCAGGAAAAAGAAGTGCTCCTCAGGGAAATTCACCACCGGGTCAAGAACAACCTGCAGGTAGTCGCCAGTCTGCTCCGCCTCCAGTCGCAATCCTTTCGTGAAGAACCTCTCCGCTTAGCCTTTGAAGAAAGCCGTGATCGGGTCCAGGCGATCGGTCTGGTCCATGAACTGTTGTACCGCGCCCAGAATCTGGCAAAAATACAATTCAACGACTACGTTCGGGAACTGGTCGACAATATTTTCAGAACGTACAACGTCTCGCCCGAAAAAATTACGTGCATGCTCACCATAGAACCCATTACCCTGAAAGTGGATATTGCCTCGCCCTGCGGACTGATTCTCAACGAACTGGTTTCCAACGCCTTGAAACATGCCTTCCCAGAAGGCGGCCCTGGCACCATTGAAATAGAGTTGACCCACCACCAACAGGCGGACCACGACAACCTCCAGCTCTGCGTCCGGGACAACGGCATCGGCCTGCCGGACGACTTAGACATCATGAACACCGACACCCTGGGCCTGACCCTGGTCGACAATCTGGTCAGACACCAACTGCATGGCGCCATCCAGATCAGGAAACGCGACCCCACCGAGTTCCGCATCACCTTCAGCGTTAACAACCAGAAGGCCTGGCCCGCCACCTGAACCGTTCCAAGACGATTTTTCAAAATAATTGGAGAAAAACCGCATGGAAAAACTGAAAGTCCTGATCATCGAAGACGAATGGGTCGTGGCCAAGGACATCCAGGTGTGCCTTGAAAGCTACGGCTACGCAATCTGCGGCATCGCCGCCACCTGTAAGGCGGCCCTGGCCATGGCGGCGGCTGATCAGCCGGACCTGGCGCTGGTCGATATCATCCTGCAGGAAGACGAGTGCGGCATTGCCACGGCCGAGGAACTGCAGAAGCACTACGACCTGCCGATCGTCTTCCTGACCGCCTTTTCAACGCCCGAGATCATGGAGCGGGCAAAGAAGACCGCGCCGGCCGGCTACCTGCTCAAACCGTTCCGGGATAAGGAACTGATCACGACCATCGAGTTGGCCCTGCATAAGCATCAACTACTCGCGACAATCCAGAAGGCCAAACAGGACTGGGAACAGACCTTTGACGCCATGCCGGACATGGTGGCGATCATTGACGATCAATTCAGAATCACCCGGCTCAACCGAACAATGGCCGACCGCCTGCATGTCAATCCGGACGAGGTTATCGGGCGGCATTGCTACCAGGTCATCCACGGCAGCGACCAGCCGCCGGCCGACTGCCCGCACACGGCAATGCTGGCCAACGGCCGTGCCCACTCGATGGAGATGGAAGAAAAAACGCTGGCCGGCCATTTTCAATTCATCGCCGCGCCAATTAAAGACGTCGATGGCCGGTCCAACGGCAGCGTCCACATAATCCGCGATATCTCGGAACGCAAGCAGGCGGAGCAGCAGCAGAAAAAATCCCAGGCCATGCTGCAGGCAGTAATCGATGGCGTGACCGACGCGGTCACCGTCATCGGCATTGATTATAGGATCCTGCTCGCCAATCGGATATCCCGCGCTGTACACGGCGATGCCTCACTGGCCGTCCTTCCCGAATTCTGTTACCAGCATCTGCATGAGCAGGGTTCTCCCTGTACCGGAACGGAGCACCCCTGCCCCATGCAGGAGGTGTTGAGGCTTAAAACACCGGTCACCACCATCCACCACCATCCAGCCAAAAACGGCAAGCTCTGCCCGGTTGAACTCATTGCCTCGCCATTGCTGGACGACGAGGATAATCTCGTCGGCATCATCGAGGTCGGCCGCGACATCTCGGAACGGCTGCGCCTGGAAAAAGAACGCCGAGAGATGGAAATTCGTTTGTTCCAACAGCAGAAGGACGACAGCATCACCACCCTGGCCGGCGGCATTGCCCACGACTTCAACAACACGCTGACGGCGGTGCTCGGCAATGCGGAACTGGCCCAGATGAAGACAGAGCCGCACGGCGAATGCGGCCAGCACCTCCAGTTGATCATCAACGCGGCCCAGCACATGGCGCATCTCACCAGCCAGCTGCTGGCCTATGCCAAGGGCGGCAAGTATCGAACGGAATTCCTGCACCTTAACGAAATAATAGCGGAAACCATGGCGCTGGCCTATAAGGGCAAGGCTTCGGGAAACAAGGTCATATCGAACCTGGCAGCGGATCTCGGGCCGGTGCAGGCCGATGCCAGCCAGATCCGCCAGATGCTGGTCAACATCTTCAACAATGCCTTCGAGTCCATGATCAAAGAGCCCGGCGTCCTGACCGTCCGGAGCATGAACGTGGTCCACGACCTGGCATTCGAAACCACAATGGGCCGCCGCTGCCCGGCCGGCGAATATGTGCGGATAACAGTGAGTGATACGGGAACCGGAGTACCCGATGACCTCAGACAGAAAATCTTCGAACCGTTTTTCAGTACCAAGTTCATCGGCCGCGGTCTGGGACTTGCCGCCGCCAGCGGCATTGCCAACAACCACGGCGGCTGCATTCTACTCGATCCCGCGGTTGCGGGAATGGGTGCCACCTTTCAAATTCTTCTGCCGCGGGCCAAAGAAGTAGCCCGACCGCAGCCGGCCCGCCGGGTTAAACCAGGCGTCCTTGACATTCTGGTGGTGGACGACAGCCGCGAAATTCTGGATCTTCTGCAGACCATGCTCGTTGCGCATAAATTCACGGTGACCACCTGCGACAACGGCCCGGCGGCCCTGGAGTTCATCAGGGGCGGCGCCCCTTGCGATCTGGTGATCCTCGACGTGCAGATGCCGACCATGAGCGGCAGTGAGGTGTATGCAAAACTAAAACAACTGCGGCCGGGCATCCGGATCCTGGTCAACAGCGGCTATGACCAGGAAAGCGCCCTGGCTGACATTGATCTTGAAAAAGACGACCGTTTTCTCCGCAAACCTTTCCGCTTCGCGGAGATCCTGTTACATATCAGCCAAATGACCGCCAGGAATACGGACCATGACAAAAACGATGACTAGTGACAGGTCACTAGGAGATAACCCGGCTGTTTTTGCCGATGCAGCCACGCCGGAATGCTGGTATGTTCAGATTGAAAGAAACGAATGACACGGCCGCCTGCACCGATTAGACCGGCGGCCGGAAGTATGATTCATCCCTATGCAGGAGGTGCCCCATGCGGAACATCGTCTTTTTTCTCGTTCTTCTCCTCACCCTGCCGTCCCTCAGCCGGGCCGGGTTCCAGGATCTCCTCAACAAGGCGACTGATTCCACCAAGGGCCTCACCCGGACCGGCGCCTCCACCGGTAGCAACAGCTTGTCAAACGAGGAGATCAGCAGCGGCCTCATTGAAACCCTCCGCCTCGGCGCCGAGCGCGCCGTGGACCTGGCCTCAGCGCCGGGCGGTTTTCTCAAGAATCCGGCCATCCACATCCCCCTGCCCGACAAGATACAAGGCGCCGGCAACATGTTGCGCCGGATCGGCCTCGGCCAGCAGGTCGACACCTTTGAACAGACCATGAACGAGGCGGCGGAAAAGGCCTCAAAGGAGGCAATGCCCATCCTCGGCCAGGCCATCAAGGAGTTGACCCTTGATGACGCGCAACGCCTGTGGAAGGGCGGCGACCGGGCGCTTACCGATTACTTCCAGCAAAAAACCCGGCCGGCGCTCTATGAAAAATTCAAACCCGTCGTTCACAATACCTCCCAGCAGGTCGGGGTCACCCGTTCCTATGACAATCTCGTGCGTTCACCCGGAGTCCAGCCGCTTGTTGCCGGCTCCAATCTCGACCTTGACCATTATGTCACGGACAAGGCCCTGGCCGGCCTTTTCACCCTGCTGGCCGAGCAGGAAAAACAGATCCGCACGAATCCGGTGGCCAGAACCACCGATCTTCTGAAAAAACTGTTCGGCCGCTAACCTCATCTTTCTCTCGGCAGCGGCCGGATCGAGTTGTTGCACCGGAACAAAAAAATGTCCACGAAAAAAACCGACAGTAAGAAACAGATCGCCGGAAACAATGACCCGGCCGACACCTGCGCGCCCACGACGTTGCCGGCCGTCAGCCTGGCGGAACGACTGCAGAACCTCTGGTTGCAACTCGTCGCCTGGATCTGGACCCCGGACCCGCCCGGCCAGCGCCATCCCGGCCTTCTGCGCTGGTTTCTGCAGGTCCAGATGATCATCATCCGGGAAAGCCAGCAAGCCCGCATCGGCCTCCGAGCCAGCGCCCTGACCTTCACCGTAGTGCTTTCTTTAGTTCCCACCCTGGCCCTGGGGACCGCGGTCTCAAAAGGGCTGGGCGCCGGCGACCAGATGCGGCAGGCCGCCTACCGGTTCATTGAACGCTTTGAATCCTCCGTTGGCCCGGATGCCGCCGAGGCCGCACCGGCCGCGGAACAGTCCGAACCGGCCGATCAGGCAAAGGACAGCCTCGCCGACCATCTGCACCGGGCCGTCGATATGATTTTTAACTACGTCGACCGCACCAATTTCGCCACCTTGGGCGTCTTCGGTATCGTCGGCCTGCTGGCCGCCGTCATCTCTTTTCTGAGCAGCATCGAGCAATCGATCAACAGCATCTGGCAGACCGAGGCCAACCGGCCCTTTGCCAGACGGGTCATGGATTATCTGGCCCTGATGATCCTGCTGCCGGTGACCGTCCTCCTTGCTCTCACCACGGAGACCGTGCTGGCAAGCCCGGCGATACTCGAAAAAATCCAGTTTTTTTTCCCGCTGGCCTGGCTGCCCTTCCTGTTCCTGAAGCTGCTGCCGTTGGTCGCCGTGGTCGCTACCTTTGCCCTGCTCTACGCCTTTTTACCCAACACTTCCGTAAAACTGCTGCCGGCCTGCATCGGCGGCATCCTGGGCGGCATCAGCTGGATCGTGGTCCAGGCCGTCTATATCCGGATGCAGATCGGCGTGGCCCGCTATAACGCGATCTACGGTTCCTTTGCCACCCTGCCCCTCTTTCTGATGTGGATCTATATCGGCTGGCTGGTCTTTCTGGCCGGGGCCGAGGCCACCTTTGCCGTGCAGGTCCGCCGCCATTATGTTTGGAAAAAACTCGTTTTAACCCCAGCCCGCCGCCTGGCGCTTGCCTTTGATGTGGTCTTAGCCGTGGTCAGCCGCTTTCACGAAAGGAAAACCACCGACCGCCTCGGCCTGGCACGATGCCTCAACCAGCCGGCCTATCTGGTCGGCCACGTTTTAGACGACCTGCTGGAGGCCGGAATCCTGCGCCATGTGGACGGCGAGCCGGGCGGTTATGTGCCGGCCGGACCCAGCGAGGAGATCACGCCGGCGGAGATTGTCAACCACATCCTGGGTACTCCCGGCCTTACCCCTGCCGCCAATCCGCTGGCTGTCGCGGCACTGCATGGTGCGGCCGCGGCCCTGCACGAAAAAAAACTTATCAGCTGATTCACTGTAAAAAATCCTATGAATTTCTATTCATACCGTGATATAGTGGCTGCTATCTTCAGTAGCGTATCATCATCTAGACGGTTCAGCTTTTCTTTTACTAAATTACCAACCAACCATTAAAAAAGGAGGAGATTATGCGTATCGGCAATTATTTGAAAATGTCAGCGGCCTTAGTACTTGCCATCTTTCTGACAGCCTGTGCTTCGAAGGTGATGGATGTGGCAAATCCCGGTTCTGCCATGGATCTCAACCAGAAGGTGAAAAGCGGCGCCTACGTCCAGAAGGTTGACAACTTCCTGATGATCCTGGACGCATCCTCATCCATGTCCGCGGCGTACATACCGTTTGATACGGCACCGGACAAATTCACGGTCGCCAGGGATATCGCCAAGCTTCTCAACCAGACCATTCCGGACATCAAGCTGGAAGCCGGCCTGCGGACCTTCGGGCCTGAGGCCACCAAGTCCAGTTTGATCTACGGCATGACCGCCTACACCAAAGACGGCATGGGCAAAGCGATTGATTCCGTGAAGAAAG
>MGTE01000085.1:0-4578 GCA_001799275.1 Deltaproteobacteria bacterium RIFOXYD12_FULL_57_12
CAAGGAACGAAGGGCTTTTCACGTTAAAAATACACAATTACAATGCTTTATGTTAAGTTTTTCGCAAGTCAGAAAGTTGAGGTTTTACAAGGACAAGGAGGCAGGTTTTTTTAGTCGTGACCTAAGATACACTGCTTGTCATCAATTAATTAAAATTTATAGCGGAAATAATAACCAGAAATCTATTGAGAGGTGTGTCAAGAGTGATTTACATACACTGAAATGTCTTGCAATCCAATGCCTGGATGAACAACGATCGCGTTCTCTACTTTGTCACCTTGCAGAGAACGACCCAAATAATATTATCAGAGAACGTGCTGTCGAAAAACTCGACAACGAGGCATGCCAGGAGTTCTTTGTCAGACTAGCTCCTCTTTGGATTAAAATCGGAAATGACGACATGCTCAGATTGCTGCTGAAAAAGATTGATAAAGCGAACAGGGCCGTCATTGATGCAATTGACAATGAAGTTCGCAAAAGAGCTCAAGATGAAAAAATGTCGCGCGAGCGGTTGGCAAGGGAAATTTCGGACTCATGGGGTCCCAGAAGCTATGACACTGTAGCCTGGGAAGAACGCCAGAGATAACAAACCTGACGCGATTATAGCCAGTTTTATCAAAACACAATAGTCAAAAAAACTGTAGGCGATCATCATGGATTGGATACGTAACTTCTTTCGCCCGCAGTGGCAACACTCTTCACCGGAGGTACGGATTGAGGCTCTTGGCAAGATAACCGATGAGTCAGTGCTGGCCAAGGTCGCGTCCAATGACTCTGCCGAGAAAGTGCGGTTGGCTGCGGTCGAACGTCTCTCCTCCCCGGAACTCCTCTCTCAGGTTGCCAGGAATGAAGAGGAGAAACACTGGATTCGCAAAAAGGCTGTGCAGGGAATTCATGACCAGGATCTGCTCAAGAAACTGTCAATGGAAAGTGATAGTTCCGAAGTTGCCGAGACTTCAACGCAGAAGATATTCGACCAGAGTGTGCTTGCGGAAATTGCCCAGAAGGCCGTCTCTTACACTGCTCGACGATGCGCAGTCGACCAGTTGACTTCTCTGGAATATCTGCTTGTAATCGCCAGGCATCATCAGGATGGAAATATTGTCAAAGGGGCGTTTAGCCGTATCAAGGCAGTGGCTCCGGTGCTTCTTGAAGAGTTGTTCCGTGAGTTCGAGAACCCTGATCTGCGTTTTTACATCCTCCGGCACCTTCTTTCCGTAGCGCTCCAGACACAATTGCTGGCCGAGTTCGAACGCCTGCACCCCTCCTATACGACACAAGTACTCAAAGAGTTGCCATGCAATGACTGTAACGGCAAAGGTATGATTAACCGGGGGATGGAATGGACTGATTGCTATCCATGTGGTGGGAAAGGTTATGTCATGGAGTATGTATCAATCTCTGCCAGGGAAGCTCTGCAAAAATAGGGCGGCATCCCTATCGAATGCACATCATCCTGATGTTGACCGAAACGATCTCCGCAGGGGAGACGAACAGGCCCGCGACTTGGATAGTAGCTGCTTTCATGCCAGTCAGGCGCCCGGAAGGCCGTCCGGCTCATTGATTTTCCTGGAGAACTCCCAACCTGCCTGGCGGAGGCCGTCCCGGTCGAACGATAACGTAAAATATTTTTCGCACATTTGTTGAATGAGGCATGGTGGCCTCGTTATGGTTAATTGGTAAGCGCCAACCGACCCGTGGACCTTGTGGACCTTGGTGGACCTTGGGGACGTTGTTGAATTCGATGGTGGACCTTGGGTGGACCTTGGGGACGTTGTTGAATTCGATGAATTATTATGGTATGCTGTCTGCCATCAAAAATAGATGGAGGAAGTCATGCCTCGACAAGCAAGATTGGATGTGGTTGGCACATTACATCATGTAATCATCCGGGGAATAGAACAACGCCAGATCGTGGACGATCGAAAGGATCGGGACAGTTTTGTGGCCCGAATGGGGCCGCTGGCCTTGGAAACCGGCACGGCAATTTATGCCTGGGCGCTTTTAACCAACCACGCACACATACTTTTACGAAGCGGCACCGACGGCTTGTCAAAATTCATGCGGCGTTTTCTGACCGGCTATTCGATCACATACAATCGCCGTCACAACCGGCATGGGCATCTTTTTCAGAACAGGTACAAATCCATTGTGTGCGACGAGGATGTTTATTTCCAGGAGTTGGTCCGCTACATCCACTTGAATCCGTTGCGCGCCAAACTCGCGGAAAATCAGCTGGCGCTGGAAAGATATTCCTGGTGTGGGCACGGGGTGGTGACCGGCAAGATCAAAAATGACTGGCAGGATCGAGAGTATGTCCTGAACTGTTTCGGCAACTTGCCAAAAACGGCTATAAAAAACTACCGCGAGTTTGTGGAAGCCGGCGTCGCGGCAGGCAGGCGTCCCGAGCTGGTGGGGGGCGGTCTTGTCCGTTCTCTCGGCGGTTGGTCGCAGGTCGTTTCATTGCGCAGGCATGGCGACCGGGAGTTAGCCGATGAACGAATTCTGGGGAGCGGCGATTTTGTGCGGCGCATTCTCGACGAGGCGGAAGAGCGACAGAGGCATCATTTCTCCGCCAGCGACCGCAGGCGGAAAGTCCGTGAGATAATCACAAGGGTCTGCGAAGAAGAAGCTATCAACCCAAAAGAGTTGCAATCCGGCAGCCGTCGGCGACCGATTTCGCTGGCCAGGTCTCGCCTTGCGCGGAAGCTGGTCGATGTCCATGGAGTCCCGATGGCCATGGTGGCACGAGAGTTGGGCGTTTCCACTTCGGCAATCAGCAAAATTGTCCGGTGTAAAGGACGGTAAGTTGACAAATTCAACAACGCATGCCGCCACCATGCCCCCGCTATGCCTGCCCCCGGCATGCAGACCTTGACTTCCCAATGATGGTCATATAATATGACTACCATGGAGGTGCGAAATGAAACAATTCAATATTGCCGAGGCAAAATCCCGTTTTTCCGAACTTGTAAAACTCGCCCTGCTGGGAGAAGAGGTAGTGATCGCCCGAGACAATAAGCCTCTCCTCAGGCTGACGCCGATAGCCGAGTCGAAAAAGGCGCGGCGGCCTGGTTCAGCCAAAGGTCAGATACTGTCCATTGCCCCGGACTTTGATGATCTGCCGCCTGATTTCAAGGAATACGTCTGATGTCCCGACTGCTCCTTGATACGCATGTGTTCCTGTGGTGGGTTAATGACGATCCAAATCTCACGGCCGTGGCCCGTCAAGCAATTGCCGATGCGAACAATGAGTGTTACCTGAGCCTGGCCAGTTGTTGGGAAATGGCTATAAAATCAAGCCTCGGCAAGCTGCGGCTTGCCAAGCCCGTCGAGCGTTTCGTGGCGGAGCAATTGGCGGCCAACGGTTTTACTCTGTTGAACATCGAGCTGCGTCATGCGGCAAAAGTCGAGAAGTTGCCGTTTCACCATCAAGACCCCTTTGATCGACTCCTGATTGCCCAGGCGATTACGGGAAAGCTGATTATGGTATCGGCGGACCGCGTCTTCTCCGACTATGGGTTAACTCTTCTCTGGTAAGCGGCAGATGGACCTCTCCGCGAGGAAGGTACGCCGCGCCGGTTCACGGCCAGTAGATATCCCCGCCAAATGACTTTCTGCAGTCAAATACCAGCTTAATCCTGACCGCTTCCCCGGCAAAATCCTGGCCATCAAATCACTTGACAGCCAGAGGGGAATCTTGATAACAATTGCGGGTAAAAGACTAAAGCAGTCCTGCTTAGTTCCTCATTCACTCTCAAAAACTCGAAAAGCCATGGGGATGCCCGATGAGTAAACCCATCGTATTCTTTACGTTACGTAATAGAGAACCGGCTTCTGGTTCGACGCCCAAGGTGACGGTCTCACAAAAAATCCGCGGGCAAGATCACATGTTATCTTTGCGCCGTTACCAGAGTTGTCTGGGGCCTTAACATCATGGCAGCAATTCTCGCTTTTGTTGCGTTTTGCGACGCAACTGGCGGATTACGCGGCTAATTAACAGTTGTGTCAAATTCGATAAGCGGAAAAACAAGGAGGTAACCATGAAACGACTGTGGGGGTTGATGGTAGTAGCATGTGCTGTCTGGCTATCGGTCGGACTCTTTTCCGCGACCGATGCCAGGGCTGAGGAGGCCAAACCTGACGGTGCGGCGGCGGCAATGGAGGCAAAACCGGCGGAGTCTGTAACTCCGCCCTCGATCCAGATTGACAAAACGTCGATTGAAAATGGTGGGACCATTGTGCTGACCGGGACCGCGCCGGCTGGCAAGCCGGTGTTCATCGAGGTCTGGGGCGAGAAAAAGGTGCGGGCCTCCCGTTTTGACGCTGAGCCGGACAAGGAAACCGGCAAAAGGCCTTACGTTCTTTATATGACCGAGGACATGCCGGCTTATTACAAAATATTCGTGCCTCAAGACCAGAAGGAAAAACTTGACAAGGCAAAAACAGAGGGCAAGAAGTGGAGTTTTTCCCAGTTACTGAAAGACGTCGGGGCCGATGCTGCCTATTCGGCGCCCGCCAAGATCAAAATCGACCGCTATCAGGCAACTCTCATGGGCAGCGTTATCGGCTCGCGGG
>MGTE01000085.1:4595-15371 GCA_001799275.1 Deltaproteobacteria bacterium RIFOXYD12_FULL_57_12
ATGGACGACAAGGAAAACAAGAAGCGCTCCATGCAGCTTGTTAAGGC
Source organism: Deltaproteobacteria bacterium RIFOXYD12_FULL_57_12 (assembly GCA_001799275.1). Lineage (GTDB taxonomy): Bacteria > Desulfobacterota > Desulfobulbia > Desulfobulbales > BM004 > YD12-FULL-57-12. The sequence goes on from MGTE01000085.1 coordinate 4,643, forward strand.
CCGATTTGTAAAGCCGGAAAAGGTGATGGGCACGGATGTACAGATCAACCCGGACGGCTCTTACCGGGCCGAAATCAAGATTCGCGAAGGTCTGGCCCCAGGCATATACACCGTGGTCGCCTCGGTTGACAAATCCGCCAAGAGTCAGCCGGTCACCTTTGAAAACCATATCAGCTTCCCGCTCATCTTTCTTGAAAACGCCGGCACCAGCATCAATATCTTCGGCCCCTTTCTCCTGACGCTGGCCATCGCCATCTTCGGCGTGCTCATGGGCGCGGGCGGCGGCTTTATCATGAACCCGCTTTTTGTCTCCATCTGGCCGCTGCCGCATACGGTCGTGGCCGGCACGGTCATGCCCACGGTTCTGTTTTCACAGGGCAGTGGCATCTACAACTATTCCAAGATCAAATTCATCAACTGGAAGCTGGGTGTCACCATCGGGCTCTCCATGGTGATCGGAGGATTTATCGGACCAAAACTTACCGAACTCATCACCCTTGATCAGTTCAAGTTCGTCTTTGGCTGGATTCTCATCGTGCTCGCCGGACTCATGTTCTGGCAGACCACACCGGGCTACATCGACAAAAACAAAAAAGAGCAGGCGATTTTAAAGGAATTCAAGCAGAAGGCGGAAGCAGCCGCCAGACAAAAGGGCAACTGAGGAGGGTACGACCATGATAGTAGAATTCTGGGGACAGGAATTTAAGGTAAACGTAATTCTTGGATGCATTGGCGGCTTCTTGATTGCTGTCGTCTCATCCATGTTTGGCTTTGGTGGCGGCCCGTTCATGGTGCCGCTGATGACCGTAGGGCTTGGCCTGCCGATGTATGTTGTCGTGGGCAGTTCACTGCTGGCCATCTTTTTTAACACGATGATGGGCACGGCCCGGCATTTTCAGTTCGGCAACTTTGACCTGGTCTTCTTTCTGATCATGTTTCCGGCTGCCATCCTGGGCGGTTTCATCGCCCCGCAGATCGCCAAACGGGTAAGCCCGCTCACCGTGAAAAGGATTGCCGTGGCCGGCCTGCTGGTGCTCGCATTAAACCTGCTGGGCGTCTATTGATCGTCCGCTGATTGATTTTTCATTACTACTCAGGTTGGTTAGCCTGTTGGGCTGTAGCCTGTTAGCAACAAACGATTGGAAGTACGGGTGCAACGCGTACAATCACTAGCATTTTTCAGTTACTAATAGACTAAACACCTACAGACTATCCACCTGAGTAGTTATGTCTGTGTTACACCTCAACCAACCGAACGAATTTGAGTGCATGGGTCGTGCACTTGGAGACACAGGCAGGCTTGAGGCCCCGGTCCACCCGATCCAGGCAGTAGTCGCATTTGATCGCCCGGCCCGAGACGGGATTGAACTGAGGGATACCCCAGGGGCAGGCGTTCTGACAGGCCATGCAGCCGATGCATTTCTCCTGATCGACATAAACAATGCCATCCGGGCGTTTCCGCATGGCATCGGTCGGGCAAACCGGCACACACTGCGGATCCTCGCAATGATAGCAGGAACGGAACTGGAAAACGGTTTTGGGAATGCCCTTGACCGAGCGGAGCGGTTCATGGCTGATTTCGCAGAGGATTGGCCCGACCGGCAGGCCTTTGTTGGTCTTGCAATGTACCTCACAGCCGTGGCAGCCGATACAGCGTTTGGAATTGAGATAGATAAGATAGGTATTCACAGTTCCACGCTCCTTTTGACATTCTTGCTGCTCCGCCGCACCTCGACAAAACCCTCGCACAGGCACAGCCCCCCGCCCACCGGATCCAGGTCGGTGAGCAAACCGACCTGGAGTTTCTGATCGCTCATGCCGGCGTGATAGGCCCGGCTCTGTAGCGGCACCTGTCTGCCGAATCCGTGGATGCAGTATACCGCCTCGGGATGGATGAATTCGGTGACCTTGGCCTGGATCAAGCCGCTCGCGCCGTTCGCTATCACATCCACCCAGTCGCCGTCGGCAATGCCAAGTTTGCCTGCCTCCCGTTTGTTTATCCACAGGGTGTTGGCGGGCAACAGCTCATGGAGCAGCGGATTGTTAATCGTGTGGCCGTGGGCATGGACCGCGGAACGGCCAAAGACCAGCCGGTACATGCCTACGGGCGGCTTGATCGGGCTTGCATACGGCTTGAGCGAGGGGATAGCCTCCTTGTTCAGCTTTTCGCTCACCATTTCGATCTTGCCGGATGGCGTTGCAAAGCTGCCGGAAAGCTTTTCCCGATCAAAAAGCACAGGTTTATCCGTCAGGTCCACAAAGCCTTTCTGGTCAAAATCGGCAATGGTTATCCCGGTCGGTTCCAACTGCCAGGCCCAGAGTTCGTCAATGGTGTTGTAGGGAAAATAGTGGCCGACACCCAGTCGCTCGGCAAGCTGCTTAAAAATCCACCAGCCTGGCTTGGTATCGAAACGTGGGGAAACGGCCTGCTTCCGGTAGATGAGACGCGGGTTCGGCCCTTTCTGGACCGAGACGCCGCAGTCGCGCTCAAGATAGACGGATTCGGGCAGAATCACGTCGCTGTACCAGCCGAACTCGCTGTAGTGGGTATCGATCGAGACAATGAGTTCGAGGTGATCAAGGGCCCGTTTCTGGGCAGCCGGATCGGGAAAACAGGTGAATGGATCGTGTCGGTAACAGAAAAGGCTTTTCAACGGGTAAGGTTCGGCGGTCTGCATCGCTTCGTAGTACAGCTGAAAAAGACCGGGCCCCTTATCGAAGTGGGTGTGTTTCCAGCCGACCCCATCGGCCCTTCTTTCCTCTGGAGCCGGGGGGCCGTCCACCAGGTTGCGGATTCCTTTTCTAGCGCAATCCTTGACGCCCTTGGCCAGAATTTGACCACCTTTTATCTCGACATTGCCCATGAGGACGTTTAGGAGATGGATGTTGCGGCTGGCATAGAAGGAATCACGGTAGCGAGCAAGCATCCAGCCGGGATGGAAAATGACCCTGGGCCGGTCCTGACCCAGTTCGTCGATAAAGCCCATGAGGGCCTTTGTCTTGATTCCGCATTCCTGGGCCGCCCAGTCAACGGTGTAGGGTTCGACAAAGGCGGCAAGCTCGTCAAACCCGGCAGTGTAGCAATCAACAAAATCCTTGTCATAGGCGCCCGCCTTAATTATGCCGTGGATCATGCCCAGAGTCAGGGCATAGTCCGTGCCTGGCCGTAACAGAAAGAAACGGGTGGCCTTGAGGCCGGTGACGGTCTGGCGGACATCGACATAGGTCAGCCGGCCGCCGGCGTCAAGCATGTCAAGCACCTGATTCGCCTCACCGACCTTCAGGGATTCGAGCAGGTTGCGGCCAAAGAGGACCAGGTGTCTGGCGTTTTTGATATCGTAGGCGAAATCAGATCGGCCGAGGCCATAGACCGAAAGGCTGGCATGATGGACATTCCGCCCGCAGGCGCTATCGTGGTTGGTAAAATTCGGCGAGCCGAGCGCCTTGATAAAAGCCTTGGCCGGATCGACAAAGGGGCCGCCCCGGCAGCTCATGATCACACTGCGCGCCCCATCCTGGGCAATGATTTTTTTTAATTTTTCCGCCACGAAATCAAGGGCCGCGTCCCAGCTCACGCCCTCCCAGCGCCCTGCCCCCCGGCCGCCACGTCGAATGAGCGGCTGCTGGGGCCGCTCATCATCGGCAAGCAGGGCGAGGCCTGCCGAGCCCTTGGCACAGAGGGCGCCGTCTAGGAGATGGGGGTTGCCTTCAAGCCAGGAGATAGTGCCGTTTTCCACCTCGACCCGGATGGGACAACGGGCCGTGCACATGCCGCATATACTCCAGACTGAATTTATCATGTCATGGTTCTCCCCATACTTATGATGCCTTGGTTTCGCAGGATCGCACATGGTTTCCAGGAAGCCCTCATATTTCGTCAGGCTGCCCCCGTTTGTTTTAACGAAAATAACGAAAAACTAAAAAAACCGTCAATAAAAAATAAACCCCGCACAAGTCGTTCCTGACCTTTCCCCCCTGCGGCCCTGATGGATTCATTCCTACACAATAGAAATAAAGTTTGCTTTCTCCAGGGGGTTGTGCTATACAAACAGGATCGTTGTTGTGTAGTACCTGTTTGTAGCCCAAAAGTTACAGAAAAGTGAACCGCACAAATCCTCGCTCAGAGGTCGTGCGGTTTTTTTGTTGAAGGTTTTGACAAACAGACTACCAGGCCCGCCTGATCCATTAAGGATCTTGGGGTCTCATTATAAAGTGGTCCAAAAGGGACCCAGTACAGTTATAAGGAGCAGTAAAGTGAAACAAGGAACAGTAAAATGGTTTAATGCATCCAAGGGGTTTGGTTTTATTGAGCAGGACAATGGCGCAGACGTGTTTGTTCATTTCTCCGCGATCAAGTCCGATGGCTTCAAATCCCTGGAAGAAGGTGCACGTGTAGAGTTCGAAATTGTCGATGGCGCCAAGGGCCCGGCAGCCGCGAATGTCATGCAGGTGTAGGATCTTCAGCTAGACCGACAAAAAAGCCCCGCCATCCGCGGGGCTTTTTTTATTTCCCCGCCGTTCCCAGAAAACTCCTTCTATCCTTCCGCGGATTCAGCCTCCTCAGCCGCCCCGGAATATGTCCGGATCATGCTCGCCAGTTCTTCCCTGATGCTAGTCACGAGAAAATCAGGTTCAAGCACCTGCGCACCGCAACCCCAGGCCAGAATCCACTGCCTGACCTCAAAAAAATGATCAGCCGGAAAGGCCAGAACCAGGCTGCCGTCCTGATGCTCAATGATTTCCTGGTCCGGATGCCATTCCCTTTCCCGCACATACGGGGCAACCTGTCGGGTGAAGCGAATGCGGACTGTGGCCGATTCCTCGCCCTTAAAAATACCGAAACGACGTTCCGAAAACTGCGTAGCATCAAAATCCGCCGGCAGGGAAAACCTCTCGTGGAGAAGTTTGGCCGCCTTTATCCGGGAAATGGCAAAGGTCAACACCTCTTGCCGCCGCCGGCAAAGACCGACCATATACCATTCCCCCTGAAAGCTGACCACATGGTACGGGGCAACCTGTCGCGCTCCGGAGGCCTGATATCCGGGTTTCCGGTAGGATATTTCCACGAATCTGTTTTCCCGCAGTCCCAGAGAAACGGTTTCCCATATGTGAGGATCAATGCTGGTGCGACGCTCCTGAATGATCGAGAGTCGCTGGCTGATCCAGGACGGCTCCATCATGATCCGGTCCGGCAGCGACTGTTCTATTTTCTTAAAAACCGACACGAGTTTGCCGTAGATCGGCGTATCTTCATGCTGCCGCAGGGCCTTTTCGGCAATGCAGATGGCGAACAGATCGCTTTCATTGATATGAATGGCCGGCATCACATAGTTTTCTTCCGCGTAATAATAGCCCCGCCGGCCAGGATCATATTCGACGGGCACATTCTGCTGATTCTTCAGATAGTCGATATCCCGCAGAATGCTCTTGGTGCTTACCTCGTATTCCGCTGCCATGCTGCGGCAGTTGGCCAACACCCCACTCTGCATGCCCTCCCGAATCTTCCGGTCGATAAAAATCAGCCGGAGCAATTGCGTTTTGTCCTTGGCCATTTTTTTCACGAAAATAAATTAGGTAGGACATCATTTGTCCCAGGTTGTCTGGTACGGTTACACAAAAGGCCAGACAACCCTGTCCTTAACCCACAAGGAGAAAATACCATGCTGAAAAAATTAAGCTCGGTCATCGACAACGTCAGGATCTGTCTCCAGGCTTCCTCCAGTAATATCAGCCTGTCCGGGGTGTCTCAGCTCCCAGGAGGCGGGGCGGGCAATAGCCGGCGTTCGAGACGCGCCAGGCACAAACAGGCCAACATTGTGCAGGCAATAGCCCTAGAGGAATGCCTGGAAATCCCGACCTATCTCCGTCGAGGGCTGACAATCCACGCCAACGCACTGTCGGAAAAAGATGGCGTCTGTTGACCGCCATGGCCGCGAACGCGGCTTGCGTGGCATGTGATTGGTGTCCTTGCGCTGTCACGGTCCCGGCGGCTGGCCCGTGGCAACGCAAGGAAAACATGGCAGGTTGCGTTTTCCTGTCGATCAATCAGCACTAAGGGCTAGGCCGGCTGCATGTAGAGTTTTTTCATGGCCGCTTTAAGATGAGCCGGCAGGGCCAGAACGAACTGAATGTTCTGCTGGCCGGCATGTCTGGCAATGACCTCGCGGACGGAAGGCACATCTGGATCCATGGTAGCGACGACCAGGCCTGAATTTTTAAAATTAAGCGGCAGAATCTGCAACTCCAGAGCCACCTCCCGCGGCACACAGTTGAACGCCTTTCTGGAGATGCCGACCTGCCGGAGGTCCACCAGCGATGTCCTGAACTTCTCCGCCAAGGCGACAAAAAAATCCTCTTCCCGCAACATCCCCTTTTCAATGAGAAACGTGCCGATCCGCTGTTTTTTGATTTTTTCCTGAACTGCCATGGCCGCTTTCACCTGCTCCTCGCTGACCAGACCGGTGGCCACCAGAATCTCCCCCACTTTGAAGCGGGTAATGTTCTGCCGATAGATTTTCTGGATTTCACGCTCAACCACGGAGTTGAGAATATTGGCCTGTTTGGCGATGATCTGGCCAAGTTTCTGTTTTTTCAACTGCTGGAACTCATCGAGGGCGCGGTGGAATATCAGGTTGTCGATCATCCCCTTTTCAACAAGAATTTCGCCGATATAACGCCGCAGATAACGCAGCTTGATGTTGCAGTGTGGGAAGAAAAGGTATCGGTCTGGAGCGGCCTCCTGGACGGAGCAACCGAAAAAACCGGTTTCCAGATTTTGATCGGCTGGCACGTAGGCCTGGTGGCTCCTGCCGTCCACGGTCTCGATGACCTCGATCTGGCTGCTTACAGGCTCGACATCCGGAAAGTCGTCGGGCATGGCGGCCATCCGAAGGCAACAGAGCCGGATGAGGGGCAAGGGCTTTTCCTCGGCGCCGACCTCGGAACGCAACGTAAAATAATCCGCGGCCGGCTGAAACAGCCGCACTCCGGCAACCTTCTGCCGGTTGCCGTCGACAAATTCCAGGGTGGCAGGCACCCAGCCGACCGCACTTGAGGCGCTCGACTCGGGAAACAGCTCGTCATAGAAATTATCGATCTTGGTCACTTCGATGTTCGTTTCGGGAAACAACGCATCGTAGAGATAATCGATCTCGCCCGTGTACCGCTCCCGGACCGGTTTTTTTTTATTCATACCCGCCCGGACTCCTGAAGCGATATCCCGTACCTGTTGCATCAGCCGGATCGTTCATTTCCCCGCTGCCCCGCCCTGTTGATCACGTTGTAAAAGTCCTCCCGAATTTTACGCCTCACAATCCCTGGCCGGCACCGCCGCACTCTTTACGATTTCATCAATGTTTGCAAGGAGTTTTTCACTCCTTACTCTTCACTCCTCACTCCTCACTCCTCACTCTAGAAAATCAGGCGCATTCCGAATAGCCGCAGGCATGGCAGACCTGACAGCCGCCTTCATGTTCCACCACGCCGCCACACTCAGGACAGGCGCCGCCGTTCATGCTTTCGGTGAGGGTTTTATCCCGGCAGCCGTTGTTCGTCTCCAGCAACTGACGAAGGGCGCGGGCAATGGCGTCGGCACAGGAGGTCACCCGATTGTCACCAAAACCGGCCGGCTTGTGGCAGCTGATGCCGATCAATTCCTTGACAATCGGCTCCGGCTTCATGCCGCTTCGCCAGGCCAGCGACACCAGGCGGCCGATGGCCTCGCACTGGCTGGCCGCGCAGCCGCCGGCCTTACCCACCGTGTTGAACAGCTCAAAAGGCTGCCGGTTTTCATCTTCGTTGATCGTGACATACATCGGCCCGCAGCCGGTGGTCATCTGATAAGTGCGGCCGTGCAGCATCGTCGGCCGGTTACGCTTAACCATGGCCGGCGGCCCGGCAGCAACCGACGGCTGCTGCTCACCCTTTTTCTTGTCGGTCTTGCCGATGTTGAGGACCTGGCCTTCCCGGCAGCCATCCCGGTAGATGGTTAACCCCTTGCATCCTGACCGGTAGGCAAGCAGGAACGCCTCTTCAACATCCTGCCGGGTGGCGTCATGGGCAAAGTTGATAGTCTTGCTGACCGCGTTGTTGGTATGTTTCTGAAAAGCGGTCTGGATATCAATGTGGTTCTTAGGGCTGATGTCGTGGGCGGTCTCAAAAATGCGGCGATATTGGGCCGGGATTTCCTCAAGGCCCTGCAGGCTGCCGCGGTGGGCAATGGTCTTCATTAATTCCTTGGAGAAAAAACCTTTGTCCCTGGCAAGTTTTTCAAAAAGCGGATTAACTTCAAACAGCTCGTCGTTGTCCATCACCCTTCTGACAAAGGCAACGGCAAAAAGCGGCTCGACGCCGCTGGAACAGCCGGCCAGGATGCTGATGGTGCCGGTCGGCGCAATGGTGGTGCGGGTGGCGTTCCGCACCGGCTGATTGATGTCCTGCTGACCATAAACCGATTCGGCAAAATTGGGAAAGACGCCGCGCGCTTCGCCAAGCCGGCAGGATTCCGCATAGGCCTTTTCGTCGATGAAACGCATGGCTTCCTCGGCGACCTGGACGGCCTCGCCCGAGGAATAGGGAAGGCCAAGCTGGATGAGCATGTCGGCAAATCCCATGACGCCCAGGCCGATCTTGCGGTTCTGCTTGGTGACCTCCTCGATCTTTGGCAGGGGATAACGGTTGATATCCACCACGTTGTCGAGAAAATGCACTGCCTGCGCCACGGTACGGCCAAGTTTTTCGTAATCGATGCGGCCATCCGCCACCATGTTGGCCAGGTTGATGGAGCCGAGGTTGCAGGATTCATAGGGCAGCAGCGGCTGTTCGCCGCAGGGATTGGTGCTTTCAATCATGCCGGCCTGCGGCGTCGGGTTGAAGGCGTTGATCCGATCGATGAACACAATGCCCGGTTCGCCGGAAAGCCAGGCCTGCTTGATAATCTGCCGGAAAAGCTTGCCGGCATTCTGTCTGGCCACCACCTGGCCGTTACGCGGGTTGATCAGATCATACTCGCCGTCCGTCTCCAAGGCGGCCATGAACCCGTAGGTGACCGCCACGGAGAGGTTAAAATTCTGCAGGATGGAGTGGTCGGCCTTAATCTTGATGAAATCCATGATGTCCGGATGATCGACTCGCAGAATCCCCATGTTGGCGCCGCGCCGGGTGCCGCCCTGCTTGATGGTCTCGGTGGCCACGTCAAATACCTGCATAAAGGAGAGCGGCCCGCTGGAAACACCCTTGGTGGAATGGACCACATCGTTCTTCGGACGGATCCTGGAAAAGGAAAAACCGGTGCCGCCGCCGCTCTGGTGGATAAGCGCCGTCTGCTTGACCGCCTCGAAGATGGATTCCATGGTATCCTCGACCGGTAGCACAAAGCAGGCCGACAGCTGGCCCAGTTCCCGGCCGGCGTTCATCAGGGTCGGTGAATTCGGCAGAAAATCAAAATTGGCCAGCAGGTCGTAAAACTGCAAACTCAAACCCTCGATGTCCGCTTTTTTATCATAGTTGCGTTCACCAGCCGCGATGGTGGTTGCCACCCGCCAGAGCATATTGATCGGCTCTTCCAGGATCTGGCCGTTTTCATCCTTCATCAGATAGCGCCTTCGCAGGACGGTCAGGGCATTATTAGAAAACTCCGGCACCTTGAGGGAGGCGGGCATCGGCAGTATGGCTTTTCCTTTTGCGGTCACTATGGTCATCTCCTGTGTTAATTGTGTGCGGGCCGGCAGGCAGGGCAGGCTTGTCGCCGGAAAAGCGGCAGCCATTCACGATCTCCCTGAAAATATGGGCGTTTCAACCGATAACAACACTATATTGTGTGACGCGCCAACAAGACACACAATATAGTGTTGTCTTCTTATCGGATTGGCGGAAGGTTGTCCAGCAGAAAATTGCCCGGCCTTACGATTTTGGAAACTGTCCGGAAGGGGTTGGTGAGGAGCTTTTTTGTTATGTCGCCGGGAGATTCCTCGGCCCGGCCAGCAATTGCTGGAACTCGACGGGCAAGGGTGCAGTAAAAAACAACTGCTGGTTGGTGCGCGGATGCAGGATGCGCAACGACACGGCATGTAGCGCCTGCCGGTCCAGCCGCAATCGCTGCCGGTCGTTCGTGGTCAACCGGTCCTCCAGAAAACGGAGAAAAAACTGTTCGTCAACGCCGTAGAGCTTATCGCCGACCACCGGATAACCCAGACTGCAAAGCGTCGCCCTGATCTGGTGACAGCGGCCGGTCAACGGTCTGGCTTCCAGCAGGCTGAGGTTGTTGCCGCCAGCCAGCCGCTGGAAATGCGTACTGCATTCCGTGCCGGAAACCAGGCCATTCGGGCCGGCCGGATAAAAACGGACCTTTTTGCGAACAACGCTTGTCGGATCAGCCGCCAGGACACCGACGGCCTGCATTTCCACGACCGGAAAATCCCCTTCCACCGCCACCTGATAGCGTTTTTCAACCTTACGTTCGGCAAACTGCTGATAGCAGTGGGAAGCCGCCGCTTTGTCCTTGGCCACCAGCACGATGCCCGAGGTTTCCCGATCCAGTCGATTGATGAGATGCGGCACGGCAATCCCGTACTCTTCCCGGAGCAGGGCCCAGAGGGTGTGTCGAAAATAACGGCCGGCCGGATGACAGGGCAGACCGCCCGGCTTGTCAACCGCCAGCAGATCGGCGTCTTCATAGAGGATAACCAGCCGGCGGTCAACCGAAGGCTCCGGCATCTCCGGCAGCAGATAG
>MGTE01000085.1:15408-23348 GCA_001799275.1 Deltaproteobacteria bacterium RIFOXYD12_FULL_57_12
TACAAACGGCGAGTAATCTCTCCTGCACAAGTTCTCCATCTGTTGTCATTGCAATCATCACCCCGGCGCTGCCGTGCTGAAACCTACCTGGTTTCGTGAATTAATTGCCCGAAAAAATGCAAAAATGGTATATTTTTTTCTAATGACGCGGAAACATGTTCCAGCCGCTATCGGTTCCGGCTGAAACCCGGCTGCGTGGTATGCTTCGCAACCTCCCTGACTAACAAAAAAAGTCTGAGGCGGAGTCATGAAGGTCATTGCGGCAGTAAACGGTCTGGTCACCGCCGAAGTCGCGGCCCTGTACGCCCTGCATTATGCCCGCGTCTTCGGTTTCACGCTTTCCCTGCTCCACGTCATCAATCCCGACGACAACCGCGACGAAGTAGAAAAAAGCATGACCGCCATTGAAGAGGCGGCCATGCCCTTTGGGACGGCTACTGAACGGATATTTCTTGACGGTGATCCGGTCCGGGCCATCAAGGGTTTTCTGGCCGAAACAAGGGCGGATGTTTTATTCTGCAGTACCCGGATGCGTCGCCGTTTTTTTGAAAACTCCCTGAGCGAACGACTAACCCGTCTTTCCCTGCCCGTCGATCTTGCGGTGGTCCGGGTTGTCCATCCGAATGCCGCCCATCTTGCACAAAATTCCGTGCTGCCGATCCGGGAAGATCGGCTCTCTGAAAAAAAATTCACCCTGTTCGCCGCCTTAACCAAGGCGTACGCTGCGTCGGCCGAGATCTACAGCGTCAGCGTCACGGGCAAGAGGAAACTGGCCGAACTCGATCTACCGGCGACCCGGGAACTGCTGCGCAGAATCAACGGCCGCCTGGTGCATTACGTCAGACTTGCCCGGCTCATGGATGTACCGCTCCGTCTCAAGCATGCCTTTGCCACAAACGAGGTCGACCAGATTCTGCACCATCTTTCACACCATGAATTTCAACTGGCAATCATCGGCGGACAGCGATTGTCCGCCATGTCCCGCCTGTTCGGCGAACGGCCCATCGAACGACTGTTCCGCTATACGCCGGTCAACACCATTGCCTTCTATGCCAGAGACAAGGGATGATGGAGATTTTCAGGCTCGACAAGACGTCTCTTCTGCGTCGCTTCAAGACTTCGGAAAATGGCCTGACCGCCGGCCAGGTCCAGCGAAGACTTGTTGAGTTCGGGCCAAACATCCTGGAGCGGGCAGTCAAAAAAAACTACCTGCTGGCCTATCTCCGCCAGTACAGCCAATTTTTCGCCATCCTGCTCGAGACCGCGGCTCTGCTCTCCTTTGTGGCCGATCACTTTGCGCCCGGCCAGGGCAACAATGTCCTGGGCTACGCCATATTCGGCGCGGTCGTCATCAATGCAACCTTTGCCTTCTGGCAGGAATACCGGGCCGACAAGGCCATGGAGGCCCTGCTCAAGCTGATGCCAGCCCTGGTGACCGTCCGCCGCCAGGACGATGTACTGGAAATCGATTCGCAGGAACTGGTGCCCGGCGATGTGATGCTGCTGGAAGAAGGCGATAAAGTAGCGGCCGACGGCGTCCTGATCGAGTCTAATTCGCTCTATCTCAACCTCTCTTCGCTAACCGGCGAATCAGCCCCTGTGGAACGGCTTCTTGAGTCGGGCCGAGCCAGCCGAACTCTGGAGGCCCGGAACATGGTGTTTGCCGGTACCACGGTGGTTACCGGCAGCGGCATCGCGCTCACCACCGCCACCGGCAATGCCACCGAGTTCGGCAGAATAGCCAGCCTCACCAAAAACGTCCGCAAGACACTCACACCCATGCAGCGGGAGATAATCCATATCACCCGCGTGATGACAATAATCGCCCTGTTCATGGGTTTGGTCTTTTTTGTGCTCGGTCTCTCTTTTGGAAAGGGAACACTGATCGCCTCCATCTTCGCCCTGTCGCTAATCGTCGCCAACGTACCGGAAGGGCTGCTGCCCACCATCACCCTGTCGCTATCGCTGGCCAGCCAGCGCATGGCCCGCCGGCAGGCGCTCATCAAAAACCTCGACTCGGTGGAAACCCTGGGCAGCGCCACTGTGATCTGTACCGACAAAACCGGCACCTTGACCAGAAACGAGATGACCGCAAAATCAATCCTGCTGGCCGGCGGCGAAGAAGTCACCATCTCCGGCGAGGGCTACCGGGAGCCCGGCGAATTTACCTTTACAACCACAAATGAGAGCGCTGCCGCCCGGCTCGATCTCCTGCTCATCGCCAGCCACCTGAACTGCCGCGCCAGCATCGACCCGGATGCCCTGCGCGGCGATCCGACCGAACTCGCCCTGGTTGCGGCGGCCCGCAAAAGAGGGCTTGCATTGCCGACCCAGATGGAAAAAATCCACGAAAACATCTTCACCAGTGATCGAAAGATGATGTCAACCGTGTATCAGGATGGACCAGAGGTTCATCTGTTCGCCAAAGGCGCGCTTGAAATGCTCTTGCCCAGATGCACGGCCCTGCTAGCCGCCGACAACATTGAACAGACGCTCACCGATTCCACCCGCCAGGAGATCATCAGCCGGGCCGAGGCGCTGGAGGATCAGGCCTATCGGGTGCTGGCCGTGGCCTATGGCCGTGGCGACCGGGAGGAAGAGTTGATCCTGCTGGGGCTGGTGGCGATCATGGATCTGCCCCGCGCCGAGGTGCCCGAGGCAATGGCCACCTGCCAACGGGCCGGTATCCGCACCATGATGATCACCGGCGACAACCCCCGCACCGCCGCTGCAATTGCCGAACGAATCGGCATGACGTACGACCGGCTGCTGACCGGCGCCCAACTGGAAAAACTACCCGACGAAGAACTGGAAGAGCTGCTGGCCGGCCATGATGTGCTCTTTGCACGCATGGCCAGCAGCCAGAAGCTGAGGATCGCCACGGCCCTCCAGAACAACGGCGAGGTAGTGGCCATGACCGGCGACGGGGTCAACGATGCGCCGGCCCTGAAAAAAGCGGACATCGGCATCGCTATGGGCCTCTCCGGCACCGAGGTGGCCAAGGAGGCAGCCGACATGGTCCTGCTGGACGACAACTTCGCCTCCATAGTCCTGGCCATCGAGGAAGGCCGGACCGTTTATTTCAATATCAAGAAATTCGTCACCTATGTCCTCGCATCAAATGTCCCGGAAATCGTGCCCTATATTCTGCAATTTTTTCTGAAGATTCCGCTGCCGCTGTCGGTCATCCAGATTCTCTCCATCGATCTCGGCACCGACATGCTACCGGGCCTGGCCCTAGGCAGCGAACAACCTGAAAAAAACATCATGAACCGGCCACCGGTCGGCAAAAACGAAAAAATCCTCGACAGGGAAGTCTTTAAACGCGGCTATTTCTTCCTGGGGATCATCGAGGCCACGGCCGCCATGACCGCCTTTCTCTCCTTTCTGCTTTTGCACGGTTGGCACTATGGCACCGTTGTCCTGGCCGATCCGCTTCTGCACCGGCAGGCCATGACCATGACGCTGCTGGGTGCGGTGACCTGCCAGGTTCTCAACGCCTGGACCATGCGCAGTTGGGAATTTTCAGCCTTTAGCGTCGGACTATTGAGCAATCGGCTGCTGCTGGCCGCCATGGCGGCGGAATTCCTCTGGATCTGGATGTTGCTCCGGCTGCCACCGGTCCAGAAAATATTCAACACTGCATACGTGCCCTTGCACGATCTCTGGATTCTTGTGCCTTTTCCGATCCTCCTCTTCTGCGGCCACGAATTGTACAAATGGCGATACCGGCGGCATACCCTGCAACAGCAACCAAACGCAGCGGAAGCGGCCCAGCTAGACAAATCAAAAAAAACGCTTTCCCGGCAGGTTGCGCAGGATAACTGATTTTTTTACAAGATGACAATCAACGACCTGGAATCCCCTACCACCCGGAGCATGATATGAATCAAGGCATTGAGTTGTTTCTAAAAGGCGGCATTCTTATTTGGCCGATCCTGCTCTGTTCGCTGACCGGCACCACGATCTTTTTCCATCAACTCCTCATATTCCGAACGGCGCGTGACCGTGACGCCGTCAGCGGTCGCGTCCTGCAACTCCTTGAGCAGGGGGAACTGTCGGAAGCAAAAAAAATGCTGACTTCCCGGGTGCGGCATGGCAAACGGCAATACTCGTCGGCCGAAGTTCTTCTTCTGGAGGCGATCAGCGTTTTCAAAAGTGACCGGGAAACTCTGGAATTTGTCCTGGCCCATTCTGTGGAACGGGAGGTAAACACCCTGACCGGTCATATGGGAATCATGGCGACAGCCGGAAATGTCGCGCCGCTACTGGGCCTTCTCGGCACGGTCTTTGGAATGATCAAGGCCTTCATGGCGGTTGAAAACCTGGGCGGCCGCGTCAATGCCGCTGTCCTGGCCGGCGGCATCTGGGAAGCAATGCTGACCACCGCCTTTGGCCTGGTGGTCGCCATCCCGCTCATCTTTTTTCACAGTTACCTGGAAGGCCGGCTGAGCATAATCCAGGCGGATCTGGAGGAACTCGCCGTGGACCTGCTAAAAATCTGGTCGAGGCAGCAGAAGGAGGCATAGCATGTTACGATTTCCCAAAAGGAAAACCACTGGAATTGCGATTATGCTGACCCCTTTAATCGACATGGTCTTCCTGCTACTCATCTATTTTTTGCTTACCAGCAACTTTGTCGAACAGGAGGGCATCACCGTCAGTCTGCCCAAGGTTACCGTCTCCGGCCTGTACAGTGAGAAAGCGGTCCTGGTGGTGATCGACCAGGCCGGTCGATTCTACATCGACGACCGGACGGTGGGCGACCAAGAATTCGCCAACCTGTTGCGTGCCTACATTTCGCTGTCGCCCGACAAAAGCGTGGTGGTTAAAGCGGACAAACGGGTGGCCTACGACCGGGTGACACAGGCCCTGGATATCGCCAAGACAAGCGGCGCCCTGCAACTCCACCTGTCCGTGGAAAAACGGCCGGAATCGTCCAACAAACTGTAGATGGACGGCGGGCCAAGCCCGCCGTCCCACGCCTTCATGATTCGAAATTCCTTGTTTACTCCGCAAGGGGGTACAAGCTTTATTCGATATTCTCTTGTGCCTTTCCCTCCTCGACAAGCCTTCGTTTCGCAGCAGTCGGCATTTGTTTCAACTGGTATTCTCGACTGGCCGCCGCCGACCTGGAAGGGAATTTTTCAGAATAAACCAGCGTTACCGGTCTACGACTCCGGGTATAGCGGGCGCCTTTCAAAGCGGTGTTGTGGGCGAGCACCCGTTTCTCCATATCCTTGGTTATGCCGGTGTAAAGAGTTCCGTCCCGGCAAAGAACCACATACATGTACCAGATATCCTTGTCGTTCATTCCCGCAGCCCGGCCTCCGGAGCCGCAGGGCAATCAATCGCCCGAATAAACCCCATATGAAGTGTGCAAAATCTTTGTAGCCTTGCGAGCAGTTTCATACTATCATGTGATTGAGGACAGGTCCACTGAGCACGGAGTGAAAACAACCCGCGCAGGACCGCCTGGCCGGTCCGCTCTCCCTGTATTCGCTGAATGGGGGACAAATTCGCATGTGGTGTCATTTATTATATTTTTCCCGGGTTCCCTCTCCTCTCACCGGCAAACATGCCGGTGGGCTCTCAGTTGTGTGCCAGATAACATATTAACATTCCGTGACCGGCGACGAACCGACATAAGGAGTGTGGCGTTAACGATGAGCACCGAAATGAGATTATCAGCCGGCGAAGAGGTGGTATCACACTGTCTGAAGTGCAAGGATATCACCAACCATATCATAATCGCCATGACGGACGGGAAGGTGGCCAAAGTACAGTGCAACACCTGTGGCGGCCGCCACAGATATCGGCCGCCGGAGCCTGCGGCCACGATTGGGGCTGGCAGCCGGCCGGCCATCAAAAAAGAAGCGGGACGACAGGCCGGACGTACCGTCAAAGAAACCAAGGCCGCAGCCCAGTTCGAGGCGTTGGTCGCGGGCCGGGATCCTAGCCGGGCTCTTGCCTACGCCATGGATGCCTCCTTCAGGAAAAACGATCTGCTCGACCACCCAATTTTCGGCCTGGGGGTCGTTACCAGGACGATCCGCCCCGACAAGATCGAGGTGCAGTTCAGAAAGGGGAACAAACTCCTTGTCTGTACGCTGCCGCCCCTGAAATTCTAGATCACGCCCGAGCGCGGCCGGCACGCCTGTTTTGGTTGCCTTGCCTGATGCACCCCCCGATCCCCCGTGCCGGCACCGCCGGCACAATGCTCATGCTCAGCAGTTCAGCGGCGGTTTCAAGGCGCTGAACACGACAACCGCGGCTCCCTTGTCGACCGGTTGGCCAACCGATTTTCCCGATCCGTCGGTGGCAAGGGGCTGACGGGCCAGAACCCGGACATCGGTGAAACTCATGCCGGTCAGCAGACTGAAATAGCGCGCCTCGGGCTCAAGGCCGGACAGAATTTCCTCGCTGGCTGATTTTACATCGAGGCTGACAACGATAGTCGAGAAGACCAGACGCCCGCCCGGCCGCAGAATGCGGAAAACATTCCTGAAGAGCTTCTCCTTGTCAGGGCAGAGATGGAAAACACCGTTCGAGACCAAGATATCGGCGTAGGTCTTCGGATGCGGCAGGAGTCCGATATCCGCCACCTTGAGAGTGATAGTGCACTCCACTTCCAGCCCCGCCTCGCGCACAGCCTGACTCGCCAGTCCAATCTTGACCGAATCGCGGTCAATGCCGAACACCCGGCCAAGCGCCCCGACCCGCTGCGCTGCACGGATGACACCTTCACCGGCACCGCAGCCCAGATCAACCACCGAGGCGCCGGAATCGATGTCGACAAAACCGACAGGGCGACAAGATGGCAACGACTCCGGCGGCCCGTCTGTTTGCCGGCCAACCTGCCCGTTGATTCCGGCCTGTTCGTTGCAAATCCCCATTGGCTATTCCTTTCGATCGCCCAAAAAATCAGGTTTGATATTCGGCTGCAGCCCGCCTTCTTCAGTATCCCTCTCCTCTGCCAGCAAAGGCATGAGCGCCGGCGCCAGCGATTTTAATACCTGCACCGGCAGGGCGCTGGTAAATCCGTAATCCGCCGCAGCCGGGGCTGCCACATAGGCGGTGATTACTCCGAAAAAACGGTCACCCAGGAAAAAAACAAAGACCGCGGTCCGGTTAATCACCCTGGAACTGAGCAACTGGCCGGCCGACCCATAGGTTTCATAGCGATTGTCGCCGGTGCCGGTTTTGCCGCCCACTGCGACCGGCGTGCCATCGGGCTGCTGAAAGGCGTTCAGCACCCGCCTGGCTGTTCCGTCCGTCACCACGCCCAATAAAGCCTCCCTGGTTACCCGGGCAACCTCCGGCGCCAGCACCTGCTCGCTCGGTCGATTTTGGTACTGCAGAACGGTTTCATATGGAGTGCCTTGGGCAAAATGGAGTTCCTCGACACGGATCGCCGGAGTCCAGACACCGTCATTCAGTACAATGCCGACCAATTCCGCCAGGGCGGCCGGCCGGTCGGCCGAGCTGCCGATTGCCGTGGCGTAGGACGGCACCAAAGAGTCAAACGGGTACCGGAGGCGTTTCCAGTCGGCATGCAATTCCTGAAAGGCCTCCATCTCCAGCATGGACCGAATTTTGCTGTTTTGCTTGTTCTTGCGGGAGGTCTTAAACAGCCAGGTGTAGACCACCTGGCGCTCTTCGACGCTGGCCTGCCGGATTTCCTGCCAGCCGGCGGCCGGGTGCAGACGGAGAAAAGCGATCGTCCACAATTCGAGTGGATGGATGCGGGCGATATAACCGCGGTCAACCAGGGACCAGGCCTCCGCCGCATACTCCCTGAAAAGTTTGTCAACCGTCTGCTCGGTTAAAGCCGCCTCTGGGAAATGCGCCCGCAGAAAGGCAGCAAACTCGGGACAGTCGGCCTCGGGTTTCACATAACGGAACACGGCGGCCAGTCGGGAAGGAGTGGCATGGATTCC
>MGTE01000085.1:23386-46339 GCA_001799275.1 Deltaproteobacteria bacterium RIFOXYD12_FULL_57_12
CAGCAGTTCCCTGACCCCCGGGATCTGGTATGTATAATAATGTATAATATCGCGCATGATGCGGATAAAAACCAGGTTAATCGAGTTCCGCATGGCATCGCGAACTGAAAAAATCGTGTTGTCATCCTTGTCGTCAAAATTAACAAAAGTATGTTCGCCGCCGCCGGTGAAGAACTGCTCATCCGGGCTGGCGGAATAGCGCCGCTCCATGGCCGCCTCCAGCATGGCGGCCAGCCCCTTGTCGTCGGCATTAAGCAGATACCCTACTGCCCAGTTGCTCAGATGATCGCCGGCCGGGATCAGCACGGCCTCAAGCTCTTCACGCGGCTTCTGTGCATACCGTTCGTGCAGGACGGCAATAATTTCAAGGTAGCTGATCAGGGTGCGCAGTTTTGCCGATGAACCCAACTCGAGTTTGATGCCGGCATTGATATCCAGCGGCTGGTCGAAGTTGTCGGTCTGAATCCGCAGCAGATTGGCGTTTTTGGTCCGCTCATAAAGCGTGAAGCTGTAAATCACCCTGGACGGATCACTCTTCTCCAGAAGGCGGAAGGCCCGCAGACCGGCCGCCTCGGCTGCCTTCGGCTCATTCAACTGCCGAAGCCGGCTGGTAACCTCCTGCTGAACCTGCTGGTTGAGGGTGCTTTTCACCGAAAGATCGAGGTGGTTCAACTGGTAAAACTGCTGGAGTCCCAACAGGGAAAGCAGCGTAGTCCGCACCGCGTTAACTGCTTTGCGTTCCACAAAGGAGATTTTCTCCTGCCCAACTGGACGGGTCTGAAAAATGAGCACCTGCTGCAGGGCCGCATCCCGCTCCCAAGGCCTGATTAAACCGGCCTCGGCCATTATCCGCAGATGGCTGTTGGTCTTTGCCTCCAGGGCTGCTCGGTCTTCGAGCAAATAGTACGATGGCCGACGCTGGGCGACAAAGAGACTGACAACCTGTTTCAGTGTCCGAGCCCAATTGGAAAGAGTCGGGTCATCGCCACTGGCTGGCCGGGCAGCCAAGCAACGGGTTGTTGCCGCGAAGTCCGCCCCGTACCAGGCGAACATGCCGTCGCCGAGTCCGGAAATCTCTCCGTAACCTGGGGCAGCGCCCAGGGGCATCGAGTTGATGAAGTTCAAAACGATCTGCCGTCTGGCCGGCAGGGTCTCCTCGCCGTCCAGATAAGCCCGCAGGCTAGCCGAAACCATCTGTCCTAACTTGTCCCGCACCGAAACGGTCTGCCCCTGAGGCGAATGCCGGTATTTTTCAATCTGGGTGGCGAGGGTGCTGCCGCCCGGCACATTCCGGTCCGGGTCCACAAAACGCCACCCCAACTCCAGAACGGCTTTAACCAGCCGATCCCATTCGACCGCCGGATTCCGGCGGGGAAAGCGGGTATCAAGCAGCTCCCGGTTCTCGATGAAAAGCAGAGTCTGGACCGCGATATCCGGAATAGCATTAAAATCGGGATGCACCCGTTCCGGGTAGGAAGCAGCAAAGAGTTCGCGGCCCTGGTGGCCAGTGATGCGCAACCCGGCCTGGGATTTTTCCCGATAGACCGGGAAAAATCCCCGGTTGGCGACTTCAAGCAACATTGGCGACCAGCGGGCCTGTTCGGTCACGTCATACCCGGCGGCGGTCAGCCGATCGATGAAAACCGGCAGACCCACGAACCCCAAGCGTTCGTCATAGGGACCGGCTGTGGGAAAAGGGATGCCCTGGCCGGGTCCGGGCTCCAATCGATAGGTACACTGCCGGGCCAGTCGGGTGATATATTCGGCCTGAAAACGTGAGGTGCGCAGTTCGTAGACCACGCCAACCACCACAGGTATGGCCAGCAAAAAAAGAAAGAGCCCCCCCCAAAGAAAAAGCCTTTTCCATATCCGTCGTTTTTTCTTCTCAGGTGGAGGTGCTGAATTTTTCTTTCGAGGAAACCGGGGGCCATTCTCCTCCGGGGTTTCCCGGTCAAATATCTCTATATTCATCGTAACCGCTTTCTATTAGCCACCAGGTTTGCGCGCCTTGAACAGGGCACCAACCGTAAACTTCGAGGTGCGGAAGCCAGTCAATCCGGCGAATTCCACATCAATAAATCCAGCCTCCTTGAGCAGACCAACCTGATCCCGGACCGGGATCGTGCCGCCGACTCACTGGGACCATGCCTCAGCGCTGCCGGCAAGCGCTGCTGGCAGTTCACCTTCCAACACCACATCGGCGAACTGCAATCTCCCGCCCGGTTTCAGAACACGGCGGATTTCCTTGAAACATGTCTGCTTACACGGCGAGAGGTTGATAACGCCGTTCGAGATCACGACATCGAATGTGTCATCCGGGTAGGGGATATCCTCCGAGTGGACGATAATGACTTCAACGCCGGCAACGCCGGCCAGGTCGAGGTTTTCCCGAGCCCGGTCCACCATCTCCTCAGTAAGATCAATGCCGTAAACCCTGCCCCCTGCCCCTGTCAGCCGGCGGGCCACGAACAGATCAAACCCAGCCCCGCACCCCAAATCCAGCACTGCTGAACCGGCTGAAATCTCCCCCAGGAAAAAAGGGTTGCCAACGCCGCAAAAGGAATTCAGAAATTCAGGCGGCGCACTCTGCATAATAGATAAATCATAGCCCAGTGCCTCGGCCCCGGCCCGGCCCGTCGGATATAGAAACTTGCCGGCCGGCGACTGGGAAACGCTCGCGTATTTCTCCCGAATCGCCCGTCGAATTTTTTGAATATCCTGCGAAGAAACCGCGCCCGGGCCGGGTGTTGCCGGGCCAAGTTGTGCCTGCTTGAAGAGCGAATCCGGGCTGATCAATTCTGAACCGTCCTGCGGGCCGCCACCTGGGCCGCCGGATGGCGGTCAGGCTGCTCCGGGCAACCCGATGGTGCATTTTATTTCGTCAGTCATGGTGAACCTCCTTGGTTGATTGGCAGAGATACGGGATGACAAAGGCCGCCGGAACCGCTATGTAATGCACAGTGCTCCATTTTCCCGGGCAAGGCACGCCCGGAGGAAATGAATACAGCCGGCAAACCCGGAAGAGGATACTATGTCGATACGTCTGATAGCCAGAGAATTATATCGCCTGCAGCAGGAGGTTGATCGGCTGGAGCGGGAGCTGCAGGCCACCCCCTGGCCGGAACAGGAGGCCTTCAGGGAGAAACTGCGCAAGGCCCGGGCAGCATGGCAGCAGGTGCGAAACATCCTGGACGGCGAAAAAATCCACCCGTAATGCATTCCGCCTTTCGTTGTCCCGCCTATTCTCCTTTGTAATTCCTAAGAAGTTCAATATTCGCCTTTTCGATTCCCGTGAGCATCCTCTTCACATCCTTATGCTGGGGCCGATACCAGGGCTGGGCCTCGAAATGGACCCGCAGTTCCTCCGTCCTGAAGATATAGGAGTGCCTGGCAAAAATTTCATTCCGCATGACCTTCACCTCCTGCGCTGTCCTGCCTTTCAAATCCTCTTCGGTCAGTAACCGGGTCGATGCCTCGGGATAGTGGCCGGGAATCGTTGTCGCATCGCCCTCATGCCGGATCGGCTCCCCTTGTAAGGAAGGGCTGCTTTTTTCTTGTTGCCGGATAATTTCGGCAATTGCCTCGCCGGATTCCTTGTCGTGCTCAGCATTCATGACAAACGGCTTAACCGCCGGTGCTTTTTGCTTTACCGTGGCCTTCTCCGGATCAGCCTTGGGTGGCCGCGTCTGTTGCATTTTTATTGCATCATGTCCAGTTTGGCGCGTGGTATCGCCAACCGCCGGCGGCGCCACTGCTCCCCCCCGGCTCGCGGAGGCGGCCAACGATCCGGCCGGTTCGGACGACGAGGCGGTTATTTTTTTCGCAGTGGCAGGATTGTCGATCAGCATCTCCTCAATCATCCTGTTTTTCCTGGATAGTTCGCTCTGCAGAAGGGCGTCGGCCGACTCCATTTTCTGCAGCCGCTCTGCACATTGCCGGCCCGTCATTTCCAGCCGCAGCATGCGACCTAGCAGGTCATCCTCCTGACGGTGCATTTTTTCGGCATCCTTACCGCAGGCAAGTCCCTGGTCGGTCACCAGACAGCCGTTAATGCTGTCTCCGGCCAGCACCGTAATCGGGACATCCCCAATCCGGTACTGGTAGCGGTCTCCGACTTTGCCAACCGCGACAATCTCCGCCGCCCGCAGTGAGCACGCAAAGCCTGTTACAACAAAGACCAGCGCTGCCGCGATCACAAAAAACTTCCATCCGTATGGCTTCATCCAAGCTCCCCGTTGCTGTACGCTGCTCCTCGAAGAGAAAACTAATTGGCGACACGACATTTCTATATAGTATATTCTGCTCTGCCGGCAACCGAATATTGTTTCCTGGGCATTCTCTCAGCGACGCCCGGCCACTTTTTCGCAAACCGTGGAATGATGCCGTGCCCAAAAAGCAGACAATCGACGAAATCCTGTCCACCGAGATAAAGCGGGACATTGCCGAACGCTACTTCAGTTTCCGAAAACTGATCGAGGAGGACACCATGGACCTTGCCGAAAAGATCCGACAGTACTCCTTCATCCTCCAGAAACGGATCAGCTTCGACCTCATCCGCATCTATATCCTCCTGCGGGATGAGACACTGATCCAGGCGTTTCTCACCCTGGTTAATCTCGACCAGAAACTGTTCTACGACCCCTATCTCGCCGAATCACCGACCATTACCCAGCGGGTTTTCGAACGCCAGATGTTCAGCGGCTTCACCCGGGCTGGCCGATTCAAGAATTTCTTTCTGGCCTGCTACGAGAATCTCTACTTCAACACGAAAATCTACCAGAAAAAGATTGCGGAACTACGTGATGAACAAGACATGATCGTCGAGGAAATCAAAGAATTTTATGCCAACAACGATCTGAGCGCCATCATGGGTTTCCTGCACCGCCTCGGCAACGAAGAAACCTGCGGCTGCATGCAGGGCGGCATGGAGACCGGCCTGGTCGAGGGTCTGGACCAGAAACTGCGGATCGGTCCACCGCCGCCCATCGAACAGGTGATGACAGTGATCCCGCCGCTCAGCGAGCCTGCCGCAATCAGGAGCAAGCTCAAAAAACTGGCTGGCCAGGCGTACGACCGCCAGCGTCCGGAATTTCTCAAGATGTTTGCCTGGGGCAACGCCCCCGGCGACCGGCGGGAATAGTGACAGGAGACAGAATTCAGAAGTCAGGAGAAAACATGAAGTCCAGGGATGGACAATTGTCGCGGGCGCAGGACGCAACGAAGCGACAAACCAATCATTCTGCATTCTGCATTCTGACTTCTGAATTCTGCCCCTCACCCCTTAATGCAGACCAGCGGCTCGACCCGGGCGACCTTGCGGGCCAGGCCGGCGGCCTCTGTCGCCTCCACCACGGCGCTGACATCCTTGTACGCCCCGGGCGCCTCCTCGGCCACCCCCCGGGAGGACGGGCTGCGGATGAGAATACCGCGGCCGGCCAACTCGTCGATCACCTGGCGGCCACGGTAGCGCTTTGAGGCTGTCCGGCGGCTCATGCTGCGGCCGGCGCCGTGACAGGCCGAGCTGAAGGCTTTTGCCTCGCTTCCCCGGCTGCCGGCCAGGATATAGGATTCGGTGCCCATGGTGCCGCCGATCAAAACCGGCTGGCCAGCCTGACGCAGTTCGATTGGGATGTCCGGGTGACCCGGCCCGTAGGCCCGGGTGGCGCCTTTCCGGTGGATATAGAGGCGCTGCGGCCGGCCGTCTACCTGATGCTCTTCCACCTTGCAGGTGTTGTGCGACACATCGTAGAGCAGTTCAAGCCGCGCCCGGGGCAGCAGCCGTTCAAAAACCTGTCTGGTCAGGTGCGTGAGGATC
This sequence comes from Deltaproteobacteria bacterium RIFOXYD12_FULL_57_12, assembly GCA_001799275.1. Taxonomy (GTDB): domain Bacteria; phylum Desulfobacterota; class Desulfobulbia; order Desulfobulbales; family BM004; genus YD12-FULL-57-12. Next base: position 29,202 of record MGTE01000085.1, read on the forward strand.
TGCCGGTTGGCGAGCGCGCAGTTAATCGCAGCCCGCATGGCGCCAAGATACGACTGGCCGTGCGGCGAGTTGATCGGCGAACAGGCAAGCTCGCGATCCGGCAGCACCAAACCGTACCTTCCGGCGCTCTTGGCCATCTCCTTGAGAAATTCCGTGCCGATCTGGTGGCCGAGTCCGCGGGAGCCGCAGTGGATGCTGAGCACAACATCCCCGAGCCGCAGGCCGTATAATTCCGCTGTTGCCGCGTCATACACATCCGCCACCTGCTGGATTTCAAGGTAGTGGTTGCCCGAACCCAAGGTGCCCATCTCGTCTCGCTGCCGTTTCTTGGCCTGCGCCGAAACCTCGTCAGGCCGGGCATCGGCAATCATACCCTGCTCCTCGATGCGCTCCAGATCCTGCTTGCTGCCATACCCCCTGCCTACTGCCCACCGGGCACCGCCGGCCAGCATGTCGTCCATTTCGCCGCTACCAAGCCGCAGCTTGCCAGTGCTGCCCACCCCGGCCGGAATGGTGCAGGCGAGCATTTCCGCAAGCTCCTTCTGGTGCGCCAGGATATCGTCGACCGTAAGATTGAGCAGGATGGTACGGACCCCGCAGGATATGTCAAAGCCCACGCCGCCGGCCGACACAACCCCGCCCTGGTCTGGGTCGAAGGCGGCAACGCCGCCGATGGGAAAACCGTATCCCCAGTGGGCGTCCGGCATGGCATAGGCGGCTTTAACAATGCCGGGCAGAGTGGCGACATTGGTGACCTGTTCATAGACCTTTTGATCCATCTCCCGGATCAGCTCTTCGCTGCCAAAGATCCGGGCCGGAACGCGCATGGCGCCGCGCGGCGCTATTTCCCATTCGTACTCGCTGTGCCGGGTGAAAAGATCAAGGTTCATGGCGTCCTCCTTTTGGGCACATTCCAAGAGAATTCAGAAGTCAGGAGTCAGAATTCAGAATGAAAAGCATACTTCTGGCCGACTGGTTCGATTTATTCTGGCTCCTGACTCCTGAATCCTGAATTCCACAATTCTACACATCGACCACGCACTGTGCGACCCAGCGGCCGTCAGCCTGTTGGCCGACAGAGAGAGCGGTAAGAGTAGCGCCCTTGACCTCCACAGCCGGCTTGTGCCGTTGCACATCCACCTGCTCGCCCCAGGCCCGGCCCTGCAGGGCATGTTCAACAATGGTCACCTGAAAGCGGCTGAACAGCATCCGCCGTTGGGCCATTTCATAAATCAGGGCGTTAAGCCAGGCGGTCAGCAGGAATTCGTCGTCCGGCTCCTCGCAGGAGACTTCAACCAGGGTTTCGGGCCTGACCAGTTGCGGCTTGGTAATCACGGCGATCAGCGCCAGGGCGGTCTGTTCAAAGGCCTGCTCCCTGGTCTGGCCAAAGCCGCGCACGCCGATATCAGCCACATGATGGAAATGCTCCCAGCCGCTTTCGCCTCTTTTGCGTACGCCCCTTGCCTTCTTCATCCCACCGCCCGTTGCCCCGGCGTGGTTGCGCTCATGATCTCCCGCAGCAGCCGTTCGGCAATGCGCAGCCCGTACCGTTCAGCCAGAATCCGACCCGCCTCGGCCGCACTCGCGGGCCTTTTTTCCAGACCGGCCAGAAAACCGCTGATATCCTCCTGCACGGCCCATGGGTAGATGATCCAGCGCCACTTGACGATCCGCTGGGCGTAGTAATCCGGTATCACCGTGGACACGGTCTTGTGATGGAGCACGGCGGTTCTGATTTCCCGTGGGCCGAAACCGCCAAGATGCCGGATGGCCAGCTCCAGGGTGTCGCCGGTATCGCTGACATCGTCGACCAGCAGAATGTTCAGGCCCTGGATGGCAATGCCGAGCGGTTCCACCAGGCGGGCCAGCTTTTTCTTGCGGGCGCCAACATAGTGCTCAACCCTTATGCTGCTGAGAGCCGTGATGTCGAAGTAGTCGCACAGCAATCTGGCCGGCACATAGCCGCCGCGCGCAATGGTGACAATGGCGTCCGGCTTGAAGCCGCCCCGACGGATTGCCCGGAAAAGTATCCTGCACAACTGCTCGACCCGGCGCCAGGATATGATTTCACAGCGCATCTGTTGTTCCATGTTCTTCGTTTTTCCCTCGCGATGCCGGCGACGAACGTCATGGATTGTTCATTTTGCTATGGCACAAATTTCTTTATCTGAAGGTCTTTCATTACCCTGTAGTGTTTGTCGTTTCCCGTGAGAATGGGAAGTCCATATGCGATTGCCGTAGCGCCAATCAAAGAATCTGCAAGTTGCATGGAATGGCTGAGAAAATGTTGTTCTACGTAGAACATGGCTTTCGCGGATATCTCTTCGGATACATACAGAACTTGTGCTTTCCATCCATGGAGTGCCTTGCGGAGATAGTTCAGCTCCTTTTTGTTTCTCAATCCCTGGACGAGTTCCATATAGGTAATTACAGAGATAAAAAAATTGTTTGAATTCTCAATGATCTGATATGCCTTTTCATTCCCTCGCATATACCAAATGAGGACGTCAGTATCGATGACCATCAGAATCTTCCTTTTCTCAAACTTCTTACATACTCATCCACATTCCGGATACTGTCATTATCTTGCCATATTCCGAACAATTCATTTTTCCCCGTTTGCTTTTTTGCTTCCTGATAGGGAACAAGTTTGGCGCACGGTTTTCCACGGAAGGTAATAACAACTTCCTCTCCCCGGTTTACTGAGTCTATGAGTTCTTTTGACTTAAATCTCAGGTCTTTCGCGGTTGCTTTCATAATAGCCCCTCATGCGTCTAAGTTTATATTCATAAGTATAAACTTCGCGAGAAACTTAGTCAATTATGTTTTCTTGATCATGGTAATTTTGCGGACATTTTTTCTTTAGCCCTACCAAGCTTCTCGCAGGTTGCGAGATAATCGTTTACGGCATCTTCAAAGGCGGCGCGCAACTCCTTTACCGACTCGGCGTGAAAACCGACGATGTCCTTAATCCCGGCGATGTGGCCAATAAAACAAGCATCTTCATCGCTGTACACTATCCTTGCGGCATATCCCTTGTAAGTCATTGTACTCTTTGCTCGTCATCCTCCGTCACCCCGCATTCACACTTACCGATCAACCGTATACCTGCGTGGATTTAGTTACCTGCAATGTTGTTGCGGTATAAAGCTATCCTGTGACAGTGTCGCTATTGTCTGTACTATCTTGCTGTGTTTGCTTTTGTGCTTTACGCTCTGCTTTCTTCTTTGCCTGATCTTTGACAATCTGCTCGATGCTTCTTACTTGATCTGGTCTGGTTTTGCCAAACTGCTTGAAGTATATGCTTTCAATGAAATCCGATAGAGGAGCTTTCCACGGCTCTTGATCATGGTTGTCGAGCTTCCCGAATTTCTTTGGATTCAGGCCCAGTTCTCTTGCCATCTGGATATGTGCATCCGAGAGACGGAATCGTTTCCGTGCATCAACCCATATCTGGTGTTTTTCCGGTATGTTCTTCTTTCCCATGATAATCTTACTCGCCTTATCTGCGAAGGCTCACGGCCCGTCAGGCGACGTTTTGCCGCGTGATGTGGTCTTCGCCCCGCAGACTCTGTACGCGTCTTCTCGCAGTTCATTTGTACACACTCGGTAGACATCTACGAGTGCAATGATCCTGTCGATCTGCTCTTTCGATCTAAACGGCAACGAGAATACGTCTTCCAGTTGCTCTTCCGTTAGGTACTGACCTAAATACATGTACGGATCGATCTTCTGCTGCGGTACGATTTGTTTCAGCAGCAGGTTCCAATTGGCTTGCGATTCAAAACTGTTTACGATCCTGAGATAGCGCAAATATTCCGAAAGCGTGGCGCCATATTTATTGAACAGCGAGATCCTGAACCAATTATGGAATTTCTCGACGTGCCTCGAATAGGCCTCAAATAGGGCTTCTACATCTACGCCCTTTTCATGAGCCAAAATGAACGACTTGGCTTGAGCGTTCCAATTATTCCACCTCAGCAGGTCGTCCTTCCTAAGGAGAAAAGATACAGTCCGGCCCTCCTTGGATACGTTGATCTCCCAATTGGCTTTGGTGACCCCGAGATGCGTTATACCTACCCGCAACGAATGAATAAATCTGTGCCGATCGTCCTTCTGAAAACAAGCTGCGACCTGTTCTTCATAGCCATCGATCGGGTATTTCTTGACGAACGCGCGCGAATGATCTACGAGAGCCATCGCGCACATCGCAGAAGACAGCATGCCACGTTGTATCTTTGTCTCGATTTGAGTGTACGAATGACGGTTGGTCTGATGCCAGAACTCGGGACGTGATGACTCAAATTTGAATCTATTGATCAAGGTCATTAGGTCATCGACCGCATCTACGAATATGCTGAGCGATAGTCGCAATGACTTCAGCTCATTGAATATGACTCCGCCCTCAAATTGGTCGAGCTCGTGCCTCGTCTGTCTAAAATCACGAAAATAGCACCTGCGTAGGTGCTCTTTGTCCCACGGCGGCGATCCAAGTAGGCTGCTTCCTTCCGTTGTTCTGGAACAAGTCATTCCTGTTGCCTTTGCACTTGGTGGGTTCTTGCACATCGCCAAAATCAGCGGCCGCGTTAGCGAGTCCGCTGGATTTTGATGTTGGACGGCGTCATCGTTTACCGCGTACGTCCCGGACGGCATTCCGGATTGCACGCTCAAGCAATTCGAGTTGCTCCTGATAGCGCCGGGTTTCACGAAAGTCAGCGTACTTGTAGTCCGCGAGGAACGGCGGGATATCACATTCCCGGTGGAGGACTGGCAGGATCTTGAAGTTACCGCCGAGTCGCTGCGCATAGGCAGCACGAAGCTCCTCTTTGACCCAGGGCCGATTCAAGGCCTCCGGCGACAAAACAATGATGAATGTGTACGAGTTGGAGAGACCGCTTTGAATCTTGTCAGTCATTGAGTCGCCGACCTCGATCTCGCGCTCATCCAGCCAGATGTGGAACTCTCTGAGAGCGAGATCGCGCTCGAGTTGTGCGACGAAGTCGCGATCACCACTGAAGTAGCTGATGAAGGCGTCGTATTGTTTCTCACGCGAAATGTCTATCAGCTTTCGACTAGGAAAGATCCCATCGAGGAAGGAGTACTCGTTGCCCTGAGCGGGAACAAGACGAGCAATCACATCCTGAGCCGATGTCTCTCCGATCATAACTCCGCGGCTCGCCCAGTATCCCGGATCTGTCGACCCCGAGCGGTCGATATACGCTTTCTCGTACGAGAGGCACAACGCGTAGAGGTGCAGGATGCACTCTGCCTCATACGGGGACAGCCCTACCAAGAGAAGGTCTCGATCCGAAAGCATCTCGCGCATGTTCTCGATCTGAATCGAGTTCTGCTGGTGGGACTTCCAAGGCTCGAGAATGCCATACAACGAGAGCGAGCCGTCTCCGGGAGGCAAGCTGAAGAACACGTTCGGACGCCCAGCTTCGCTCTGGCGCCAGGCGCCCAACTTCTGACTGTTCCAGTCATGAAGGATTGGGGACTTCCCTTCGGCCAAGAGTGCCTTGAGCAAGCTTCGATCGAAGGTGGTGTCGATGAAATTCGAGACAGGGACGGCGGCGATTAGCGCGTGAAGAGCGGAAGGAGTGGCATCCCTGATGGCTTCGGCGACAAGCGCGACTACCTCCTCCCGGGAAGCCCGCTTCTCGGCGCTACGGACGACGTCATTCCAGACCTCGAAATACTTTGCCGGATGGTCCACGGCAGCCGGGAGACCGAATCGTTGCTCGATCCGCGGGGCCAAGCTCTGGATGCTATGGCGGTCCGGGCTACACCCAGAACCAACAGCGATCGCGAGCTGGTTGCCCAACGATTTTCGATAGATGCGCGCGAGGATTCCGTTGAGCATGTGCGTGGTATCCCTGGGGGGAAGCAGGTTCGGGGCCGTCCAAACGAAGTAAGAGTTTTTGCGGCATATAGCCGCCGCAAAAACTCTTACTTCGTTGTATAGCGTAGCGGCTGACGCTTGGCAAGAGTTATCGTTGCCGTCATTTTTTGCATTGAGTTCGGCCTTTCGGTATTTGAAAATTTGCCTTTAAACGGCGCGCGCCAGCGGGTACTGTATGCCGGGTATAAATAAGCCTTGCCGGGCGGCAGGATCACGCCGGCAGGTACGCGAAAAAAATCGGCAAAACACAAAGGAGCCGCCATGACGGATGCACCGGAAACGCAAACCGCAAACCCTGACAACCAGCCGGCAATCTCCCTGGCAAGCTTCCGTCAAGCATTGCAGGAAGGCCGGCACGAGCAGGTCGAGGAGATGTTGGATAAAGGGCTGGCGCCGGGGGTTGATTTCGGCGGCGGGGTAACGCCGCTGCATATCGCTGTCCAGGAAGGACAGGCAGCCGTGGTTGCTTTGTTGCTCAACCGGGGCGCGGACTGCAACGCGGTAACCATAGCCGGCTGGACGCCTCTGCACACGGTAGCCCTCACCGGCAATGCCGAGATCGCCCGCCTGCTCCTCGCTCAGGGTGCCGCGCTCGACCGGACCAACGTCCAGGGCCATACACCAATCGATCTTGCCAAGGCTCACAACCGGCAGGAGGTGCTGGCCGTATTCAAGAAAGCGGACAAAAAACCATGGCAGTTCTGGAAATGACCATTCTCTGGCAGACTACAGAACTAACCGCCCGACGCGGTACGAAGCAGCAGAATCCCCATGCCCAGCAGGACGCAAAGCAGCAGCCGCAGGTAGTTTTCCGTGTCGACCCGGTCATACAGGGTCGAACCGGCGACCATCCCCAGGATAACAGCCGGGGCCGAAATTCCGAAATAGCGCAGGACAGTGATCGTGGTCAGGCCGCTCGCGGCATGGGCCGCGACAATGAACAGGCCGCAGGCCAGAAAGAAGCCGGATAACGTCGCCTTGACATCATCCTTGCTCCAGCCGGTCAACGTCGTGTAGATAATCGCCGGCGGGCCGCCGGCGCTGAAGGCGCTGCTGATGGCGCCGGTGCCGAAACCGGCCACGTAGGCCCACAGGCGGTGCATCCCGACAGGCCGCGGCCGGAAACACAGCCAGAAAAGGGAATAGGCGATCAGCAGCCAACCGAGCGCTGTCCCCAACAGCCAGGTCGGGGCCTTCTTCAAAAAAATAACGCCGACCGCGATGCCGGGTAAACAGCCGAGCAGAAGCGGCAGGATCTTGCGGTGGTCGATATGTCTTTTCAGGCGCAACGATAGAAAACCGGTAATGAGCAGTCCCTGCAGGCTGCAGAGCGGAATGGCAATCTTGATGTCGATGAGCAGCGTCAGCAAAGGGATGGCCAGCAGACCGAACCCGAAACCGGTGAGCCCCTGGGTAAAGCTGGCGGCCAGGAAAATAAGGGACAACAAGATGTAGAGTGACATGCGGGAACACAGAAGTCAGGATTCAGAATTCAGAAGAAACTGCCGGGGCGGAACGACACGCCGCCTGCGTGGCAACCGGGAAAGGCGCGAGCCTCTCTCCGGTTGCCGCGCGAAGGCAGCTTATTGCGGATCGTACTTGAAAGACAGGTTCAGTCTGGCGCGGTAGGCCACCACCCTGCCCTCTTCCACCTTCATGTCAAGTTTTACCACTTCGGCGATGCGCAGATTCTTCAGATTCCTGCCGGCGGTTTGCACGGCGTTGTTGGCTGCATCTTCCCAGGATTTTGCGCTCGTGCCGATAATCTCGATGACCTTGTAAACACTCTCTGACATGGGGCCTCCTTATTTTTCTGGCTGGATTGGCGTGGTGCTTTTTTCATCGTGTCGTCCGGAAAATTCTCACGGTCTCCACATCACCTCCTTATTATCAGGAGACAGAATTCAGGAGTCAGAATGGAACACAAGAGATTCCATGCGGTTTCAAAAATTTTTCATTCTGAATTCTGTCTCCTGAATTCTGTCTCCTGAACTCTCGCCATCATCAAACCACAAGATACTTATTTTTTCAAAGAAGAGATTGCCGGGCACACCATTCTTTTGTAGTCTGGGAATATTCTTCTTGACAAGAATACGGCCGGGATGGTCCCTTGTTCCCGCTAAAAACCTTCAGCATTTTTTATTCACAGACCATGACCGGCCACGGAACGGCGAAATCCGTCCGGACCTCCGACCAACTACACTTTGCCATCGTGCGGGGATTGCGCCGGCGGGCAGGCTCAGGTGAACTTCGATGACACTCTTTCCGAAACAAATTGATTTTTTCGAGGTCTTTGACCGGATTTCCGAGAATATCACCAAGGCGGCCGGTCTGCTTGTCGACTTTGTGGTGCACTTCGACGACATTGAAAAACGAACCAAGGAAATTCACGAGGCGGAAAAGGAAGGCGATATCCTGACCCACGAGATCATGCGGCAGCTCAACCAGACCTTCATCACGCCCATCGACCGGGAAGATCTTTACGCCCTGGCGTCCCGGCTGGATGACGTGCTGGATCTCATCTGGGGCGCCGTGGACCGGATGATGCTCTTCAAAATCAAGGAGATGATGCCCAAGGCCGTTTCCATGAGCAAGGACCTCCTGCTGACCACAGAGGTCATGCAGAAGGCTATTCATAAGCTGCGCAAGAAACATTACTCGCACGTTCAGGAATACTGCATTGAGATCAACCGGTTGGAAAATCGCATCGACCGGGATTTCAAGGAAGCGCTCGCCCAGCTCTTCGACGAAATGACCGACCCCATCCTCCTTATCAAGTGGAAGGAGATCTATGAACATCTCGAAGATGCCTCGGACAAATGCGAGGATGTCGCAAACATCCTGGAGGCGATAATCCTGAAATATGCATGACAGTTTTTTTCTCCTCGTCTGCGTCATAGTCCTGGCAACGGTCTTTGACTTCATCAACGGCTTTCACGATACCGCGAACGCCATTGCCACCTCGGTGTCAACCCGCGTACTGTCGCCGCGGGCGGCGATAGTCATGGCCACCATCCTGAATTTCGCCGGCGCGTTATCCGGCACCGCCGTGGCCAAGACCGTTGGTTCCGGCCTGGTGAGCGCCGATTGCATAAATCAGTTCACCGTGGCCGCTGCCCTGCTCTCCGCCATCATCTGGGATCTGCTCACCTGGTATATCGGCCTCCCCACCTCGTCGAGCCACGCCATCCTTTCAAGCCTGGTCGGCGCGGCCGTTGCCACTGCCGGCCCCGGCGTGATCATTCAGAAAGGGGTGTACAAAATTCTGGGCGGTCTCGTTCTCTCGCCCATTGCCGGACTTGTGCTCGGCTACCTGCTCATGCTGCTGCTCATGAAGGTCTTCGGCCATTTTTCACCCCATTTCGTCACCAAGGTTTTCAACCGCTCCCAGATTGTCTCGGCCGCCTACATGGCCTTCAGCCACGGTAGCAATGATGCCCAGAAAACCATGGGCATCATCACCATGGCGCTGGTCAGTTATTACCACCTGCCGGATTTCCATGTGCCCTACTGGGTAATGATACTCTGTGCCACCGCCATGGGGTTTGGCACGGCCTTCGGCGGCTGGCGGATCATCAAGACGCTGGGGGTGCGACTCGTCAACCTGCGGCCCATTCACGGCTTTGCGGCGGAAACCGCCGCCGCCAGCATCATCGAACTCGCCACCCGCATCGGTCTGCCGCTTTCCACCACCCATGTCATTTCCTCCACCATCATGGGCGTCGGCTCTTCCAAGCGCCTCTCCGCCGTACGCTGGGGAGTAGGCGCACACATCCTGCTCGCCTGGGTGGTCACACTGCCGGCCTGCGGCCTTCTGGCCTGGGCCATCTGCAAACTGGCCCTCCTTCTAGTCTGAGATCTGCCTGCTGATCCGTCTTCATCTGACAGTACACTCGGCAGTCTTGATCAGGCCGACCGCCACCGTAGACAGAGTCAGGACAACAATGCCGACGACAGGGAACAACCAGTGCAAGCCGAGCAGGTCCATGCTGGCGCCGGCGCCGATAGAACCAATAAAAACACCGGTGCTCATGGCCAGGCTAAAAACTCCCATCATGGTACCCTGGCCGTAATGCCGGCCTTCCTCAGCAGCAAGCGCCCCGAGAACCGGCCAGATGATCGCCTCGCCCATACCGAGAATGATAAACAGAATGAGCAGCGACCAGAAGTTCACGGTGAGTGGCACCAGACAGATGGCAACGCCGATAATCCAACAACCGATCCTCAAAAGTCTAACCTTGTCAAGACGGTCTGCCTGTCTGCCGCATGGTGTCTGCAACGCCGCGTTGACCAGGGTCCGGCAGGTGATCACCGCACCGATCTGCAGGCCGCTCGCCGAGAACCACTGACTCATGAGCAGAGGCAGAAAGGCCATGGTCGGTACCATGATGATCATGGTGGCCATTCTGGCCAGGAGAATGCCGCCGGTCCGCCGGTTGCCAAGCATGCTGGCAAGTGCCATGAAGATGCCTGGCCGGGAAACGATTTTTATGCTGCACCCCTGGCCGGGTATCTGGAAAAACACCAGCAGGAGGGAGGCAAAACTCAGGAAGGCCATGGCGTAAAAAGCGGCCGCCATGCCCCACAGGTCCGTGAAAAAACCACCGATCAGCGGGCCACCGCCGATGCCGGAAAAAATGGCAACATTGAGCATCCCCATATAGCGGCCTTCCTGGCCGATCGGCGCGAGTTCGCTGACATAGGCCATGGCCACCGGCACGATCATGGCCGAGCCGACACCATGAAAGGCGCGGATCCCGATGAGATTGGCCACAGAAGAGGCTTCGGGTACAAGGAGGCCGACCAGACCGTAAACCGCCAGGCCGCTCATCAAAAAACCCTTTCTGCCGAAGCGGTCCGAAAGGCTGCCGACAATGGGCTGGCAGATGCCACGACTGATGGAGAAAGCGGCGATGATCAGACCAAGGGCCATGCCGCTTGCCCCGAGGCTAGTGGCAAAGACCGGCATCACCGGCACTATGATGCCGATGCCGAGCAGGGCGATGAAAACAGTGAGCAGCAGGGTGGCCAGCAGATGATTTTTCATGGTAAAACCGTTCCGAATCGTGCACCGGGTCTGCAGCGCTGAGATCATCCTGCCGCCGGCCAACCGCGCTGTGATGTTATTCGACAAACCAGGTACGAATTACAGGCGCAGCTCAGTGGCCATTTTCTTGAAAAACTTCTGTCTATCGCCTTTTCCGCCGCCGCCTTCTGCCCGCAGACGCCTCTTCAAACTCCTGCAAACGTTTTTCAATATCCTCGCTGAACTTCACCTTGCCTTCGAGAACACAGCCAGGCCTGCCCATAATGCACGGCCCTTTTAATTTTTTGCAGGTATCCGTGTCAAAGTCATGATTTCCGCATGAAAAAGTCATATCACATTATCTCCATACCAGCTGCTGCCTGACCGGCCCTTTACTTTAATGATAATAATTATTATTTTTTAATATGAGCCTCTTGCAAAATGAACGTCATAGCGAGATCGAGAAAAAAATATTCTGAGCAAGGATGAGTTATGAAATCGCCCGGAAGCGTAGCAGCACTACGTTGAGGACGATTTCACAAGGAAGACGCCGCGCAGGATATTTTTGGCCGATCGGAGTAGATGTTCATTTTGCAAGAGGCTCATATGAAAGATACAATCCGATCGCAGTTTGAAGGCACGGTCAAAGTTGTTTTATTGACTGCCAGTAGGGCGATCATGATATCAGGAGGTACGCCATGGCTACCAGAGAATTCTGTGCAAATGTTTCAGAGGAGCTGGAAATCTGGAGCAACAAGCTCCATGAACTCTCCGGCAGAATAGATCGTGTTCCGTCAATCGACAAATTCAGGCTGCAGCCGTATATCGAGGAACTGCACATTATCATAACGGAGTTGGACGACCGTCTCTGTGAAATGGTCCCCGCATGTCCGACGGTTGAGGGACAGGCTGAACGGATGTCGGCACCGCGGGTCCAACTGGGTGACCACAGAACTGAGCGGTTCGATTACGACTTCGGCGGCTGACAGGGCAGAGGCCGCGGTTCCCTCCGCGGCCTCTTGTCAATGCATGGAGCTTACCAAGGACAACTCTCACCTTCCAACCCGGGATGGCACCAACCTTATCGGATCATTACAGCCCCCGCCACCCTATCCAATTTCGATATATTCTTTCTATTCAAGCCAGCGGACAATTTCATCCGTTGTGGCCCGGTCGGTTCGGAAGCGATTCGCCGGCGACTCCTTGTCAGGGTAGCCAATGGAAAGCCCAAGGACAAGACGCCTGGTCGCCGGGATCCCCAGGAATTCCTTGATCTCCCGGGCATAGTCCGTGGCAAAGGCCTGCGGCACCGTGCCCAGACCCCTGGCATGCGCGGTCAACATCAGGCTCTGGGCGAACAGCCCCAGGTCAAACAAGGACCAGAGGCTTAGAGACGAATCCTGAAAAAGGTAGATGGCATGCGGGGCGCCGTAAAAACTGAAATTTGCCTTTTTAGCCTTTCTGACGATTGCCGGATCCTTGAGGTCGATGCCGGTCGCCTCGGCCCGTCGCCGGAAAAGATGATCGATTCTGGCCTGTTCGGCAGCCGGCCACCCCGCGGGCTCGGGCAAGTCAGGGCTAGGGGCGTAACCGTTCTCCAGCAGTTCTATCATTTCCCGGGTGAGCGCCGCCTTCTTTTCACCGGAAACAACCACGACTTCCCATGGCTGGCTGTTCTTATAGGAAGGACTCCAACGGGCGACATCGAACACCTCCCGCAGCACCTCCGTGGGAACCGCATCCGGCCTGAAACCGCGTATGCTCATTCTAGTTGTAATGCACTCGATGGCGTCCATGCTTTCCTCCTTGATGATTCAGATGGTAAACCTTTCCACGGTTGACGATAACAACACAAAAAAATATCACAGGGAAAATCGAGTGACATTGTATGTGATTTCAAAAAGGTTGTCCAGAATCTCACAACAACGATTCTCGCGCGCCAATGCAGTGCGAGCAAACAGTTTCTTTGACCGAACAAAGCCTAAGAGTTATAGTAATAATTCCCATCAAGACTATTGCCTTGATCAGAAAGCCTAATTTTTTCTCATGTCCAGGCCATCCAGGCTTTCTCTGGCATGTTCTCCGCATCGAAATTTCCAGATTCTTCCTTATTTGAAAAACATATGATATGTTAAAATTATTCAGGCTGACCGTCTGATATCTTCGCGAGAAAGGTTCTTCCGCTGTTACCACCGAATCGATCATCAAACCCGGCGGAAGAACAACATGCGGAACACATGCAAAACCCGACAGGAACACCACCGGGGGAGTCGGCAGAATCTGGGTGAGTTATGATAAAACTTACAAAAACTGACGGCAGAGAACTGCTCCTCAACCCTGATCTTATCGAGATTGTCGAAGAGGCCCCTGACACCCATATTACCCTGAACAATGGTCATCGGTACCTGGTTCTCGAATCAGCCATGGAAATAAGAGAAAAAATCATTTTCTTCCGGGCAGAGATCCAACAGAAAATCAGCGGCGTTATCCCGTTCAGTGAACCTGGATAAGCCGATCAGGCCGGGTCCACCCCAACTTCGTATTCACGGCGAAAGGAAAAGAAGCACATGGACATAGCAACAATTATCGGATTGATAATGGGATTCGGCGCGGTAATCGGCGGGCAGGTCCTCGAAGGCGGCCATGTCGGTGCGTTGATGCAGCCTACGGCCGCCTTAATCGTTATGGGTGGAACGTTTGGCGCCACCTTTGTTGCCTTCCCTCTTAAAGATATTATCCAGTCGCTGAAGGATGTACGGAGCGTTCTGCTTCCCCCACCGGACAACATGGAACAAGTAATCACCGATCTGGTTTCCTATGCCGATCTGGCGCGGCACAACGGCATCCTGTCACTTGAAAAATTAGTCGACGAATCGATCAAGGATAAATTTGTTGCCAAGGGGATGCGGCTGCTGGTTGACGGCACAGACCCGCAACAGTTCCGGGAAGTCATGGATATCGAACTTGAATCGTTTGAAGCAAACGGCAAGATCAGCGCCGAATTTTTTGAGTCGGCCGGCGGTTTTGCCCCCACCATCGGGATCATCGGCGCCGTGCTCGGTCTCATTCACGTTATGAGCAATCTTTCCGACAGCTCCAAACTGGGGGCAGGCATTGCCGTTGCCTTCGTGGCAACTATTTACGGCCTGATGATCGCCAATATCGTCTGCATTCCCTTCAGCACCAAGCTCAAGAAAAGGCTCAAGGAACAGATGACGATTAAAAACATGATCCTGGAAGGTCTGCTGGACATCCAGGCCGGCCAAAATCCCAGAGTCATCAAGCAAAAACTCAGAGGCTTTCTACCGCCGGGCAAGAAATTGACAGATACCGAGGAGTAACCGCCATGGGTCGCAAGAAAAAACATGATCATGAAAAAGAGCCGAATCATGAACGCTGGCTGGTATCCTATGCGGATTTCATTACCCTGCTTTTTGCCGTGTTCGTCACGCTCTATGCCATGGGACAGACCGACAAGAAAAAGGCTCAAGAGGTCATAGAGTCCATCCAGCAGTCCTTTGGAATCTCCAGTTCCTCCTCCGCTCCGGCATTCAATATCATTGATTCAACCGGCTTCCGCCCCATTCCGGATATCCCGCCGCGGGAAAGCCCGACCATCATCAAACCGCCCCCTCCTCCCCAGGCGCCAGAAAAAGGCGGACTGGGCCGGGCCGAAATCCGGGAATTCGAAAAAATCAAGGCGACGATTCTGTCTTTTCTCCAGGATAAGGGCGCCCAGGACAAAGTATCACTGGTCATTGACCCCAGAGGCCTGGTCATCAGCCTCAAGGAAGCGGGTTTCTTTGATTCCGGCAGCGCGGCAGTGCGGCCGGAATCCCTGCCGCTGCTTGATAACATCGCGACCGCCATTGCCAATTACTCCAACGCCATACGTATCGAAGGTCACACCGATAACGTGCCGATCAAGACATCTGTTTTTCCTTCAAACTGGGAACTGTCCACCGCCCGTGCCACCAGTATCGTCCGCTACCTGATCGAGACCCGCACCTTTCCGCCGGACAAGCTATCGGCGATCGGCTATGGGGAATACCGGCCGATTGACGACAACAGCAGCGCCGAGGGTCGCCAGAAGAATAGGCGAGTCGATGTGGTCATGCTCTCCCGGGAAGGGGAACAGGGCGAACCGGATAAGGGCGTGCGCAAGGAAGAGTAGCCGAGGGATTCAGAAAAGATATCCTGAACGTACCCGCGGATACCGTCCATGCCCCCATATCAACCCGACATCGGGCGACATCTCTTGGCATATCCGCCGATGTCTCTTGGCTTTCCTCCCTCCCCGCCTTACATTTCGATAAAAAGAAGCGGCCATCCCGGCCATCTTACGAAATCAACGCAAAAGGGGTATCTTGAAAATTCGAGGTGAATCCATGAGAAAAATATCAACGATTTTTTTATTTTTTGCTCTGCTCGCTTTGCCCCAGGTCTTTGCCTCGGCAGAGGCAGCGATCATCGTCGGCCGGGTGGCCCATATTGAGGGAACCCTGCAGCGCTATATCGAAGAAACCGACGAACTGGTGGAAACCTTTGTCGACTCACCGGTCGGGACCAAAGACGTGCTGGTCACAGAAAATAACAGCCGGGCCGAGCTCATCTTTCCGAACAGGATGGTACTCCGGCTCGATGAAAACTCAACCGCCGACATCATCGGCCTGGATGATGACAGCGCCACGTTTTACGTCCAGGGCGGCCCGGCCAGGGCCACCAACAACAGCGCCGATTCCACCCTGTATATTGAAACAAGTCAGGGCACCATCCGGATTCCGGCCGGCAGTTCGGCTGACCTGCAGGCTGACAAAAGGTCCCTGCAGGTCTCCGCTGTCGTTGGAAAATCCACATTCATGCCCAACGATGCAGCCGGGGAGCAGGAACGATACGAGGTCATTTCAGGCTCCACCACTCTGGAGATATCAGGTCAGAGAGTTACTGCCAGCCGCGGGCCACTCGATAGAGCCTGGGACAGGTGGTGTGACGAACGGGAAAACTTCTGGCAGGAAAAACGGGCTGTTCGCTCCGAGCACCTGCCCGACTCTCTTCAGGAACACGCTTATGCCCTCGAACCCCGCGGTCACTGGCGCAAGATTTACTATCGCGGCTTCTATTACTGGGGCTGGCAGCCAAATTTCGTAGCTGTCGGTTGGGAACCTTACACGGTCGGCCGCTGGGTTGACTGGTCCGGTGATCGGGTATGGGTGTCGGATGAACCGTGGGGTTGGGCCACGTACCATCATGGACACTGGGTCCGGCAGGACAATTCCTGGTGGTGGACGCCCTACATTCATATTGAAGCGACTCCGGGCGTGACCGCGATTGGGTTCTCCCTTTCTTTCGGCAATATGTTCAGGCCGGCCTGGCATCCGGGCCGGGTCCGCTGGATATCCTCTCCCGAATATATCGGCTGGCTGCCGCTTTCACCCTGGGAAACCTACTACGGTTCCAGAAGATGGGACAACAGGACCGTTGTGATGCTTGGCGGCCCCAACTTTTCCATCAATATCAATCTGGGCAGCCATCAGTATATTGACCAGGCGATAATTATTCCCCGGAACCGTTTCTATCCAACTACTGTCCATGAAATCAACAATTACAACACCGTCAGGATCACGAACATCAATAAGACGGTAATCATCAACAATTACCAGGCGATTCCGACCCTGGATCGCACGGAATTCAACGCTAAGGGCGACCGCGAAGCCATTGCCGGGAAAAACAACGGCAGGCATGCCAAGCAATCCGACCGGGATATGGAAAAAATCACCGCCATCAAGGAAATGCCAAGCCGGACCGAATCCCGGAAATCCTTGAGAGATCAGGCTGACTCCGGCCGTGACGCCAAGACCTCGGCCGCGCGACAACGTGGCGATTCGCAGACGGTTGACAGGGCAGTGGGCGGCAGTGAAGGGACCTCCTCTCCGGTCGGGCGTCGAGATTCCGACATGCAGGATGCGAAGCACCGGTCAGAGAAAACAGAATCAAACAGCAAGGCTATGACGCGGGATCTTCTGGATCGCGAATCGCGAACCAAGGCCGAACGCCAGGCAGACAAGCGGAAATCCACAAAGGAGCCTGCAGTCGTCGAAGAGCCGCCTGAACAGCCCAGCGGTCGAACTGTGACCGACAGGAAGGAAAGAGCTACGCGCGAAACCAGAACGGTTGAACCGCAGCAGACTGAGATTCCGTCAACACGGTTTG
>MGTE01000086.1:0-3886 GCA_001799275.1 Deltaproteobacteria bacterium RIFOXYD12_FULL_57_12
ATCATCAAATCGCTCCGGCAATCAAGGCAAATAATATCGCCATCTCACTGAGTTGGCGCAACTCAGAAAGTTGAGGTGGAAGGAGTTGATCCATTCCGGCTTGAGAATCCGGGCAAGGAGGTTGTGGCCGGGTTTATCCTCGGGGATATGAATTTTGTTTCCTGGGTGCAGGCGGATTATCTCGCTGGAAAGGGAGCCGACAAAGAAATACCGCAGTTGAAAACCTTGAGGCCCAAGGTTACCCTGGAGATGATTCTTCAAGGGGTTTGCGCGGTAACAGGCTCAACTTCTGGTCAGATTCGGGCAAAGGGCGGGAAAGGGAATCAGGCCCGCGAAATGGCCATCTATCTGGCCCGTGATCTGGCCGGCCTTTCTGGCAGGGAGTTGGGTGAGTATTTCGGCGGCATGTCCGGTGCGGCAATCACCATGCGCTACAAACAATTCAGCAACAAGTTGGTCAAGGATAAGAACCTACAGCGTCTTTTGAGCAAAACAAAAACGAACCTTAATCGTTAAGATGCGGCGCCGCGTGCTTGCTTTCGCTGAAGTTGAAAAGCAACTATTTGTGAAACGTCATAGGTGACCTGGTCGAGTAGACCTGGCAGGGCAAAAGGTTCCGTGGAACCGCGATGCCCTGACCGCCTGTTTTCGCGGTCAAGCTCCGGACGTCTTCCGGATTACCCCATTTTTCTGTTTCTATTCATGCTTGACGCCATCATGAACAAAGAATATAATTTCATGAAAATCATACCCATGGAGGACAAATATGGCCAATCTGCAGGTCAAAGGCATGGACGACAATCTATATGGGCAACTCAAGGAGTTAGCCACGGTGGAAAACAGGTCTGTTAGTCAGGAAATAATTCATCTGATCAAGGTTTCGCTGGCCTCCCGCAAGGTCATGCAGACGACACCGACGCCAGCCGCCATGCTCTTGCGGCTTGCCGGTTCCTGGGAAGACACGAGAGAGGCGGATGTGATAATCGATGAAATCAAGGCCGCCAGAAAAAACTCTCGCCGGCTCAGCGGAGGGCTTTGATGTTCCTTCTTGACACGGATACCTTAATCTATGTGCTGAAAGGAAATCCCAAGGTGGAGGAAAACCTTCGCCTGCATCTCCACGATCCCATGTTTATCAGCACAATCACCATGATGGAACTCTACTACGGCGCCTACAAATCCCAACTGGTTGATGCGAATCTGGCCAAGCTAAAGGCCCTGGAAAATTCTTTTCCGCTCCTTTCGACCGGCCCTGAGACCTGCGAAACCTTCGGCAAACTTAAGGCACGCCTGGAGGCAGATGGAACACGGCTTGATGATCTGGATCTGATCATCGCGACTATCGCCCTTGCCAACAATCTTATTCTGGCAACAAACAATCAGAAACATTTTTCCAGGATACAGGGGCTGAAGTTGACCAATTGGGCATAATCAGTACCGCAATGCATAAACCATATCAAGCCAGAGGCAAACGAAAAAGGAACGCATTTGAAGAGGTGAGGGTGGGTGGCAAAGCAAGCGAACAAAATATGGCAATATTGCTCGCGGAGGGGTATATTCGGCCGTTGTTAACTGTACGCAAATGGCGTAATAATATTGGTTGTTTCTCGCGCAGTTGGACTGTGGGGAAGCAGTACCGATCACTCTAGAATGTTGGAGAAATTTTATGGAAAATCACAAGTGTTACTGGAAAACCCGCGTGATCCGATATTTTGTCCCGGGCGGAATCATTTTGGCCGGCTTCATGCTGGCCGCAACGGTGTCGTCGCCGGTCAAAGCGGCACCGCCGGCGCAGCCGGCTCAACCGATCAAGGTGGCCCAACCGGCTCAACCAGCCCAGCCAGCCCAACCGGCCCAGCCGCTGGAGGCTTACCAGATCAAGGGCTTCCGGAGCGCATTGTTCGGCATGAGCGAGCAGGAGGTGCGCGGGACAATCGTCAAGGACTTAGGCGTTGCCGCGGACGCCATCAAGCTTGATCAAAGTTCTGCGCAGAAAACCACGGCCCTTGTCGTCGATGTGCCGAAGCTGAGTGTCGAGGCTGGTCCGGCCCGCGTTTCCTACATCTTTGGCTATCGCAGCAAAAAATTGATGCAGGTGAATACGGTGTGGGGAAACGGGGCAGTGCCCGAGAGCAAGGCGACCGGTCAGGATCTGGTGGCTGCCTCGCAGAATCTGGCGCAATATTTTTCCGGATTCAAGTATAAGCCGGAAAGCATGGTGAAAAACCGCCGTCTGAAGGACGGCTCGATCCTGGTCTTCCGGGCGCAGGATGATAAGAATCGCGCCGTGGTCCTGACACTGGCCTCCAGGCCCGACCGCGACAGCAAGCCTGCGGCCGGCAAGGAAGCAGCCAAGGAAGGGGAGGCGAAGAAACCGGCCCTTCATTTTCTGCGCCTTTCCTATGTTGAGAATGCTGAAAAACCGGATGTCTTCCGGATCGAGCAAGGCCAGTTTTAACGGTTGATTATCGTCACACGCAAAAATACCCGGAACCGATTATCGGTTCCGGGTATTTCTTTTCTCCGGCCCTACAGGCTACAGTCTAACCCCGATAAACGGGATAAGCACCTTCACGAAATAATTTTCTGCCAAAAATGCGCAGAAAATTATTTCTAAGGTACTAAAAGCCTACAGCCTATTTCCCCTCAATGCCGATGGCAAACATGGTGTCAAGGTCGTGCCGTGAAAACGCCTTGAAGGCGAGCATGGTCTCGGTTCGCAAAATGGCATCGAGCTGCAGCATGCGGCGGGTGACCAGATCCGAGAGGCCCTCGTTGTCATGCACCCGGGCGATCGCTATCAGGTCGTAGTTGCCGCTCACCGAATAGACCTCGGAAATTCCGTCCATCTCCGCCAGGTTTTCGGCCACCTCGTTTATCTTCGAACGTTCAACACTGATGAGAATTACCGCCGTAACCATTGTTAACTCCATGAAGAGGTTTAATAGTCCATTATGCGTTGATTGTTAACAGGTTGCGGTCAAAAATGCAAAAGAAACTGGAAGAGGGCAAGGTCCTTAACGGTTCAGTTTTCTGATTAGGGCGATGCCGGTCCAGCTCACCACAACGTGTACAAGCCAGGCGGCTGGCAACGGATGGAGATAGGCGGCCCTGGCCAGCGAGTCCAGGGCGCCCCATGCGGCCCAGACTGCGAAGGCCATTCCGCAACTGGCCGGGATCGCCAGGGAAAGATCACGGCCCCATTTCTGGTGCAGGAGAATGAGCATCGGCAGACCGGCGAGCAGGAGCGGCAGGCCCAGGAAGATGGCGGAGAGGCGGCGGTGAAAATCAAGCCAGGCCTCTGTGTTGCCAGACCAGCCCGTACTCCGGGCCGCCTCGAAAAGTTCGCCCAACGAGAGTTCGGTGTTCTGGTAGGCGGGCAGCAGGAGATCAGCGGGTGATTCCGGCAGTGCCACGGAGAGTTCCGAGAACGCCTCAACAGTAAAATCGTTTCGGTCGGCTTGCCTCCTGATCTGGCCGCGGCTGAAATGCCAGCGGTTGTCCTGCCAGGTGGCGGTTTCGGCAAACAATAGCCACGTCAGCCGGCGCTCGTTGTCCCAGGCGGCGTAGGTGAATTTGGTGTAGCGGTCTGTGGCGCCGGCTGGCCGTGCAAAGGAGTAGATGCCCTCCTCGCCGCGATAGAAGTAGAAGCCGTTGCGAAAAATGCCCTTGGGTGGTTCCTTGGACACCTCCTCATACCAGATGCGGTTGGCAGCGGCCGTGGTGGCGGGCAGCAGCCATTGGGCCATGGCCAGTGCCAGGCCGGTACACAGCAGGCCGCCGGCGATGAGCGGTGCTACGATTCTGGTGATGGCCAGCCCGCCGGCCTTGAGGGCAGCCAATTCGTTGCTGTGGTTGAGCAGGCCGAGGGTCACGACGCCGGCCA
>MGTE01000086.1:3912-34300 GCA_001799275.1 Deltaproteobacteria bacterium RIFOXYD12_FULL_57_12
TCGACGATCTGCGGCATCTTTAATAAAAGGTAGCGCACGGCCAGAGTGGCGTCTTTACCGGCATCCAGGAAATTGTCGATCCGCTCGAAGAAATCGACCAGCAGGTAGATGGCCAGAAAAACAGCCAGCACCAGGATGAGGTTTCTGGCAAACTGTTTAAGCAGATAGCGGTCCAGCAGCTTCACAATGCCGTCCTTTGTTGATCGGGGCGGTCGTCGGCTCTACAGAGCCGGCAGGGCTCATAGCCGGCGGTAAGGGCCGCGTGGTGGTCAACGAAGATGATCGGACTGATTCCGGGGTCATAGAATCGGCAGCCCGGCTGGTGGAATATTTTGTCATGGGGATTGCCGTGGAGAGGTTCAGGCTCCGCGGCGCGCGGCCGGCGGCTCGAAAGAAACGGCAGCAGTCGCCGACCGAGTTCGACGAATCCGTGGCCGAGGGTGGCGATTCGATCCAGATACAGAGCGGTTACCTCGTGGGCACTTCGGCGGAGCAGATGAACGGCCAGACCGGCGAAGAGGAGGTTGGGCAGCCAGACCGCCGGGGCGACTGGCAGCATATGTGATTCACTCGCTATTTTGCCGGCGGTGATTGCCACGTAATAGGCGACAAACAGCAGAATGCCCAGAGGCAGTCCCAGTGCCCGGCGGCCGGGGGCGGCCAGCAGGCCGAGGGGCAGGCCGAGCAGACCGAGGATCATGCAGCCCGCTGCCAGCGCTAGGCGGAGGTGGTATTCCACCAGCAGATTGATGCCCTTGTCGGTGTTGATGCCGAGTTCCGTGGCCCGTTGCAGCAACTGGGTCTGATTAAGGTTTTTCTTGGCGCTGCTCACTGCCTGGAGGTTGCTGTGTTGCGGCAGGGGCAGGTTGAGGGTGTATTGTCCGAAGCTGGCGTCCTGGCTGTTTTCGCCTTGGGTCCGGTGGAGGTTGCCGTTGACCAGATTGAGGGTGATGGAGAGTTTTTCAACATCAACGGCGAGGCTGCCAGTTTCGGCCATGATGGTGGTAGGCATTTTCATTTTGCCCTGCCGCATGTCGGAAACGTAGACGCCGTGCCATTCCCTGCTGCGGGGGTCGATCCGGTCGATGTAGAGGACAACCTTGCCGAGATTTTCGCTGAAGCGTTTTTCCCTGAGCCCCTGGTCGATTTTCTCCTTGGCCAGATGGAGGAGGAGTTTTTCCATGGCCTGGTTGCCGGCCGGAATTAGTTTGATGGAAAAAAGGCCGGTACAGGCGGCCATCAGCAGGGTGATGAGCAGAACCGGTGGCAGCATGCGGTAGAGGCCGACGCCGCTCGTTTTCAGCGCCATGATTTCGTTGTCGTTGGTCAGGCGGGTAAAGCCGATAATGACGCCCATCATGGTTGCCATGGGCAGGGAGAAAAGAAAGAGCTGGGGGGTGATATAGGCGCAGATCCGGATAAAGTCAGGCAGCGTGATACCGAAACCCAGAAGGATATCCAGCAGCGGGATGATCCGGCCGAGCAGGAGTACACTGTTGATGATGAGGAAGCTGGCAAGCAGCGGGCCGAGGATCTCGGCGGCCAGATAGGTATGCAGCAACATCGAAGTCAGCATGAGCCGGCAAAGTTTTTCAAAGGGTCGGATGATCGCATTGGTTAAATCCGCTGGAACTCTACCATAGATTGAAGAATTGGTTCAGGGAAAAGATCATGGCCCGCGGCGGGTTATCTGCTTCGCAACCGGAGTTGTGCAAACACCCATGGTCTGCTATAATCACCCGGCCCGTGCCGCACGGTAGCCGCGGCTGTCAGGCGGCCAGGGTTCCGAGGCGCCGGTACAGGAGAGCGCCGCAGAACACCGCGGCCACCCCCAGGATGTTGCTGAGCGCCACGTACACGAAGGCCGTTTTCCAGGCGCCGGTTTCAATAAGCTGGGCCGTTTCGTTGGTGAAGGTGGAAAAGGTGGTAAAGCCGCCCAAGAGACCGGTGAATACGAAGAGTCGCCATGCATGGGTGAAGGGGATTTCCTCGAACAGGCTCCAGAGAAAACCGATCAAGAGCGAACCGAGCAGGTTGACCGCCAGGGTGCCGGCCGGGAAGAGGGGGTCGGCCAGGCGCTGGACCGCCAGAAAAAGTATGTGCCGGCCAATGGCGCCGATGCCGCCGCCCAGCAGGATTGCAAGGAAATTGAACATGGCATGTCCTTTCACGGTGTTGAGTCTTTAAGGTCAATGACACGCCTTCATACCATCGAAGCCGGGAGTTCGTCAACCAGGCAGATTGCCAGGCAGATTTATTGAGGCGTGGCCCGTATCGCGTGCGCTGTCGTTTGCCTGTTACTGGATATTCTATGAGTCCCTTAGAGCCGTTAGTCCGTTTGGTGCCCGTGCAGGCCCAGCCTCCGAGCCTGGGGGATAATACCGCCGACCTGGATCGGCTGCGCCGGGCTCTGCTCAGGCCCTTGCAGGATCGCTGGCCGTTGACACCGCTGACGCGAGCCGGTTTGGTGGCCGAGCGGTTCCGGCAGGCGGGTTTTGCCGGTCTGGCCGTGGTCAATGATCTGGCCGTCGGGCCGGAACTGGTGGATTTTTTGCCGGAGCGGCCGGCGCATCTTGCCGCCATGGCCCTGGATCTCGGGACCACGCACCTGGAGGCCAGCCTGCTGGATCTTTTGACCGGCCGTTGCCTGGCCCGGGCCACCCGGGAAAATCCGCAGATCGAGTTTGGCGCCGACATTCTGGCCCGCATCCATTTTGCCGCCCGGGCTGGGAATGGGGCTGGCGAAGACGGGTTGAATATTTTGCACAGCCGGATCATCGCGGCGATCAACGAACTGGCTGTTGATCTGGCCGGCAAGGCACTGATGCAGGCTGCCGACATCCGAGCCCTGGCCGTGGCCGGCAACACGACGATGGTGCATTTTTTTCTCAGACTGAATACCTATCATCTCTGCCGCGAGCCGTACATCCCGCAGGTCAATGCCCCTGATCCCTTTCGGGCCGGGGAACTGGGGCTCGGCATTCATCCGGCGGCAACGGTCTGGGTGCTGCCCAGCGTTGGCAGTTACTTCGGCGGTGATCTTATTGCCGGAATATTGGCCAGCGGTCTTGATCAGAGTGAAAAAACCTGCATGCTCATCGATGTTGGCACCAATGCCGAGGTGGTGGTCGGTAATCGGGACTGGCTGGTCGCCTGCGCCGGCGCCGCCGGCCCGGCTCTGGAGGGCGGTGTCGCTCGCATGGGCATGCGGGCCGAACCCGGTGCCATCGAGCATCTTGAGATCGATCCGGAGAGCGGCGCCCTGTCCTATGCAACCATTGGCGGTAGTGCTGCCCGGGGAATCTGCGGCTCCGGGATCATTGACCTGGTGGCCGGCTTCTATCTGGCCAGGCTTATCGATATCCGCGGTAAATTCCGGCCGACCCGGGCCGTGGCACCCGGCCGATTCATTGAGCAACCGGACGGCCTGGCCTTTGTCGTGGTGCCGGCCAGCGAGTCGGCGAGCGGCCGGCCGGTGCTCTTGAGCCAGGTTGACCTCGACGCCCTCATGCGCTCCAAGGCCGCCATGTACGCCATTCTTTCCACGCTGGTCAATCAGGTCGGGCTCTCTTTCAATCAACTGCACCGGATCTATGTGGCCGGCGCCTTTGGTGGGCATATAGATCCGCGTCAGGCAATCATCCTCGGCATGCTGCCGGATCTGCCTCTGGAAATCTACCAGCCGGTCGGCAACAGCTCTCTGGCCGGCGCCGAGGGCATCCTCGTTGACCGCGGCCTGCGGCAACGCTGTCATGAGGTGGTCCGGAAGATCACCTATATCGAATTGAACGTCAATCAGGAATTCATGAGCCGTTTTTCCGGTTCCCGGTTCATTCCGCACACGGACCACGCACTGTTTCCCTCGGTTCCTTTTTTTAGCGAGACTTAGAAGCTCAGCCTGCCGGGTTGCATTTTCGCGGACTGGTATGGTAAACTCAAATGAAATCGGCTGGTTTTGCAACGGGCCGAAATTGAAGTGAAATGAAAGCCAAAAACTCGAAAATGATGAATAAAACCTTTTGTAAGAATAGGTTGCGCTCACTCGTTAGAATAACCGCCAAGGAGCGGCTTCGTCAGTTTCTGGAGATATTCCAGAAAGAAGATGACGTGCTGGTCGTGATCAATGCCGATCCCGATGCCCTGGCTTGCGCTCTGGCGGTGAAGCGTCTGCTGCGCTTCCGGGTCAAAAGCGTTACCATCGGCTACCCCAACGAGATCAGGCGACTCAGCAATCTGGCCATGATCGAGCTTTTGAAAATTCAGGCGGAGCGGCTGCAGAATCTTAAGACAGGCAGCTATTCCAAACGGGTGATGCTGGATTCGCAGCCCTCCCATCTGCCGATCTTCGAGAAGATTCCGTTTGACGCGGTGATCGATCACCATCCCCTGTCAAACGGCTGGGAGGCCCGGTTCATGGATATCCGCCCGGAATACGGGGCCGCTTCATCCATGCTGGTCGAATATCTGCGGGCCGCCGGCATGAAGCCCTCGGTTTCCCTGGCTACGGCCATGTTCTACGCCATCAAGGTCGATACCCGGAATTTCGAGAAAAAGGCCAAGCTGGCCGATGCGATCTCCTTCCGCTATCTTTTTAATATCGCCAACCAGAATCTGGTCCGCAAGATCGAACTGTCCGCGCTGCGGGTTTCGGAACTCAGTTATTTCCGGACGGCGCTGGCCGAGATGAAGATCAGCCAACAGCGGCTCTACGTCCATGTCGGCCGGGTCCGCAACCCGGATGTCCAGGTGATCATCGCCGACTTTCTGAACCAGGTGCACGACATCTCATGGGTGTTTGTCTCCGGCATCCACGGCGAACGGCTGGTGGTGATCTTTCGCTGCGACGGCTACAAGAAGAATGCCGGCAAGCTGGCCGAGAAGACCTTTGCCGCCATGGGCTCGGCCGGCGGTCATCGCGAGGCGGCCCGGGCCGAGGTGCCGCTGAAGAATCTTCCCGGAGAAGGCGTTGATTTTTCCACCAAGACCCTCATGCAGTTGACGAAAAAACACTTGTGACCGCCTTATGTTCTCCGGCCTTTTAGCCGTAACCCTTTTCGGGATGGTATGTCCGCATGACGCTGATGAAGCCCAGAACCCTGGCGATGATCCTGGCCGGCGGCCGGGTCGATGAACTGAACGTTCTCACCTATTATCGGCCCAAGTCGGCGGTGCCGTTCGGCGGCTTTGCCCGGGTAATCGATTTTCCCCTGAGCAATCTCATGCACGCCGGCCTTGAGCGGGTGGCCATCCTCAGTCAGTACCGGAGCTATTCCCTGATCAACCACATCGGTATCGGCGCGGCCTGGGATATGCTGGGTCGCCACCGCGGTATCTCCATTCTGCCGCCTTTCAAGGGTTCCGGCAAGTCTCAGTGGTATAAGGGCACGGCCGACGCCGTCTTTCAGAATCTGGATTTTGTCCAGCACCATACGCCGGAGGAGGTGCTGATTATCTCCGGCGACCATATCTATCAGATGGACTATCGGCAGATCATCGCCTACCACCGGGCCAAGGACGCGGATTTAACCATCGCCTTCCTGCCGATGCCCCTCGACCGGGCGCACCGGTTCGGAGTCGCTGAGTTGGACGACGAGGATGGCGAACTAGGCGGCCGGGTGCTTCGCTACGAGGAGAAGCCTGCGAAACCCGAGCACTCCTGGGCATCGCTCACTGTCTTCTGTTTCAAGCCGCAGGTGCTTTACGATGTCCTGGCCGCCAATGCCCGGGACGACCATTCCCATGAGTTCGGTCGCGACATTATCCCGCGGTTGCTGCGCGAGGGCCGGAAGCTGTACGGCTTCAAGTTCCGCGGCTACTGGGGCTATACCCGCACCATCGACGAATATTGGCAGACCAACATGGACTTGCTGGGGCCGGCTCCCCGGATCCGGCTCGAGGAATGGGGGATCCGCACCAACCTCGAACACCGCGGCATCCGTGACTGCCAGCCCCTGAAGGTGGGGCCGGCCGCCGTCATTCAAGACAGTTTGGTCTATAACGGCTGCGTGGTGGAGGGCCGGGTGGAACATTCCATCCTTTTCCCGGGCGTGCATGTGAAGCCCGGCGCCGTGGTCAAGGATTCGGTGCTTTTTTTCAACAATGTGGTGGAAGCGGATGCCGGTTTATTCAAGGTGGTCAGTGACGTCAACACGCTGTTCGGGGCCGGCTCCGTGGTAGGCGGTTCAGCAGCCGGCCTCCGCCAGGAGGTAACGGTGGTGGGCTGGAACAACCAGATCCCGGCTGGCACGGTAATTGGGGCCGGCTGCACCATCTACCCTCATCTGCCGCCGGGCCGGCTGCCGAAAGAGGTGAAAACCGGGGAGGTGGTGCAGTGTTGAGCCAGGCGATCGATACTCTGGTGCTGCTGCTGGCCGGCGGGGTGGGGAGCCGCCTGAATGTCCTGGTCCAGACCCGGGCCAAGCCGGCGGTTCCCTTTGCCGGTATCTACCGGATCATTGATTTCGCCCTGAGCAATGTCATGAACTCCGGGCTGACCCAGGTCGGGGTTTTGACCCAGTACAAACCTCTGTCGCTCATGCGGCATATCGGCACCGGTGCGGCGTGGGATTTGTCGGGTCGCAGCCGCGGGGTCAAGATTCTGCCGCCCCGGACTGGCGCCAAGGATTCCGACTGGTACAAAGGCACGGCCGATGCGGTCCGTCAGAATCTTGATTTCATCGCCGCCCATCCTTCCCGGGAGATTCTCCTGCTCTCCGGCGACCACATCTACCAGATGGATTTTGACGCCATGATCCAGTTCCACCGGGCCAAGAAGGCCGAGCTGACCATCGGCATGATGGTGGTGCCCGAGAGCGAGATCCATCAGTTCGGGGCCGGTATTGCCAACAGTGAGGGCCGGATCATCGACTGGGAGGAAAAACCCAAGAAGGCGCGCACCAACCTTGCCTCCATGGGCATCTACATCTTTGACACCGAGTATCTGGTCAGTCTGCTGGTCGAAAACCGCGATGAGGCTGATTTC
Organism: Deltaproteobacteria bacterium RIFOXYD12_FULL_57_12; assembly: GCA_001799275.1. Lineage (GTDB taxonomy): Bacteria > Desulfobacterota > Desulfobulbia > Desulfobulbales > BM004 > YD12-FULL-57-12. The sequence continues at coordinate 10,895 of MGTE01000086.1, forward strand.
GGTATGCATCTGATCCCCAGGGCCATTGCCCGTGACAATGTTTTTGCCTATCCGTTTACCGGCTACTGGCGGGATGTCGGCACGATCCAGGCATACTGGGAGGCCAATATGGACGTGCTGCGCGATGATTCCGACATCGCACCCGAGGCCTGGGGGATACGGCCCAATCCCGAGGCCGACCATCGACACCTGGCGGACCGCTGCCCGGCCCGGTTTATCACTGGCAGCGAGGTCAGGCGTTCTTTAGTCGCGGCCGGCTGCGTGATCAAAGGCAGCGTGGTCAACTCCATCCTGTCGCCCGGCGTGGTGGTGGAGGCCGGCGCCCGGGTCCGGGACTCCATTATCCTTGACGACTGCCTGATCGACAAGAACGCAGTGGTTGATCTGGCCATCCTTGATAAGCGGGTCAGGGTGGCGCCGGGGGCCGTGGTCGGCAGCGGCAGCGGCAAGGCGGTCGCCAACCGGCTCTATCCGAAACATCTGTATACCGGCATCACCCTGGTGGGCAAGGAGGCAGTGGTGCCGGCCGGCATGGTGGTCGGCCGCAACTGCATTGTGCAGCCCTGTCGGCAGGCCGGCGATTTCCCGAAATCAGCCGTTGAGGACGGCGGGACCGTATAGAATTCTGCCGAGTGTCTTAATTCTGTTTTTTTGCCATGCCTTCAAGGAGTTCGACCATTTTCTTCTGCTGGGCCAGGATCTGCATATTGGTCTCGACCAGATAGCGGCCGGATACGGCAATCTGGCGCAGGTATTCCTCGGATTTGGTGTTGCCCAGATGTCTGGCATTGTCCTTGTCGTCGTTCTGCAGGGCTTTGTAGAAATCCTCGGTCAGTTCGATGTGGACGCCGCCGGGCGGTGTCGAATACTCCGCCGCATGGCTGGCGGGCGACCAGCCGCACAGAGCGGCCAGTACCGCACCCGCGGCCATTCCCGTGAAGATTTTTCCCTTATGCATGGCAGTCTCCCGGATCAGAGTTTGTTGACTCACGAAAAGTCAGGGACGATTTCATTCTGCCTTGCAGTATAGGCAGGGGGGACCAGGGCTGTCAAGATGGGCGGCGGCCGGCGTGCTGTCGGCCGCGCACGGCAGCAATCAGCGATGGGTGCGTTATATGCCGGTCATGCAGTTGTCGGACATCAGCCTTTTTTATGAATGCCATGGCAGCGGGCCACCCCTGCTGTTCATCCATGGTCTTGGTTCCAGTTGCCGGGACTGTGACCGAGCAGGCATGATGTCTGACCGGCCGAGCCAGTGCGGCCGAGCTGACATCTGCCAAAGACGATTTTTTGTTTTCAGCTTTCGCCGGGATATGATACGGTTTTTGTGACGCATCGGCCGCGCGGGTTAACAGTCGGATGTGAGTGTGGTTTTTTTATTTACGGACAAGCTCAAAAGGGAGGAAGGAATTCATGCTGACGGTGAGAGACGTGATGACCACCGAGGTCTTTGTTCTGCAGGCCACGCAGACACTGGCCCTGGTTCGGTCTTTGATGAAGAACAAGCATATCCGGCATGTCCCCATTGTGGACGGCCAGGACCGGTTTGTCGGTCTGCTGACCCATCGGGATCTTCTGGCGCAGACAATTTCCATGCTGGCCGAGATTGACGAGGCGGAACAGGAGTATCTGGATCGGAACATCTACATTGTCAATGTCATGAAAACCGATGTGGTTACCGCCAACTCTGACATGGATCTGGTCTCGGCCATCCATGTTCTCCTTGAGCATAAATATGGCTGCCTGCCGGTGGTCGACAATGAAAAATTGGTGGGGATCGTCACCGAGGCTGATTTTCTCCGGCTGACCCTGGGACTTCTGGAAAAAATCTGATGCGTTCGCGTTTGTAGCTCGGGATTTAATGCTGAAGCCAACGGTTATCGTCCTCATGGGGGTATCTGGTGCCGGCAAGACCACGGTGGGCGATCTGCTGGCAAAGCGGCTTGGCTGGCGATTCTGCGATGCCGATGATTTCCACCCGCCGGGCAACAGAGAGAAGATGCGGAATGGGGTTTCGTTAAACGATGCGGACCGGCTGCCTTGGCTGGCGTCCATCCGCCGGCAGCTTGACATTCTTGCCGGTCGCCAGGAGCGCGCTGTGCTTGCCTGCTCCGCTCTCAAGCAATCGTACCGGGCGTTTCTGCGGCAGGACGATCCGGCCATCGTCTTTGTTTATCTCCAGGGCAATGCTCTGCTCATTCGGCAGCGGCTGGCCGGTCGCATCGGGCATTTCATAGCGCCTGGGCTGCTGGCCAGTCAGTTTGCCGAGCTTGAGGAGCCGCTTGACGCGCTGGCTGTGGACATCAGCCTGGGACCGGCGGAGATAGTAAAAGAGGTAGTGTGCGGGTTTGGTCTGTAACCAAGGACATACTGATGAGATTCCATGGCAAGATTTTTCTAGGCTTTTACCTGATGCTGTCATTGGTGGTCGTTGTCGGCTACGCCGGAAATTATCAGGTCAGTTCCACCATTGTCAAGTTCAATGCGGTGCGGCACGAGACCCTGCCGGTCATCAGCGCCGTGCAGGATATCAGGCTCGCCGGCCAGAGAATCAGTTCGGCGGCCAGCGAATACTGCCTGCGGACCGTTGGCCACGAGGCGCATGCCGACAGAATCGATGACCTTCTCCGCCAGGAAAAGGATGAGTACAGTGCCGCCCTCAGCGAGTATGAAAAACTCGTCAGCGCCTATTTCCCGGAGGAGCGGGTTTTTTACGAGAAGCTGGCGGCCGCGGGGTCCAGACTGATCGACCTCAGCGGTCAGCTTGTCCTGCTGCGCCAGGAGGGCATTGTTGGCGCCGAGTTGTTGGCCAAGAAGATGGAAGCGGACGGCGCGGCGAAATATTTCCAGGGGGTCGTGGCGCGCATCCTGACGTACGAAGAGCAGGAGCTCGAGCAGCGGGACAAGGAGGTGGCGGAGGCCGCGGAAAACGGACCGAGGAATCTTCTCTTGATCTGTCTGCTGGTGGTTGTGGTCGGACTTGCATCATCGGTTCTCCTTTCCCGCCAACTGGCCGGGCCGCTTGTCCGGCTGGCGCAGGCGGCAGACCTGCTTGGCCGGGGTGAATCGGGCGTCAGAGTCAAGATTGACTCGCGGGATGAAATCGGCCATCTGGCGGCCACGTTCAACCAGATGGCGGCTGATCTTGAGGCGCATCACAACAATTTGGCAAGAAAGGTGCAGGAAAAGACCGCCGAGCTGTCGGCGGCCAACGATGCCCTGCGCCGGGAAAACGTAGAGCGACAACAGGCCGAGGCGACCCTGCAGGAGAAGGAGGCGGAACTGCGTGCCATTATCGAGGGGTCCGCCACCGGGATCACGGTCTCTGATCTGGCGGGCCGGATCCTGCAGACTAATCCGGCCTTTCAGAAGATGATCGGCTACCCGGCCGACGAATTGCTCGGCAAGACTTTTGCCCAGTTCACCTACCCGGATGACGTGGCGGCCAACAGAGAAGTTTTTGAGGAAATGGTGGCCGGGGCGCGCGACCACTTTCATATGAGTAAACGCTACCTGCGCCAGGACGGGCAGGTTGTCTGGGGACAACTGACTGTTTCGCTGGTCCGCGATGGCCTTGGCCAGCCGCAATTTGTGGTGGGAATGGTGGAGGATGTCAGTGTGCGGCGCCAGCTTGAGGAGGAGCGCGGCAAGGCTGGTAAACTTGAGTCCATCGGCATCCTGGCCGGCGGCATTGCCCACGATTTCAACAATATCCTCACCGCGATCCTGGGCAATATTTCGCTGGCCAGAAGGGCGGCCGAGGCGGACAGCGTGGCCTGCAGGCGACTGGAGGCGGCGGAGCGAGCCACCCTGCGCGCCAGGGGCCTGACCCATCAGCTCCTTTCCTATGCCAAGGGCGGCGCGCCGCTCATCAGAACCACCTCGGTCGCCGAGTTGATCAAAGATGTCACGACCTTTCCGTTGAGCGGTTCCAATTCCCGTTGTGAATATGACATCCCCGCCGACATCTGGGCCGTTGCCATTGACGAGGGCCAGATGAGCCAGGTTCTGCAGAATATCGTCAACAATGCCCAGCAGGCCATGCCGGACGGCGGCGTCATTCACGTGGCTGGGGAAAATGTCGTGGTCGGCCGGGATGCTGCCCTGCCTGTTGAGCCGGGCCGTTATGTCAGGATTTCCATCCGGGATCACGGTTGCGGTATTGCCCCGGCGCATCTTGACCAGATTTTTGATCCCTACTTCACGACCAAGGAAACCGGCAGCGGCCTCGGTCTGGCTACCAGTTTTTCAATCGTCAAGAATCACCAGGGCCACATTGCCGTGGAATCCGAGGAGGGGCGCGGTTCGGAGTTCAGCATCTATCTGCCGGTGACAACCGGCGAGAGCACTGTTCGTCCGGAAGTGGCGCGGACATTGGTGGCCGGCAGCGGCCGCATACTGCTCATGGATGATGAGGAGTTTATCAGGGGGTTTGCCGTCGAGACCCTTAGGGAGGCCGGCTATGAGGTGGAGGTGGCGGCGGACGGTACCGAGGCCCTTGCGCTGTACAAACAGGCTCGCGCGGCGGGCCAACCGTTTGACGCAGTTATTCTGGATCTGACCATCCCGGGCGGCATGGGCGGCAGGGAAACCATGGAACAGCTGCTGCTGATCGACCCGGCGGTTCGGGCAATTGTTTCGAGCGGCTACGCAAAGGATGCGATCATGGCCAATTACCAACAGTATGGTTTTGCCGACGTGGTGCCCAAACCCTATAAGATCGAGGAACTGACCGGGACGCTGGCCGAGGTACTTAAGGGGCGGGACGCGTCGAGGATAGAGGATGGCGAGCAGAATGGCCTGGCCGGAGAGGGCAGTAACACGCAACAGGGAGGCAGAGGCTGAATGAAGGTTTTGAAGAATGAGCAGAAGGTCGCCTTTGATGATCTTCGGGAAGTGAAGTGCAGTGTCTGCGACACCCGGATGTGGGATCAGGGGAACGACGTTTCCAGCCACGCTAAGATTAACTGTCCGAAATGCGGCACGGTCTACCGCTTCGAGCCGATCAAGTGGCGGGTTTATATCGCCTGAGATGGGGTCGAAGCAATGTGTTTGGCGCAAGCCGCCGCGTGACGAATTTGATGAGAATCCATGATATCTCCCTGCCAATTTCCGCCCGGTTGCCGGTCTGGCCGGGCGATCCTCCGGTTGTTGTTTCCTTTCACCAGCATCTTGAACGCGGCGATGGCTGCACCCTGAGTCACCTGTCGCTTTCGACCCATGCCGGCACCCATGTGGACGCTCCGGCCCATTTTCTAGCGGGCGGGACAACGGTTGATACCCTGGCCCTGGCGGCGCTGATTGGTCCGGCCCTGGTGGTCGACGTCGGTCCGGTTTCGGCTATCACCGCCGCCGTCCTGTGGGATCTGGCTATCCCCCTGCAGGTGGAGCGGCTGCTCTTCCGTACGCGGAATTCTGCCAAGTGGGCCGCCGGCGAAGAGCGGTTTGGCGAGGATTTCGTGGCCATCACCGAGGATGGGGCGCAATGGCTGGTTGAGCGCAAGGTGCGCCTGGTCGGGGTGGATTACCTGTCCGTCGCCCCTTTTGCCGCTCCGGAGCCAACCCATAGGGTGCTGCTGGCGGCTGGCGTGCTTGTGGTTGAAGGGCTGAACCTGCACGATGTGGTGCCGGGTGACTATGAGCTTGTCTGCCTGCCGCTACGGCTGGAGGGTACCGACGGCGCCCCGGCCCGGGCAGTGCTGATCGAGCGGGACTGTCCGTAAGATCAGGCAGCAAAACCGCGGCGTGACCTGGCGACGATGCCGGGCAGAACGGCGAGCAGGGCCTCGACCTCGTCCATGGTGTTGAAACGGCTCAGGCTGATCCGGAGGGTGCCGTGCTGGAAGGTTTCAGGCACCTGCATGGCGGCCAGTACATGGGAAGGGGTTAAATCGCCACTGTGGCAGGCGGCATGGGCCGAGACCGCGATGCCGCGCTCATCCAGTTCCTGGATCAAGGCGCCGGAGGCGCAGTTTTTGAAACTGACGTTTATGGTGTTGGCCAGGCGCGGCTGTTCGTTGCCGTTGATGCGCGCCTCCGGGATCGCGGCCAGAATTTCCTTTTCCAGGCGGTCGCGCATGACCGAGATCCGGGATCGGTAGTGGGGCAGCGATTCAACGGCCAGTTCGCATGCTTTACCGAAACCGACTGCAGCTGCCACGTTTTCGGTGCCGGCCCGTTGGCCGTTTTCCTGGCCGGCGCCCAGGATGAGCGGCACAAGCGGTGCGCCGCGTCGGACATAGAGAGCGCCGATTCCCTTGGGGCCGTGCAGCTTGTGGCCGGCCAAGCTCAGATAATCCACCCCTAGTCGGCGGACGTCGATTTCCTCCTTGCCGGCCATCTGCACCGCGTCGCAGTGAAAAAATACCGAGCGGCTCCGGCAGAGGGCCGCGATTTCGGCAAGCGGCCAGACCACCCCGGTTTCGTTGTTGGCCGCCATTAGCGAAACCAGAGCGGTTTCCGGCCGGATGGCGGCGGCCACCTCTTCAAGATCAAGGCCGCCGTCCGTCGCCACCGGCAGCACCTCAAGCTGGTAGCCCTGGTGGCGGGCCAGGAATTCCAGAGGTTTTAAGACCGAGGCGTGTTCGACCGCCGAGGTGAGCAGATGTTTCCTGGCCGGGTTGGCCGCGGCACCGCTCGCGATAGCCATGTTGTTGGCCTCTGTCCCGCCGCTCGTGAAAATTACCCGGTTCGGCTCGGCATTGATAAGCGTTGCCACCCGGGCGCGGGCCTGTTCCAATCCGTGGCGGGCGGCTTCGCCGTACCGATGGCCGCTGGACGGGTTGCCGAAGTGCTCGTCGAGATAGCGCAGCATCTTCTGGATGACGACCGGGGCCGGCTGCGTGGTGGCGTTGTTGTCGAAATAGATCCTTTCCATCCGGTTTGTCCTCAGATGTTAACAGCCGCAAAAGGTCAGGGATGATTTTTTGCGAGTCCGTCAAATGGCGAGCATCCGGTCAAGCGCAATCCTGGCCAGTTGCGCGGTCCGGGGTTCAACGGTGATCCGGTTCACGATCCGGCCGGCCGCCAGGTTGTCGAGCACCCACAGCAGGTAGCCGGGTTTGATCCGGTACATGGTGGAGCAGAGGCACTGGAAGGGCGATAACGAGTGAATTTCCTTGTTCGGGTGTTGCAGGGCAAGCCGGTTGACCAGGTTGATCTCGGTGCCGATTGCCCACTTGGAGCCGGCCGGCGATTCGGTGACCCTCTTGATGATGCCTTCGGTGGAGCCGTAGAAATCGGCGGCCCGCACCACCTCGTGCCGGCATTCCGGGTGGACGATGATTTTGACCTCGGGGTCGGTCTGGCGCCAGTGGGCCACATGGCCGGCAGTGAACTGCATGTGCACAGTGCAGTAGCCGTCCCAGAGCAGAACTTTTGTCTTTCTGAGCTGTTCGGCCGTATTGCCGCCCAGCACTTCGCCGCGCTGCCAGACAGCCACCTGCTCGTCGGCGATGCCCAGGGCGTGGGCTGAGTTGCGGCCCAGGTGTTCGTCCGGAAAAAAGAAGACCCGGTCGCTGCGTTCAAGCCCCCAGGTCAGGACCCGCTCGGCATTGGAGGAGGTGCAGACCGATCCGCCGTGTTCACCGACAAAGGCCTTGATTAAAGCAGAGGAATTCACATAGGTGACCGGCAGCAGGCGGTCGATGCCGGCGGCGGCCAGTTCCTGCCAGGCCCAGCCCACCTCGTCGCTGGTCGCCATGTCGGCCATGGGGCAGCCGGCCCGCAGGTCGGGCAGCATGACGATCTGGTCGTCCGTCGTGAGGATGTCGGCGGCTTCCGCCATGAAGTGGACGCCGCAGAAAACAATCCAGGCGCGATTCCGGGTAGCGGCGGCATGCCGGGCGAGTTTCAGGGAGTCGCCGGTCATGTCGGCGAACCGGTAGACCGCCTCCTGCTGGTAATGATGACAGAGTACCAGGAGGCGGTCGGCCAGTTCCTGTTTGCGGGCCGCGATCCCAGCGAGAAGGTCTTCCTCCTCCCGGTCGAGATACTCCGGCCCGATATCGGTTTGAGTAAGAGTCGTCATTTACTTCACAAGCAACAAGGAAAGCTGGATGTTGTTCCGGGCGCGGCGTAACCGGTTTATTCCGGGGCGCCCGCCTCGGTTGCCTCGTCAAGGGCGTTGAAGCGTTCGGTGTCCTGGGTTTTGAAGGTCTGTCTTTTCTTGCGCTGCATCTCTTTTAACTGCAGGCCCAAGGTGTCAAAGGCCTCAACGATTAAGGTGGTGACCTTTTCTCCTCTCTTCTTGACTACGACGGTATCGTTGGGGACCGAGGCCACTACCAGCAGTTCGTAGCCGCCCTCCTTGTACTGTTTGGTGCCTTCGACAGTGGCACGCAGATGATGCACCAGGCCCGGATGGTGCCGGAGTAATTTCTCTTTTTCCTGCTCAATCCTGTCTTTCCACGATTGCCGCAGTTCCAGGTTCCTGGCCTCGATTTGAAGTTCCATGTTTTGCCTCCATAACTCGAAAAGGTAACAAGTTGACGCGCCGGTCTCGGTTACGAACCGGTCTGGTTGTTGTTTTCCGGAAAAGACCGGCGCATGGACCCGGGGTCAAGGTGCATGCAGCAAGAATGGCTGGCGGGCATGGCCGATTGTTTCTTCCGGAAACTCTATGAAAACCTTACCATATCACGGCGCGAGAACCTAGCATCTCTTCCGGTTGATTGCAAAAGAAAAAACAGGCCCGGCAATGAACGTCTGCGGAACCGGGGCATCTTTGCCGTCGAAGCCCGATGTCATTAAAATATGCGGCTGGGAAACGGAGAAATATTGACACTTCAGGCAAGGCTGGATAAAAAGAAATAATTATTCCGGATAATTGCCTGCGGAGATCAGCCGTTGTCGCAAAGGAGGCTGTTGTTGGCGGGCTTTTGTGGAGGGTCATGTTAATGCAAATTTTGAAAACGTTTACCTGTTGTGTGCTCCTTTCCGCGTTGTTTGCCGCTGCGCCACCGGTGTCTGCGGAAACCCGCTATGTCTCCGACCAGATGCTGATTGGCCTGCGGCGGGTCAAGGAGAATGAGCGTGACATTATCATGAATCTGAAGAGCGACACTCCCCTGGAGGTGCTGGCTGAGGAACCGCCTTATCTGAAGGTGCGGACCGAGGCCGGCGAGGTGGGATACGTGCCGAGCCGCTATGTGATTGCGGGCAAGACGAAGAGCATGATCATCAGCGAGCTGGAAAAGGAGGTGGGGCAGCTGCGGGAGAGATTGGCAACAGAGGGAAAGGAAGGAGCGCGGCAACCCGGCGCCGGCGATGTGGTGGCGTCTTCCTCTGCCACGGCCGATCTGGAGAAGACCCTGCTCGCCACCCGCGCCGAACTGCAGGCGATCACCGGGAACTTCAATGACCTGCAGGAAAAATCCAAACGGGCGATGGACATTGCTGCGGAACGCGACCGTCTGCTTGAGGAAAATTCCCGCCTGATTGCCGAGATGCAGCAATTGAGCGCCGAGCACTCCTGGTATGCGCGCACTGGTTTAATCAAATGGTTTTTGGCCGGCGCTAGCGTTTTCTTTGTCGGTTGGTTGGTTGGCAAGCTCGCCCGTCGGCCGCGTGGCCGGCTGTAAGCGATTCGGAAAACTTGCCGCTGTTGCCGCGAGTGCAGGTTTTTTCATATTTTTTGGCAATTTTCCGGAAAAGAGACTACAGTTGCCCGGCTATGGAAGTACGGCCTTAATAACTCCCCTTACAGATCGATCCGGACCGGTATCACGCATGCTTGTAAAAGACATTCTCGACGCCAACAGAATCTCCATGAGTTTCGAGTTCTTCCCGCCCAAGGTGGAGACGGAGTGGGACAGGCTCTTCAAGAATATCTCCGATCTGATTCCGCTTGCCCCGGCCTACGTGAGCGTAACCTACGGCGCGGGGGGTTCCACCCGCGACCGCACCCATAAGCTCGTGGTGCGGCTCAAGCAGGAGACCGATTTAACCGTGGTCTCCCACCTGACCTGCGTCGGCTCCACCCGTGACGAGACCCGCTCGATTCTGGAAAATTATGCGAAGCACGGCGTGGAAAATATCCTGGCCCTGCGCGGCGATCTGCCTAAGGGGCAGAAGGAATGGCAGCAGCCGGCCGACGGTTTTGCCTATGCCACCGACCTGGTTGATTTCATCAAGACGCAGTTCCCGAGAATGGGTGTCGGAGTGGCCGGTTTCCCGGAAGGACATCCCGAGACCCAAAATCGACTCAAGGAGATCGACTTTCTCAAGGCGAAGGTTGATGCTGGCGCCGATTACATCGTCACCCAGCTTTTTTTCGACAACCGGGATTTTTATGATTTCCGGGAGCGTTGCGAACTGGCCGGCATCCATGTGCCGATTATCGCCGGCATTATGCCCATTACCACGAGAAACGGCATGGTGCGGATGGCGGAACTGGCAGCCGGCGCCCGGATTCCCGCCCGACTGCTCAAGGCCATGGCCCGAACCGCCAGCGACGACTATGTCGAAAAGGTCGGGGTGCACTGGGCCACCGAGCAGGTGCGCGACCTGATCGACCACAGTGTCCGGGGCATCCATTTCTACACCTTGAACAGCTCGCGCGCCACGCTACGCATTTACGAATCGCTGGGCGTCAGAAGCTCCGAACAGCTTGCCTGCTGAATCAATCCGCGGTTTGCTCCCCTGGGAGCGATTTCTCGCCGGACCGGCTTGTCGGCGTCTAAAAGCTTATCCATAAATAAACTTTTCAGGGATTGCGCTGGATTTTGAGACGGATTTGGCCGTGACGATTGAGAAGCGGTTAAATCCGACCCAAAGCCGGATGCAAGCACCAAAGTTTTATTTATGGATAAGCTCTAAAACTTTTTCGTTATTACACATGAAATTTACCGAACTGAACCTGCGGCCGGAGATCCTCCAGGCTGTTACCGAGATGGGATATGTCGATCTTACCCCGATCCAGGAAGAGACCTTCCTGCCGATCATGGAGAATCGGGATATCCTCGCCCTGGCCGAGACCGGCTCCGGCAAGACGAGCGCCTGCGGGATTCCGCTTGCCCAGCGGATCGATCCGGCCGTGCGCGCCATCCAGGTGCTCATCCTGGTGCCGACCCGCGAGCTTGCCCTGCAGTACGTCGATGAACTGGACCTTATCTGCCATCATGCCGGAATCTCGCCCTTTGCCATCTACGGCGGCTTTTCTATGGACATCCAGAAGGCCAAACTGGCCCACGGCGTGCACTTCCTGGTGGCGACGCCCGGCCGGCTCATCGATCTGATCTACCAGGGCGAGATTTCCTTCGAGTCCCTGAAGACCATGGTCCTGGACGAGGCCGACGAGATGCTCAGGATGGGCTTTATCGAGGATGTCCAGTTCATCACCTCCTGCATCGTGGTCGAGCACCAGACCCTGCTTTTTTCGGCGACCATGCCGGCGGACATCGAGGCGCTGGCAGCCGGTTGCCTCCGGGAGCCGCTCCGGGTGCAGCTCAACCTGGCGCAGGCCACTCCCCCGAACATCTCGCATCGTTTCCGGCTGGTAACGGCCAATGAGCGGCTGACCGCTCTCAAGGAGTATCTGCGGAGCGAAATACCGGCCCAGGCCATCATCTTCACCAATTCGAAGCGCAACGGCGAACTTCTCTATCATAAGTTGAAGGGGATGGAACAGTCCATTGAGTACATCCACGGCGGCCTGGAGCAGAGCCGGCGCACCTCGATCTTCAACCGCTTCAAAAAGCGACAGATTCGGCTCTTGATTGCCACCGATGTGGCGGGCCGCGGCCTGGATTTCACCCATGTCACCCACATCCTCAACTATGAATTTCCCGGCGAGTTGGAGAACTATGTGCACCGCACCGGCCGCACCGGCCGGATGGGCAACGTCGGTATTGCCATTTCTCTGGTCACCGCCCGGGATCTGCTGGCGCTCCGCCGGTTGTTTAAGGAAATCAACATTGAGCCCCTCTGGGACGGCGAGATTCCGGACCTGAAAAAGGCAACGGCCGGCGTCAGTCATGGCGGCCGGCGGCCCGGCGGCGGACAAGGCGGTCGGCGGCCCGGCCCCGTGCGGCGCCCGCTTGTACCGAAGAAGGCCGCGCCGAAAAGCTGAAACCGCGGGCAGCCGATGATGACCCTGCTCACCATATTTTTCACTTCGTTCATGCTCGCCTTGTCCGGGGCCATGATGCCCGGCCCTCTCCTGACTGCCACGATCAGCGAAAGCGCCCGGCGCGGTTTTGTGGCCGGTCCGCTCCTCATCCTCGGCCATGGCCTTCTTGAGTTCGCCCTGGTAATCCTTCTGCTCCTTGGCCTGGCGCCGTTGCTTTCCCACTCAGAGGTTTTCATCGGCATAGCCCTGGCCGGGGCCGGCATCCTGGCCTGGCTGGGGATCGGCATGCTTCGCTCCCTGCCGACACTTAAACTTTCCTGGCAAGCGGCTGATCAAGGCAGTGGCGCCGGCAACCTGGTTGCGGCCGGCGTCCTGCTCAGTCTGGCCAACCCTTACTGGACGGTCTGGTGGGTGACCATCGGCCTCGGCTCTATCCTTTCCTGTCTTGAGATCGGCCCCCTGGGGGTCGCCTTTTTTTTTGCCGGCCATATTTCGGCCGATCTGGCCTGGTATGCCTTGGTGTCGGCAGCGGTCGGTCGGGGCCGCGCCTTGCTCACCGACCGCCTTTATCGGGGCATCATCGGCGTTTGTGGGGTTTTTTTGCTTGGCTTTGCCGTTTATTTCCTTTATGCCGGGCTTAGGGCCTGGGAGGTTTTCTAAAAGGGATGACGGCGGCGGCTGAAAAGAGGCGGGCAACGGTTCACTACGGCTGGTTCATTGTCGCGGCCGGCACCCTCTGCATTTTTGCCGGCCTCGGCCTTGGCCGCTTCGCTCTCGGCATGCTGCTGCCCTCCATGGGCGCCGCGTTGAAGCTCAGCTATTCGCAGATGGGGCTGATCGGCACCTGCAACTTCACCGGCTATTTGCTGGCCGTCATTGCCAGCGGTTCCCTGGCCGCCCGCCTCGGCAGCCGCCGGCTTGTCTTTTTCGCCTTGCTGCTCGTTGCCTTTTCCATGCTCCTGGTCGCCTGGGCCCAGAGTTTTGTCGCCGTGCTGTTCTTCTATATGCTGACCGGCCTGGGCAGCGGCGCCTCCAACGTGCCGATGATGGGACTGGTGTCGGCCTGGTTTACCAGCCGTTATCGCGGCCGCGCCGCCGGCTTCATCGTCATCGGCAGCGGTTTTGCCATCCTCGTTTCCGGCTGGCTGATTCCCATGCTGAACCGCCTGCACGGCAGCGATGGCTGGCGGTGGAACTGGATGGTCTTGGGCGGCATTGTTTTTATTATCGCCTTTATCTGCCTGGCCGTGCTCCGCGACCGGCCGGCCGAGTTGGGCCTTTTGCCGCTTGGCTGGGAAGCGGCGCCAGTTGCGGCCGCTGGCGTCACCCTGTCGATCGGCGAGCGGCCGATCGACAAAAAGGCCATCGCCCACCTGGCTTTTATCTATTTCCTGTTCGGCTACACCTATGTGATCTATGCTACCTTCATTGTCACCTGTCTGGTGCAGGAAAAGGGTTTCTCCGAAATGACGGCCGGCGGGCTCTGGTCGGGGATCGGGCTCTTGAGCCTTTTTTCCGGGCCGGTATTTGGCATCCTTTCCGACCGCAAGGGGCGCACGACTGCCCTGGTTACGGTTTTTACGGTGCAGACCGTCGCCTATCTGCTCATTGCCCTGCCGCTGCCCCGGCCGTTTCTCTATTTATCCATCGGCTGCTACGGGTTCGTGGCCTGGAGCATTCCGTCGATCATGGCGGCTTTAGTCGGTGACTACGCCGGGGCCAACCGGGCGGTGCGGGTCTTCGGCTTCATTACCTTTATTTTCGGGTTGGGGCAGATTGCCGGGCCCTATGTGGCCGGCATCCTGGCGGAGCTGACCGGTAGTTTTGCCACCAGTTTCCTGATGGCCGCCTTCTTTGCCGCCGCCGCGGTGGCGGCCTCTGCTCTGCTCAAGAAACCGTGAACGCCGGGCAACTTGTTTCATTCTGAATCCTGGATTCTGGCTCCTGAATTCTGTTCTTCGAGTTCTTGCCCCCTTGGATTGACTTTCAGGCGTAATCCAGTTTAGATAGTATGGATGACGAACGAGAACCTTCTTCTTGCCGGCGATATCGGCGGCACCAAGACCAGCTTGGCGGTGATTTCCGCCGCGGCCAGCCCCCGGCACCCCCTGGCCGAGGAATCCTTTGTCAGCCTTGCCTATCCGGATCTGGAGAGTGTGGTTGGCGAGTTCTTGTCCCGGACCGGTTTGGTCGTGACCAGGGCCTGTTTCGGGGTGGCCGGGCCGGTGGTCGGCGGCCGGTCGGTCATCACTAACCTGCCCTGGCAAATCGAAGTCGAAAAATTGCAGACCGCCCTTCGGATTGCCGACGTCCGCCTAATCAACGATCTGGTCGCCGTTGCCCATGCGGTCCGCCATCTGCCCGCTGAGGATTTTTGCGTCCTCAACCATGGGCAGGCCGATCCCGCCGGCGCCTTGGCGGTGATCGCGCCGGGCACCGGCCTCGGCGAGGCCTTTCTGACTAGGCAAGGGGCGCGCTGGCAGGCGCATGCCTCCGAGGGCGGTCATGCGGATTTTGCGCCGGCCACGCCGGCGGAGGTTGAGCTGCTGCGCTTTCTGTGGAACAGGCTCGCGCATGTCAGCTATGAACAGGTCTGTTCCGGGATCGGTCTGCCGAACATCTATGCCTTTTTCAAGGAGAGCGGCGCCTTTGACGAGCCAGTCTGGTTGGCCGCGGAGTTGGCCATTGCCGTTGACCCGGTGCCGGTCATTGTCAACGCTGCGGTAAACGCCCTTGAACCCTGCGCTATCTGCGTTGCCACGGTCGAGGCCTTTGCCGGGATCCTGGCGGCGGAGGCCGGCAATCTCTGCCTGAAGGTGCTGGCCACCGGCGGCGTTTTCATCGGCGGTGGTCTGCCGCCCCGCATCCTGAGTTTTCTCAAGGCCGTGCGCTTCATGGAAACCTTTTGCCGGAAGGGCCGGATGTCCGGCCTTCTCAGCCGGGTGCCGGTACGGGTGATCCTCAATCCGGGGGCCGCGCTCCTGGGCGCCGCCTGGTACGGGCTCGACCCGGAGGCCGGCCATGGGGAATAATCTCTTTCTGCGGAAAATTGCGGTGGCTGCCGCGCTCATCGCCGCGGTCTCGGTTTTTTTTGTTTTCGACCTGGGCCGCTTTCTCTCCCTTGCCTACCTGAAGGAATCGCACACCTATTTCGCCGATCTTTATGCCGGACACCGGCTCGCGGTGATTGCCTCCTACATGGTCATCTATATCCTGGCGACCGCTCTGTCGCTGCCCGGCGCGGTGATCATGACCTTGGCCGGCGGCGCCCTGTTCGGTCTCTGGGTCGGCATTGTGGTCGTCTCATTTGCCAGCAGCATCGGCGCGACGCTTGCCTGCCTGGTGTCGCGCTTTCTGCTCCGGGAGTGGGTGCAGGCCAGGTTTGGCGAGAAGCTGGCGGCCATCAACCGGGGTATTGAGCAGGAGGGAAGTTTTTATCTTTTTTCGCTCCGCCTGGTGCCGATCTTTCCATTTTTTATCATCAATCTGGCGATGGGACTCACCAGGCTGCCGCTTTCCACCTATTACTGGGTGTCCCAGGTGGGGATGCTGCCTGCCACCGTGGTCTATGTGAACGCCGGCCAGGAACTGGCCAGGATTGAATCGCTTGCCGGCATCCTGTCGCCTGGCCTGCTGATCTCTTTTGCCGTTCTCGGGCTGTTTCCGATCGTTACCCGGAAGCTGCTCGCCTTATACACGGCGCGGCGGCCGGTAGGCGGTTGACCATAGATTTTATCCACAGATAAACTTTTCAGGGATTGCGTCGAATTTTGAGACGGATTTGGCCGTGACGATTGAGTACCCCAAGGGTATTTGCTTTGCGGCCCAAAACCGCTGTCGTAGCAGCACTACAGTGAGGATTTTGCGATTGAGGAGCGGTTAAATCTGGCCAAAAACCGGATGCAAGACCAAAGAACACCTTGCATGGGATAGGGACATGGTGTATATGCGTTGTTTCCTTAGTGCCTTAGAAAATATTTTCTGCGCGTTTCTGGCATAAAATATTTTCGTGAAGGTACCTATCCAGGACCGTTAAAGAATGCCAGTTTATCTGGGTTGAGTTCGGCTGCGGTTTTCTCCAGGGGAATGGTCTGGGTAATGGCAAGGATGTCCCGGTGATGGCACGGTTCCGGGGCTAACAACAAGCGACGATGAGGGAGTCATATGCTGGAAAGAGAAAAATGCACACTCTACAGTGGGGGCCTGAAAGGCGCGGAAGTCGCATTCGGCGAGGCAGCCGAACAGTGGGGGATCAAGGAGGTGACCTTCTCCTTTGCCGGTCACAAGATTGATCGAGACAGGAATGCCGTGGTTCTGAACGACCAGGAACTGCGGCGCGGCGATATAAGTATGGAACTGGTTTCGAGGATGATGGGCCGGACCTATTACGAGACCGAAAAGATCCGCAAGGTCCTGCAGGCCATCTTTCACATGGTGAACAGCGGCCACCAGGTTTTTGCGGTGGGCACCATTCTTGAGGACAACACGGTGAAAGGCGGCACCGGCTGGGCGGTTGAACTGGCCAAGCTGTTCAACCGGCCGCTCAGCGTTTATGACCAGGTCCGACAGGGCTGGTACACCTGGCAGAACAAGGTCTGGGAAAAGGATACACCGCGGATCAGCCACCCGACCTTTGTCGGTTCCGGCACCCGCTACATCACGGATGACGGCGTGCGGGCCATCCAGGCGCTTTTTGTGGAAAGCTTCGGGAAGCCGTAGTTTTTTCGATATTCCGGCAAGCCGGAGGCGGGCGGGGCTCGTCGCCGGTTTGTTTTTCAAGGAAGCGATTATGGAGCGCCTGCGATACATCGCGGAAAAATGCGGCGGGACAGCGCTTGCCGAAATCCTCCCGGCCGCAGCCGGCGCCGCCCTGGAGGCCGGCCGCCTCATAAAGAATCTGTACGGCCAGGCGGTGCGCGTCGACCATAAGGGCGTCATCGATTTGGTTACCGATGCCGACCGGGCCGCCGAGGCGGCCATCCTGCAAATCCTGGCCGAGAAGACGCCGGGTGTCTCCTTTCTGGCTGAAGAATCCGCCGCCGACTTTCAGGGCATGCCCGCCGGGCCGGCCTGGATCATCGACCCGTTGGACGGCACCACGAATTTTGCCCACGGTTTTCCCTGGTTCGGGGTGTCCATCGCCTACTGGCAAGAGGGGCGGTGCCGCGCCGGGGTCATCTATTGCCCTATGCTCGACGAACTGTTCTGGGCCGGGGAAAACCGCGGTGCCTGGCTCAACCACAATGCCATCCGCGTCTCCGGGGTAGCGCTGCTTGAGAACTCACTGCTGGCCACGGGTTTTCCCTATAATGTCCAGCAGGAGCCGGGGCCGGTGCTGGCGGCGCTTGGCCGGCTGCTGCCGAAAGCGCAGGGGGTGAGGCGGGCCGGAGCCGCGGCCCTGGATCTGGCCTATGTGGCCTGCGGTCGCCTGGACGGCTTCTGGGAGATCAATCTCAAGCCATGGGATACCGCGGCCGGGCAGCTTCTGGTAACAGAGGCGGGCGGCAGGCTGACGGATTTCCGGGGCAGGGCCTATGATCCTTTTGTGGCCGAGGTGGTGGCCTCGAACAGCGCCATCCACCAACCTCTTGTCCAACTCCTTGCCGACTTCAGTCGCGGCTAGCCCGGTTTCCCTGTCATCACAAAGGCACCCCAGGAAAAAGGGTTCGGGTTTTTCTTCATCATATCGCCCGAAAACCGGTCGATGTTCATGGAGTCCCAATGGCAATGGTGGCACAAGAGTTGGGCGTTTCCACTTCCCTTCCTCCAATACGGATAATGTTCCCGTGACATCTTCAGCATGTTTTGATAAAAATATTCCCATATATTTGGTTGCGGCTATGCCGAGTTGTGCCTCTGTTTTGGTGGTGAACAATGAGTGAACTCCAAGCTATTCAGCAGAAAAGACAGGGAATCCTTGCTGTTGCTCGCGACCATGGTCTTCTTAATGTGCGTATTTTTGGTTCGGTTGCTCGTGGTGATGGCACACCCCAAAGTGATATCGACTTACTTGTTGATTTGGATAAAGGTCGCACCTTGCTTGACATGGGCGGAGCGCTCGTCAAACTTCAGGAACTTCTGGGTCCGTAAGGTGGATATTGTGACCGAGCGCGGGTTGCATTGGTACCTGCGGGAGAAGATCATGAAGGAGGCTCAGTCGCTATGAAGGACGACAAGCTCTATCTTATTCACATCGCGGAGAGTATTGACAAGATTGAGTCGTATATGGCTGGACTTGACTTCTCCGCATTTATGGAAAAGACCATGGTGCAAGATGCCGTGCTCTGTTCCTGTGAACAGACAGATTGCTGTTGGCGAAACGATTGCCATGGATGGGTAGGCTAAACTACCGCATCCAGGCCCCGGCGCTTGGAAAACAAAGCATTAATGAACACCATGGTTGCAGAGAAAACACCTATCACGTGCTGCCGAGTTAAAACATGGACCGACGGTGCGACATTTTGCCACATTCACAAGATGTCATTTTCCTGTAAGATGACAAATAAATCGTAAAGAAATCAAATAGGTCCGGTGACATAATCGTATCTGGCAAAATATCGTTGCATGTCATTTAACGTGGATGAGGGAGTTTTCAGGAAAGGGTCAGTCCTGCGGGACCGCTATGGCCAGCTGACGCCGTATTTATATCGCTATGAAAAATTACTGGCAAGTAAAACAGGGAAAAGGAATAAAGGTTAGTGATTAAATATTTGTTACAAAAAAACGGAACAGTAATTACGACAATTATTATAAGTGTAATCTGCATAATTGCCTCAGTTTTAATTACATCAATAATATGGATATTAACGAATCAGCCGAATTTTCATTATGCTATTGTTGCTTCATTTGTATGCCCATCTGTTATTGCTCCTGTTGTTGTTTATTATTTTAGTAAATCATCAGATGAATTATTATTAAGTGAGAATAAACTTAAAGAAGAAATCCTTGTTCGCCAACAGGTTGAAGAAAAAAGCAAAAAACTTGAATTCGAACTTCGTCAAACCCAGAAAATGGAGGCCATCGGCACCTTGGCTGGGGGCATTGCTCATGATTTCAATAATATTCTCACTGCTATTCTCGGCAACGCCGAACTCGCTCTTGATTACATCCCTGAAAACAGCCCTGCCAGAAACTGTCTTGATTTAATCCGCGAAGCTGGGATCCGCGCCAGCGATCTGGTAAGACAGATTTTATCATTCAGTCGCAAGGCTGATCAGGAACTACTACCAATACAACCTTCTGTTGTCGTAAAGGAAGTTGTCAAGCTTCTGCGATCCACAATTCCCACGACTGTTGAGATACGCCAGAACATTGATCCAGAATGCGGGACCACCCTTGCTGATCCCACCCAAATTCACCAAGTATTAATGAACCTTTGTGCCAATGCCGTTTATGCCATGGAGGAAAAAGGTGTATTAGAGATTTGTCTCGAACTGACCACCCTTGGCGCTGATGATTTGACTCACCGCCCGGACATGATGCCTGGGGCATATATCAGACTGTCGGTGGGAGATACGGGTTCTGGCATGGATGAACAGACCACCAAACGTATATTTGATCCTTTCTTTACGACCAAAGAGGTTGGTAGGGGTACCGGGATGGGTCTGGCCGTAGTGCACGGAATTGTCACCGCCCACCAAGGCATGATTGCCGTTGACAGCACCCCCGGGCAGGGAACGACCTTTAACGTATATTTCGCAAAAGCGGATAGTGAAGAGGTGGCTCCGATGGAAACCGGCCAACCCCTGCCCACCGTGCCCACCGGTAATGAACGGATTCTTTTTGTCGATGATGATGAGGGGCTCGTTAATATGTGGAAAATGATCCTGGATGGCCTGGGATATCATGTAGCAACAAAAACAAGCAGCCAGGAGGCGCTTGAAGTCTTTAGTTCTCAACCAGAGGCGTTTGACCTGGTGATCACCGACCAAACAATGCCTGGTATGACTGGGGTAGAACTAGCCCAAGAACTCATGGGCATCAGACCCGATATTCCGATTATCCTCTATACCGGTTACAGTTCTAAGGTATCCATAAAAGAAGCGCAAGATATGAAAATACGTAAGTTTTTCGTAAAACCCGTAGAAGCGAGACAACTTGCCATGGCAATCCGCGAAATATTCGATGAAAATAAAGCCCTAAGACCAATGCTATCTTCACTCTAGGAGCCCAACAAAACTGAAAGCCTGAATATTTTCCATTACCAGGACCGGGGTTTGCGGGTTGCAGTAACACGCCAAACCGCAAAGCCGCACCAGCCGGGGTATGCGGGCGATCACGGACTGAACAGTTATGGCCACATCAGCCGAGGTGGGGGCCTCGAACGGCGCGATCCACCAGTCGCTGGTCGAACTCCTTGCCGAATTCAGCCGCAATTAGTCCGGCATCTTCCGCAGACGGATCATTCTTCTTCTTTCCTTGACGAGACAGTAGGTCAGGCAGGTGCCGGTCTTTCCGGATGATTCCAGGAGCAGGTCGCAGTCCATTTCTTCCTGGATTCGCTGGGCAATGGTCAGGCCCATTCCCAGGTGCTTTGATTTGCGGGAGAAAAACGGAGAAAAGACCAGCGGCATGTCCTGGGCGCTGATGCCGGGGCCACGGTCGCAGATCTGCAGGGCATACGGCTGGTCAGGCCGCTGGGTGGTCATCAGCCTGAACTGCACGGTTTTCTCGTGGTGCTTGTCATCATACGCCTCGCAGGCATTGGCCATCCCCTCGTGGAGAGCCTTGGCCAGCAGTTCGGTGTCGATGAACACCGATTCCTGCAGGAGGTTGTCGTCTGCTTCGACGGTCCAGTCGACACCATGCTGGCGGGCAAGCGCCGTCAGCGACGGCACGACCGTCTCAAACACCTCATGCAGCAGCACCGGCCGCAATCTGGGCCGGGGCAGTTTGATGAAGAAATTCAGGGTATCCAGCAATTTTTCCAGGCGGGCCGATGCAGAGACGATTGCCTGGACATGTTCGACCCGTGGCGTCTGCCGGTCTGCAAGGCGTTTGGCGATGCCGCCGATGACCTGAACCGGATTGCGGATCTGATGGTTGATGTCCTCCAGCAGGTGCCCCAGGAAGGCGACCCGGCCGGAGACCTTGAGCATCCGTTCCAGTTTTTTCAGATTCGAGATGTCATGGATGGTGAGGACTATGCCGCGGCCGTTTTTCCAGGCCAGGGAAGAGGTGAAGATGAGTCCCAGGAAAGAGGAGCCGTCCTGCCGTTTCAGCATCGTCTCTCCTTCATATTCGGAGGCATCTCTGGTGATCTTCAGAATGTTCGGGACCATTATTTCCAGGTCTTCGGGCATGAACAGCTGATCGATGTCCAGGTTCTTCAACTCTGCCACGCCACAGTTGAACAACTGTGCGGCCCGGCTGTTGGCGAAGATGATCCGTTTGTCTGCGTCAAGCACCAGCACGGCGCTGTTCACCATATTCAGGATATGGTGCATGAGTTCGGGATACTGGTCGGGAGGGGAGGGCAGCATTATTGTCTCTTCTTGCGTATCGGAGGGGAGCAGCCAATTTTGCCTATAGAGCCTCTTGCAAAATGAACATCTACTCCGATCGGTTAAAAATATCCTGCGTGGCGTCTTCCTTGTGAAATCGTCCTCACCGTAGCCCTGCTACGCTTCCGGGCGATTTCACAACTCATCCTTGCTCAGAATATTTTTTTCTCGATCTCGCTACGACGTTCATTTTGCAACAGGCTCTATGTTCTCATTTTTAGTCCGACGGAAGACATAAGGCCAGTTTTTTTATGCGGCCGCCGGCAGGTTTTTCGGGTTGGCCCGTGCCTTCATATTATTGTCGGGCGGTGGGCAAATCCGATCGAAAGCCTGAGGCGCTGGCAAAAGTTTTATTTCGGCCAACCTCTTAGTGGACAAAAAAAGTATTTTTTGCTTTAGTTGTCTTGCGTTATCATTGTCGGAGTTGTCCGACAACCTTGCAGGGGTAATCCCTTGCCGTTGTTCATGGCTCGGTAGGTATCGAGCGAAACGAATTTTGCGGGCGCGGCTTCGGCCTCGCCAGTAACGCCCCATCAGGAACCATGCCGGATCAAACGAGCTCCACAAGAAAGACCGCTGATTATTCCGAAAGCCTGCTGGTCCACTTCCGCCGCATTGAAAGCCTGCGCCAAGAGGCGCTCTCCTGCCCGGCCATCGACCTGAACCGACGGCAGCTCTGCGATCTGGAACTGCTGCTGAACCGGGCCTTTTACCCCTTGTCCGGCTATCTCGGGAAGCAGGATTATGAAAGCGTGCTGACCACCATGCGCCTAAGCGACGGTACGGTCTGGCCCATGCCCATCTGTCTGGATGTCCGTGCAGAGATCGCCGTTTCGCTTGCCCCGGGTCAGGCGGTGGCCCTGAATGACCAGGAGGGCTTTCTCCTGGCCATTCTCACCATCAGCGATATCTGGCAGCCGGATAAAAACCGGGAGGCTCTGGCGGTTTATGGTACTGCCGACTCCAGCCTCCATCCCGGGGTTCAGGCATTATACGAAGAGACCGGCGCCTGGTATCTGGGCGGCACCCTGGAGGGGCTGCATCTGCCGATCCATTACGATTTTCCGGAATTGCGGCTGCCGCCGGCCGAGACCCACCGGCGTTTCTCCCAGAACGGCTGGCGGCAGATTATCGGTTTTCATACGGAAGAATATCTGCACTGCGCCCACCGGGAGATGGTCCTGAAGGCCGCCCGGGATGTTGGCGCTCATATCTTCCTGCAGCCGGTCGTCGGCCTCGATCACCCGGGTAATCTTGATCATTACACCCATGTGAGTTGCTATCAGGAGATCGCCAGGAAATTTCCGAAGAACATGATTCTGCTCGGCCTGCTGCCGTTGGCCAGCCGGCGGGCCGGCCCCCGGGAGGTACTCTGGCAGGCGATCATCAGGAAGAATTACGGTTGCAGCCATTTCCTGGTTTCCGACGACCATGCCGATCCGTTTGCCAACGAGAACGGCCGGGAACGATTCTATCCCCGGCAGGCCGGCCAGGAACTGGTCGGGCGGTTCGCCGAGGAAATCGGCATCGCCATGGTTCCCCTGCAGAAGATGGTCTATGTGGAAGACCGGGCCCAGTATCTGCCCGAGCAGGAAGTGGAAGCCGGCATGCAGATCAAGACCATCTCCTCCCGGGAACTGAAGAGAAGACTGGAGAGCAATCTGGAGATTCCGGCCTGGTTTTCCTTTCCCGAGGTGGTGAAGGAACTGCGCCATGCCTTCCCTCCTCGCAGCCGGCAGGGGTTCACCATCTTCATCACCGGTCTTTCCGGGGCCGGCAAGTCGACGCTTGCCAAGGGTCTGCTGGTGAAGTTCCTGGAGATGCGGGACCGGC
>MGTE01000086.1:34408-36996 GCA_001799275.1 Deltaproteobacteria bacterium RIFOXYD12_FULL_57_12
TCGCCCTCTGCGCCCCCATTGCCCCCTACCAGGAATCCCGGCAGGCGAACCGGGAACTGATCAGTAAATACGGGGGATACATCGAGGTGTATATGGCAACCCCCCTCGATGTCTGCGAGCAGCGCGACCGCAAGGGGCTCTATGCCAAGGCCCGCGCCGGCCGGATTCCGGGCTTCACCGGGGTCTCGGATCCCTACATTCCGCCGGCCAGCCCCGAGCTTGTCATCGACACCACCCAATTGACCCCGACCGAGGCGGCCCAGGAGGTTCTTCTCTATCTGGAAGAGCAGGGCTATATCAATTGAGAGTAACTACTTAAGGTGGGATAGTCTGTAGGTGTTTAGCCTATTAGCAACCCAAAAATGCCAAAGATTGTGCGCTTTGCATCTTTAATTTCCAGTTGTTTTTTTGCTGACGGGTTGCAGCCTAACAGTCTAAACAGCCGGAGTGGTTACAGTTGAAATATTTTCATGGCAACGCCACTCAAACGTAATTGCGCAGGGTGATGTCAGGAGGGATGGGCCAGCAGATGAACGACCAGGAAAAACTCGTGCTTACCAAACGGGATGAAGAGGGCTGCACCTTTACCAAGATCGGCAGCATGCTCGGCATCACGCCGCAGCGGGCGCGAGACATTTATATCCGCCAGAAGGAACTGCGGAAGATTGAGGCTTACGGCCCCTTTGCCGTTATTCTTCCACCCGTCTGCCGCGGTCGACTGACCATCCACTTCGGTACCCCAGACATCCTCGGCCGGCCCGACAAACTCGCCGCCATGGGTGGCTACAAAATGCTCGGACTCGCCTACTTTGGCACCTGGACCGTCACCCAGATCGCCGAGGCCCTCCATAAAACCGGGTATATCGACAATCCGAAAAGGTGGCTCAATCGGAAGAGATAACCGGTTTATTCCGTGACTAACCTCTTCTTAGGATAAAGATATTGCCGCCGATCCATTGGCCCTGCTCCCTGCGGATATTCCGTTTTTCGTTGAGTACAACAACAAACCCGAACTCCGCGGCAAGCCGCAGGATATAGTCTACCGATTGCGCATATCTGCCCGAAGTCCGTAGTTCATAGTCCCGACCCGGGCCGGTCGTCTCAATGGAAAAGACCAGGTGTGCCGGCCCCGTTGCTCTTCTCCGAATCGCGGTATAAACCGGGATCAGGTCGCCGAGATAGACGAACACATCCGTGGCGATGAACAGATCGAATTCATCCTCTGTCCCGTTCAGAAAAGAAACGATGTCATCCAGGTGCAGTTTGTCGTAGATATTTTTGGCTGCCGCCTTTTCCAGCATCTTTGCGGAGAGGTCGACCCCGGTCAGCTTGCCGGCCAGGTCTCGAAAGGCGAGCCCGGAGAGGCCGGTGCCGCAGCCGAGATCCAATACGTTCCGGAATGTTGTTGTGTCGGTTGCCTGGGTCAGAACCTCCCTGAGCATGGCCGGCACCTGATAGCCCAGTTTTTCGGTCAGCTGATTGTCAAACTGGCCGGCATACCGGTCAAAGGTATCGACCACATAAGCGGCCGGCGCCTTGGCGGTCTGGGTTCCGGTGATCGCGGCGAGCATGTGTCGGGCCGCAGCATGGTGCGGATCAACAGCAACGGCCCGGCGGTAATAGAATTCCGCTTCAGCCGTGCTGCCGACCGTATTCAATGCCCCTGCCAGGTTGTACAGGGTGTCGCTGTTTTCGGGAGTCGCGGCAAGTGACTGTTTGAAGCAGTCGATGGCCTCGTGTGACTTTCCGAGCGTACAGAGCAGCACTCCCAGATTGTTCCGGGCCAGCGGATACCCCGGCGCGAGCAGTACCGCCTTTTTCAGATAATCGAGGGCCGTCTCCGTCTCTCCCTGCTGGTAGAGGGCCTTGCCCAGATTGTTCAGAATTCTGGGGTCATCGGGCGCGGCCTGCAAGGCCCTTCGGTAGGAGGCAACCGCCCCTGGCAGATCGTTTGTCTCCTCGAACACGGCCCCGAGATTGAGGTTGACCATAGGATTTTCAGGATCAATGGCGCAGGCCCGTTGCAGGTGGGTCATCGCCATTGCCGGCTTCTTCATGTCCCGGTACAAAATGCCCAGGTTGCAGAGCAGGTTGACGTTGTCCGGCATCCGGGCCAGTACGAGGCGATAGAGCCTTGCCGCTTCCGCATAATCGCCGGCTTGCTGGCAGGCAAAGGCCTTGCCGAAAAGGATCTGCAGGTCGGCTGCCGCTTCGCTCTGATGTTCCGTGGTGGGGTCTTCCGATCTATCTTCCGTCATGACATCACATTGTGTTTCGTAAATGAATTCCTTTAAGTCGCATGCATGGCCAGCTGTCTCATAGCTTTTTTGACTCGAAAAAGCAACAGGGGGGGCGATGGAGGCACCATGCGCCCAGGTCGATGAGGGAAACAACGACGAGTCTGGCGTACTGGTCTTGACATGATTTTTGAAACTCGCTACGTTTGGAACCTGGTTTCAGGTGGTTTGGCTCCCCCGGGGGGTTGGCTGCAAAATTTCACCCGGCTCATGTGACGAGAATTTTTTACATCTGCCCAGCCTGCGGGATCATCATGCCGATCAGGTTGCCCTTGTCTTCTCCCTGTTTTC
>MGTE01000086.1:37002-47129 GCA_001799275.1 Deltaproteobacteria bacterium RIFOXYD12_FULL_57_12
CCACCCACCCTCCGCTCTCTGATGCCCCGAGGGCCCCGGTGCCTTTGGACGGTAATTCACCGGACGGCAAGGAGTTCCGTCAGGCTGTGGACATGAAGCATAGCACTGCATTCTGTCTGCACCCATGAAACACGCAAGAGAGAACAAGAAAAGAACTTCATTTTCCGTCCTGCCGCATGATTTCTTCCTGGCGATCCTGGAAGGGAACCCGCAGGACGCGGAGGCCCATTGTCATCTGGGCGATGTTCTCAAGAATCTCGGCCTGCTCGATGAGGCGATCATCTGTTTTGAGGAAGCCGTGCAGATTACTCCCCAGTATGCCGCGGCCCATGGCAGCATGGGAGTTGTCCTTCATATCCTGAACGCCCTGGCCGGCATCCAGACCGACAGCCCGCCAGTGCAGTACGTGACCAATCTTTTTGACGGCTATGCCCTGCGCTTTGAAGAGAGCCTGGCAGTCATGGGGTATGAGATTCCCATGCTCCTGAGCCGAGCCCTTGACACCCTGGCTGGCCCGGCGCGTTTTGCCAAGGCGGTCGACCTCGGCTGCGGCACCGGGCTTTCCGGCCTTGCTTTCCGGGAAAAGGCCGCACACCTGACCGGGGTTGATCTGTCGTCGAGGATGCTGGCCATTGCCAGCGAAAAAGAGATCTACGACGCCCTGCGCCAGAAGGATCTGGTGCGGTTTCTGTGCAGATCGGCAGAATTCTACGATCTGTTTCTGTTGACCGACGTCTGCATCTACCTGGGCAATCTTGCGCCGGTGTTTGTCGCGATCCGGCAGCGAACCCGGCCCGGCGCCCTGGTTTTTTTCCATCGAACTCTGCCAGCGAGCCGATTTCGTGCTCAGGTCCTCGGGCCGCTATGCCCACTCCCGGGCCTATATCGAACGACTGGCCATGGAAAACGGCATGGCCGTCGAGCTTCAGGCAGCGGCCGGTATCCGCAAGGACAGGGGAGCGTGGATTGACGGGGAGATCTATATCCTTCAAAGGATATAATCGGGGAATTGTTTTCTTCTCCCGACGCGTTTGACAGGGAGTAATATTGGAGGTTCCTCTCGACCCTCACGCTCCCTTTCTCCGTCCTATAAGGACTCCTGAACGGAAAAGCCGAATTTGTGACGCCAGTCATTTCCTCTTTCAATGAGCGTTATCAGGTCGGAGATGGTACGCTTTTTATTATTGTTCTGGCACATTATGTTGATGAGCAGAACGGCCCTTGCAACTCCCGTCGATGAGGGGATACCCCTTTGGGCGCCGGTCAAACTGGCAATTCAATGGCGCGCGTATGACTGAAGACCACTACCATGAACTGTTTCGATTATCGGATTACTCGCCGATCGCTCAGTTCGCCATCAACCTTGAACACCGGATCATTCACTGGAACCGGTCCTGTGAGCGGCTGACTGGCTTCAGCGCAGCCGAAATGCTCGGCAGCGACCGGCAATGGGAGCCGTTTTACGACCGGAAAAGACCGGTACTCGCCGACCTGATCCTCCTCGACGACTTTGAGGAATTCTGCCGCCTGTACCATGATCAGAATCCGAGCCGTTCCAGTCTTGTTTCCCGTGCCTGGGAGGCTACAGGTTTTTTTCAGGATATCGGTGGGATGGCGCGGTACATTTATTTTCTGGCCGCGCCTATTTTCGATGACCGTAACCGGGTGATCGGTGCCATCGAGACCCTGCAGGACATCACCGAACAGAAACAGCGGGCCCTGGTCGCGGAAAAGGAGTATGGGAACCTGCTTCAGGAAAACATGCGGTTGCGCTCCGCCATCCGGGAACGGTACCGGTTTGGGGACCTGATCGGTAAAAGCCGGGCCATGCAGGAGGTTTATGACCTCATAGCCAAGGTGGCGGCCTCTGATATCCCGGCGATTATCTATGGTGAATCCGGTACTGGCAAGGAACTGGCGGCCCGGACCATTCACGAGTTGAGCGCTCGCCGGCACGAGGCCTTTGTGCCGGTACACTGCGGCGCCATCCCGGACAATCTGGTCGAGAGCGAGTTTTTCGGACACAAAAAGGGGGCCTTTACCGGCGCCCATGCCGATCAGCCCGGCTATCTCGATCGGGCCAACCGTGGCACCTTGTTTCTGGACGAGGTGGGCGAAATTAGCCTGCCCATGCAGGTCAAGCTGCTGCGGGTCCTGGAGGGTGGCGGTTTCGCGCCGGTGGGCAGCAATGTTATCAGAATCCCCGATCTGCGGGTTATCGCCGCCACCAGCAGAAACCTGCGCGAGATGGTGGCAAACGGTGGCATGCGCGAGGACTTCTTTTTCAGGATTCATGTCATCCCCATCCAACTGCCGCCACTGCGGACACGCAAGGAGGATCTTCGACTGCTGGTCGATCATTTTCTCGCCATTTACGGCGATACGGAGAAGAGTCCGGTTTTGCCCGATTCGGTCCGGGAATTGTTGAACAGCTATGACTGGCCCGGCAACGTCCGGGAATTGCAGAACGTGCTCCACCGCTACCTGACTCTGGAAAAACTCGATCTCAACGACACCGCCCAACCCGACGGCGACAACACTCAACCGGAAAGGACCGTCGTGGCGCCGATCCAGTCTGATTTCGCCGGCCTGCGGACCTCCATGGATGGTTTTGAAAGAAAACAGATCGAAACCGCCCTGGAACGGAATCAATGGCATAAAGGCCGAACCGCCGTCAGTCTAGGGATCTCCCGCAAAACCCTGTTCAGGAAGATGAAAAAGATCGGCCTCGTCTAGTCCAATTCTGGGGCATTTCTGTCCCGCGCCTGCTTTCTCTATATAAATCATTTTGTTACCTGTAAGATGCCAGCCCGCCTGCCCCAGGTCTGTCCCATGCTTGGCGCGCCGTTCTGCATGGTTCATGCGTGACTTATCGTTAATTGCTTCGTAGTTTCAATATGTTGTCATTCCAGGTGTCTGGCCGGCGCGGTATTTGCTATGAGAGGAGGTGTAGCCGGGCCATTGTGGCAAGAGAAATAAGCGGCTGGCCTCGAAGCAAAAACTGCAATGAGGATGTGCATGAAAAATCTGAGTGTCGCGGCCGAGCAACTGTCGGGGCAGGCCCAGCAACTGCGGGAGATGCGGGAGATGTTGCGCCGTTTTACCTTGGAGGTAGATGGAGGCGGAGGCCGGGGTGATGATCTGGTGGCAGTCGGCCAACGGCCAAACCGGGAAATTCGCAAAAGGCCGGCACCGACCCGGTTGCTGTCGGTCACGAACCGTGGAAAACCAGTGGCAGCGAATCATTGCTGAATACAAATTCAGTAAATACTGACTTCCCGTACCAAGTTGTTGGAGAATTTTTCCGTATTGACCCTTATTGACAGGGCACACTATTCTTGCTGGCGCACAGTGCATAAGCGATGAAATAAGCGGCCCACCGTTAATCGGTTGGGAGCGGCGGGACAGCTAAGTTGGGGAACATGACGAAAAAACTCTCAAATCCTTTGTGTTCGCACCAGGAAAACCATGACTTGGGAATCAACGCATCCAGGTTCCTGTTTCAGTCGAACAATGACGCGGTCAATGAGGTTGAGGCTGGTGGCCTTCATGCTACCATCCTCGATAACCTGGCAGCAGCGGTCTTTGTTTGTGATATGGAAACCCATGAAATCCTGTTTCTCAACCGCCATGCCCGGATTCTGTTCGGGAACGTCGGGGGGCAGCAATGCTGGCGTGCACTGCAGAACGGCCAGAACGGCCCCTGTTCCTTCTGCACCAATAGCAAACTCGTCAACGCGGACGGCAGCCTTGGCAAACCGTTCGTCTGGAAATTTCAAAACACGGTCAACCATCGTTGGTACAAGTTGTTCGATCAGGCAATTTCTTGGCCGGGCAACAGAATCGTCCGCCTGGAAATAGCCTTTGACATCACCGACCAGGAACAGAGCCGGGCCGACATTCTTGATGAGGACATTACCGAGAGGCAGCGGCTGGCCAACGAACTGGCAGAGACCAACATCGCCCTGCGGGTTCTGCTGTGCCAGAGCGCCATTGTCAAGCAGGAACTGGAAGAGAAGGTCCAGGCCAATATCCGTGAGTTGATTTCTCCCTACCTTGAAAACCTGGCCGTCCGCCTGAAGGATTCCCGGGAAAAGAGGTACCTTGCCGTGATCAGTGAAAACCTGCGGCAGATTACAACCGCTTTTTCCAGGAATCTGTCAACGAACCAGGTCAAACTGACTCCCCGCGAACTGCAGATCGCCGATCTTATCCGCCAGGGTAAAACCAACAAGGAAATCGCCGAGATCCTGATCCTGTCGACCAGGACCGTGGAAACATACCGGGACAAGCTGCGACGAAAACTAGGGCTGCACAACAAGAAGGTCAATCTACAGTCGTTTTTGAACACCATCAGCTAACAGCGCTAGCGCGGTTAGTTCCGAAGGTGTTCGCAGCCGCCTTGGCCATTGTCTCGATGCAGACTTGCATGGCGTTTCGTGTTCACGTCTTTTCCATACCTGTTTTATGGGTGATTCTTCCGTATTCGCAGAAGGTGTATAATTACATCATCTGTATATAATTATTGTAAATTTGTTCGCTCTTGATGGTTTTATAAAAATCGTTCAATTCGTTGACCACCAGAAAAAATGGAGAAGGGAACCATGAGAGCTGATACCGTTGATCCGAGTTGTGCCGGATATTCTCCGGCCGCTGGCCGGGCCGTTTCCTCCGGTCAACTGGCCGGGCCGCGATTCTCCGGCCGGGAAAAGGATACTGGCAAGGTGGTGCTGCCGTCCCTGGTCGCGGTGATCCTTTTCGTGATCGTCGTCTTCGGCATCATCATGCCGGCATTCAATTCCGCCATGATCGATCGCAAAAAGGAAATGATCAAGGAGATGACCCATGTGGCGATGAATATCCTTGGGTATTACCACGGGCTGGAACAGACAGGCGAGTTGAGCGCCGCGCAGGCACGTGACCGGGCCGTCGACCAACTCAGGAACCTTCATTACGGTACGAATAACAAGGATTATTTTTGGATCAACGACATGGAGCCGCACATGATCATGCATCCCTTCCGGCCGGACCTGGAAGGGCAGGATCTCAACCAGATCACTGACCCCAACGGCAGTTATCTGTTCAGGGACTTTGTTAAAACGGTGCGGCGCGACGGGGCCGGTTTTGTTTCGTACATGTGGCAGTGGAAGGATGATCCGACTCGGATCGTGCCCAAGGTTTCCTATGTCGCTGGTTTCGAACCCTGGGGCTGGATTATTGGCACCGGTATTTATCTCGAGGATGTGCGGGCCGAATTGGCCGCCATTACCGGCAAGTTGGTGATCATTTCCGGAATGATTCTGTTGGTGGTCTCCATGCTGTCCCTGTATGTCGTGCGTCAGGGACTGCGCAATGCGGCCAGACGACGGCGGGCCGAGGCGGAACTGCGAGAAATTCATGAAAATCTGCAGGAGCAGGTCTGGTTGCGGACTGCGGAATTATCCTCAGCGAACGGGCAACTGCGGCGTGAAATTGAGGAGCGGACCCAGATTGAGG
This sequence comes from Deltaproteobacteria bacterium RIFOXYD12_FULL_57_12, assembly GCA_001799275.1. GTDB lineage: Bacteria > Desulfobacterota > Desulfobulbia > Desulfobulbales > BM004 > YD12-FULL-57-12. The sequence goes on from MGTE01000086.1 coordinate 42,499, forward strand.
CGGCGCTACGGGAAAGCGAGGAGAGATACCGAGACCTTTTTGAAAGCGCCTCGGATCTCATCCAGATCATTGACCGGCAGGGCCGGCTGCTTTATGTAAACCGGGCCTGGCGCCAGACCCTCGGATACACGGTCGCCGAGGTTGCCACTCTCAACCTTTATGACATCATCGCGCCGCAACGACGTCTGGAATGTTTTGACTTAATGAAAAACCTGGCCGAAAACAATAGCTCTTTTGTCCTTGAAACGGAATTCATCGCCAAAAACGGTGCCGTTATTCAGGTCGAGGGCAGTTTTAGCAGCAGGGACGGCAAAGGTGAAGTCGCTGCCGTGCGCAGTATTTTTCGGGAGGTAACGGACAGAAAAAGGCTGGAGGAAGAGAGGATCAGGCACCAGAAACTGGAATCACTCGGTATGCTTGCCGGCGGCATCGCTCATGACTTCAACAATATTCTCATGGTGATCATGGGGAATCTCAACCTTGCTTCCCGATCGCTATCTGAGGACGACCCGATCAGGAAGCATCTGCTGGCCACGGAAAAGGCAACCCTGCGGGCTCGGGATTTGACCCTGCAACTCCTGACTTTTGCCAAGGGTGGCGCGCCGATCCGGAGGACTACCTCAATCGCCGCGCTACTCCGGGACTCGACCGAGTTCGTCAGTCACGGCGCCAATGTGAAATGCGTCCTTGAATTGGCCGACGACCTCCAGCCTGTGAACGCCGACGCCGGCCAACTTGGCCAGGTGGTGCAGAATTTGGTGCTGAATGCCTTTCAAGCCATGCCCCATGGCGGTGTGGCAACGATCAGTGCCCGCAACCGGGTGATCAGCGAACACGATCGCCTGCCGCTCAAAAATGGGCATTATGTGGAGATATTGGTTCAGGATCAGGGGCCCGGTATCCCGGCTCAGGACATTCCGCGGCTGTTCGATCCTTATTTCACCACCAAGGCAAAGGGCCAGGGCCTTGGACTTGCTGTTGTCCATTCGATCGTCACAAAGCATGATGGCCTGATAACTGTTCAATCGATCCCTGGCGAGGGTAGCGTTTTCTTCGTGTTCCTGCCGGTTGCGACCCGAGTGGAATCGATTGACGGACCGGGGACCGGAGATGTTCTGATGCAGGGGCAGGGCAGGATTCTGCTGATGGACGATGACCCGCAAGTCCGGACGGTGGCGGCCGAGATGCTGGCTGTCATTGGTTACGAGGTCGAGCAGACCGAGGACGGAGTCGAGGCCCTTGATTCCTACCAAAAGGCCCGGAACGAAGGCCGGCCCTTCGCTGCCGTCATCATGGATCTGACCATTCCCGGCGGCATGGGGGGCAAGGAGGCGGTGCAGAAGCTCCTGGCCCTTGACCCGGTGGCCCGGGTCGTCGTGTCAAGCGGGTATGCCAATGATCCGATCATGGCGGATTTCACGAAATACGGCTTCCGGGCCGTGGTGCCGAAACCGTACCGGATAGAGGGCTTGAGTCGGGTTTTGCATTCGGTGCTGCGCGAATGACACGAACTTGAGGAGTTTATTCGCTCGCCAACTTTCCTGACGGAAAGTTGGCGGCCGCCCTCCCTTGGTTGCTCCCTTATTTCCTGATCTCCCCGCGGAAAAGCGAGAAGCCGATGCCGATTACGCATAACACGACAAATAAAGCGAAACAGGATCGCATGCTGGTTTGGAACAGCGAATAGTTGTACGGTTGGATCTGCGCCCTGCCGATAAAGATCGCCAGGAAGACCGTTGCGATCGCCATGCTGCACATCTGGCCCAGCAGGCGCATCGTCGCCACGGTGCCGGAAGCAACGCCGTATTGCCTCCGTTCGACCGAACCCATGATCGCACTCATGTTCGGCGAGGAAAAAAGGGCAAAGCCGAAGCCGAGTAGCGCCAGATTTGCGGAAATCTGCCAGAGGGGAGTTGTTTCGGCAAGAAAGGCGAAAAAGGCAAGTCCCAGAGCGGTAAGACTCATGCCGGCCGAGGCAAGCACGCGCGGTTCGATCCGGTCGGAGAGTTTGCCTGCCTGGGCGGAGAGAAGCGCCATCATCACCGGCTGAATCATGAGCACCGTGCCGGCTGCCTGGGGTTCCATGCCTTTTATATACTGGAGGAACAGGCTGATCTGGAAAGTCACCGCAAAGGTGGCGGCGTAATGGATGAGGGCGGCCAAACTGGAAAACAGGAAGGTATGGTTTTGGGAAAACAGGGTTACTTCAACGAGAGGATGCGGGGTTCTTTTCTGCTGGCCATAAAAAAAGACCAGCCCCAGGCAGCCGGCGACAAACAGCAGCGCTGTCGTGATCTCGATGATCCTCGTTGCGCCATAGACCAGGAGAAATATCGATACCGCATACAACAGGCTGCCGGCCCGATCAAACTTTTCCCCCCTGGCTTCGGCCCATTCTCCCTGTAGGCGGCTGACGGTGACATGGATGGAGCCCAGGCCGAGCAGCACCATAAAGGCAAAGAGGGAACGCCAGCCAAGAAATTTCGTGAGGAAGCCGCCGGCAAAGGGCCCGGTTGCGAGGCCGACATAAACCGACGTCACCAGAATGCCGATCCCCTTGCCGCGTTTTGCCGGCGGCAGGACCGAGGTCAGAATCGCCATGCCGGTGGTGATGAACATGGCGGCGCCTAAGCCCTGCACAACCCGCATGGCAAGGAGCCACTCGATATTTGGCGCAAAAACCGCGAGGAATGAACCGAGTGTGTAAATAATTCCGCCGCGCAGAAACACTTTCTTCCGTCCGTATATGTCGGCGAATTTGCCGGCCGGCACCAGCACGATCGCGGTGGCCAGGAGGTAGGCGGTCGCAGTCCAGCCCAAAAGGATGGCATTGGCCCCCAGGTCAGCCTGGATGGCGGGCAGGGCAACGTTGACCGACGACAGCATGAACGGGGCCATGAAGGCGGTGACCGTGGTGACGATGAGGGTCGATTTTTGCAGGGTATCTTCCTGGGGCACGATGTTTCCTGTTGTAATGGTCTTGAGCTGTCAAGCGATGGGGCTCGATCTCGCACTGATCGCTGTCATAGCAAAGTTTTCATCGATTTCAGAATATTTTCAAGTTAATTACTCCATATCCAGCCACCAGTCACGGCATGATGTCAACATGCAAAGATGTACGTCCTCGATCGGGCGGGAAACAGAACGCTTGACACCACCCCGAGTTGCTTATAGTGTGTATATGCACAAAATAAGGGGGGAGATATGTCGCCGCGTCCGAAAAAAACTCGTAACTGCCACTGCCGTTTTCAGGGGCAGGCCTTCAAACCATCCGGCATTCCGATGCCGGAGTTGGAAAAGCTCACCCTGTATCCAGATGAACTCGAGGCGGTCAAACTCTGTGATTACGACAGGCTGAATCAAGGAGAGGCCGGTGTCCGGATGGGGGTGAGCCGCGGCACCGTGCAACGTACCCTGGCCGCGGCCAGAAAAAAAATTGCCGAGGCACTTTCTCAGGGCAAGGCCCTCATCCTGGCTGAAATCCAATCCGACATGGGGGAATAACCTGTAACCAACTATTTCAAAAGGGATCGGCTATCCTTCTGCACCTGCAGGAACAGTTCTGTTAATCGACCCTGATTTATTAAACTCAGCCCGTAATTTGAGGAGAAAATAGATGAACAAGACAACGATTGCCATTCCGGCCGCCACAACCGAGGGACTTGCCGGACCACGCTCCGACCATTTCGGCCACTGTCCTGCCTTTGTCCTGGTTGAGGTGGAAAACAAGGCGGTCACCCGGGTTACTTCGGTCGTGAATGTTGCCCATGAGGCCGGGGGTTGCATGAAGCCGGTGGGCATTCTGGCGGACCACAAGGTGGATGTCCTGGTTGTGGCCGGGATCGGTCGCGGCCCCTTTCAGCGGCTCATGGAGCACGGCATTGCAGTTTATTATGCCGACTCCGGCCAATTCCCGGACATCAGGTCAGCAGTGGAAGGATTTATCGCCGATAGGCTGCCAATGTTCAGCACCGGCCAGCTCTGCACCACCGGGGGAGGCGCCTGTCATCATTGACCGGGATCGGACGGGAGTGTATGTCGGGCCTGGCGGGTCGTTGCCGGCCAGGACCTTCCGGCGTCTTGTTTTTTTGCAGTTGCCATTTTACGGTTTTTCTGGTTAACCAATAGGGGCTGCAGTTATGGGACCCTTTATCCGGTTGTTGTCAGGGTTGACTAGGAAAAAACCGGATGCATTCCGCAGCCACGGGGGCAGCGGGCGGCCGCTCGCAAGTGATATGCTTTTCTGGCCACGCCTGAAAAAGTGATTGGCATCTTCCCCAAAGCGACCCCCCTTAAACGTCTTCCAAAGCTCCATCACGTCCCCCAAAGCTCCGCCCAAAGCGCCACTGGGAGTTCGAGACAATGCGAAACCACTTTGAATAGTATCCATTTTTAGCAGGTTCGATCATTATCAACCTTTTTTCGGGAGGGAACAAAAATGGGACAGAACGACTGTGCAGTGGTGAAACACGAAAGAATGCTGGTTGCCACCGATGGCTCAAAACACAGTGCGGCAGCCCTTGATCAGGCAATCGGCCTGGCCAAGGCATGTAACGGCATCCTTTTTATACTCCATGCTATCGACATCAATCCGGAATATCTGGCGATCAGCCCGCAACTTGAGGAAAAGA
>MGTE01000086.1:47143-50565 GCA_001799275.1 Deltaproteobacteria bacterium RIFOXYD12_FULL_57_12
GAAGGCGACGGACGCCGGGATTCGCTGCGAAACCATTCTCGACAAGGCGGCACCGCCCTATAAGGCTATTGTCAATACGGCGGCGAAAGAAAAAATCGACCTCATCATCATGGGCTCCCATGGGAGAAACGCGCTTGGAAAGCTTATCATGGGGAGTGTAACCAGACAGGTAATAGGCCATATCCCCTGTGCGGTGATGGTTGTCCCTGCCTGATCGCCCAACTTATTCCAGTTCGCATTCGAACCGATACCTTTGTCGGCTGCACTGCGCTGCTCCTCGGCGTACTGGTGTACGCTCTCGTTGCCGCTCATTTGCCTTCGCGGTCTCGGTTCGAATGCTTGCTGGAATATCATCTTGATTGCAACGTGGAATTAGAGTGTGTCCGTGAAGAAACCCTCAGTGCCGGGCCAGGGTGTGCATAGCACGATGCAAGATTGTTGCTCAATGGCATCAACAAGGGAAACAATCTGCGAGAGGCAGAAGGTGTGATGAGCCGCCATCAATGGCAATCCGCGTTGTTGCCATTTATGCAATGGTGGCCCAGGGTCACGCGCCGCACCTTTCGCGCGGACCTGCTTGCCGGTCTCACCGGTGCGGTTGTTGCCCTGCCGCAGGGCGTCGCCTTTGCGGCGATTGCCGGCATGCCGCCGGAGTATGGCCTCTATGCCGGGATGGTGCCGGCGATCGTCGCCGCCCTTTTTGGTTCTTCCTGGCATCTGGTGTCCGGCCCCACCACGGCGGCATCCATCGTCCTGTTCTCGGTCCTGAGCGCCCATGCGACGCCAGGGAGCGCCGAGTATGTCCAGCTGGCCCTCACCCTCACCATGATGGTGGGCCTGATTCAACTGGGCATGGGTCTGGCCCGCTTGGGTTCGCTGGTCAATTTTATCTCGCATTCGGTTGTGGTGGGTTTTACGGCCGGCGCCGCAATCCTCATCGCGGCCAGTCAGCTGAAGCACTTTCTCGGCATCTCCCTGCCCCGTGGCGGACATCTATTCCAGACCCTTTACGCCGTATCAAGCCAATGGGCGGCGATCAACCCCTATGCGACTGCCGTGGGTCTGATCACGATGATTTCCGGCCTGCTGGTCAGGCGCTACCGGCCGGAATTTCCATACATGATTGCCTCCATGCTGGTTGGCAGCGGGGCGGCCGTCCTTTTCTCCTGGTACCTGGGCCCGGAAAAGGTGATGATCCCCACGGTCGGCGCGCTGCCCTCATCGCTGCCCCCTCTGTCGGCGCCGCATTTTACCTTTGATAATATCAGGATGCTGGCCCCGGCCGCCCTGGCAACCACTCTTTTCGCGCTGACCGAGGCGGTCTCCATTGCTCGCTCCCTGGCGGCCAAGACCGAACAGAGCCTTGACGGTAATCAGGAGTTCATCGGCCAGGGGTTGTCAAACATTGTCGGCTGTTTTTTTTCCGGCTATGTGGCAACCGGATCGTTTAACCGGAGCGGCCTGAACTATCAGGCCGGGGCGCAAACACCGCTTGCCGCCATCTTCGCTGGGGGGTTGCTGATCATTCTTGTCCTGTTTGTTGCGCCATGGGCCGTCTTTCTGCCCAACGCCGCCATGGCTGGCATCCTGTTTCTGGTTGCCTGGGGCTTGCTTGATTTCCAGCATATTTTTCGAATCTTCAAGACCTGCCGGTCGGAAAGTGTCATCCTGGGCACGACATTTTTAGCGACCCTGTTTTTGGAACTTGAGTTTGCAATCTTCCTGGGGGTGCTGCTCTCGCTTATCCTGTACTTGAACCGGACGTCGCATCCCCAGGTGCTCAGCCGGGTTCCTGACCCGCGTCAGTCAACCCGGCCATTCACTACCGACCCCGCGCTGCCGGAGTGCCCGCAATTGAAAATCATCCGCATTGACGGCTCGCTGTTTTTCGGTGCCATCCACCACATCACGGAAAGGTTGCAGGCCGAGCAACGTCGGACCCCGGGCCAGAGGCATCTGCTGATCCTGGCGTCCGGGATAAATTTTATCGATATGGAAGGGGCCGAGTTTCTTGTCCAGCTTGCCAAAAAACAACATGCCGCTGGCGGCGGCCTCTATCTCTATGACATCAAGGAGGGCGTCTGTGACCTCTTTACGCGGTGTGAATATTTAGCCGATATCGGCCACGAAAACATCTTTATCGCTAAAAAAGAGGCAATCGCCGCGACGTTCCAGTTGCTGGACAAGGAAGTCTGTGGCCGTTGTCAGGCCCGCATCTTTCTTGAATGCCGATCCGTACCCTACAAGCCGGCCATGGAGTATGATCGGCTTGCCGCAGTCGTCTCCCCCCCAATAAACGGTTTTTCCTCCGAAGGCACTGACAGGAAAAGAGGATGATGCAGATATGGGTTGATGCCGATGCGTGTCCCAACGTTATTAAGGAAATACTGTTTCGTGTGGCCGAGCGGCTGCGGATTTCGCTTATTCTGGTTGCCAACAAGCCGTTGCGAACGCCGCTGTCACGCTATGTCAGATCAATGCGGGTGGAAGCAGGCTTCAATGTGGCGGACAAGGCAATAGCCCGAGAAATGGCGGCCGGCGATCTGGTGATTACCGCCGATATCCCCTTGGCCTCCGAGGTGATTGGCCGGGGCGGCCACGCCTTGAACCCGCGCGGCGAATTCTACTCCAAGGAAAATATCGAAGAGCGTTTAACCATGCGAAATTTCATGGACGAACTGCGGGAGAGCGGCGTGAACACCGGCGGGCCGGCCACCCTCAGCCAGAAAGACCGGCAGGCTTTTGCCAATCAGCTGGATCGATTCCTGGCCAGACATTGCCGGTGAGTATTTTCGAAAAAAACTGCCGGGGGTAGTTTTACCCTCCTGCCAGTTTTGCCTTATATCCCAATCTTATCAGGGCATCGACCAGGGTCTGGCGATGGTCTCCCTGGATTTCGATCACCCCGTTTTTGACGGCACCGCCGGCGCCGCACTGCTGTTTGAGCACTTTGGCAAGTTCTTTGAGTTCCGTCTCGCCCACAGCCAGCCCGGTTATCAGGCAGACGCCGCTACCCTTGCGGCCCTTGGTCTGCCGGCTTACCCGTACCAGGCCGTCACCCTGCGGTAGGCTTTTTTTCTTGCTGCAGCAACATTGCTTCACCGGATGGCCGCAGCCCGGACAGGTTTTTCCCGTATCGGTCGAGTACACCAGCCCTTTTGTCCTTGGCTCTTTCATTGATTTTGCTTCCAGACCGTAATTTCTTCCAGTCGTTTTTTGGTTTTTTTTGTCTGGGCGCTCTCCGGGTGGGCTGGCGACGATCACCCGACAAAGCACGGCAGCACTTGGGTGATTTCTTTGTAACGCCTCGAAATCAGTCATCGCAGACAGCTCTAACCGTGTTCACTTGATACCAACTCAACTTTCTGACTTGCGAAAAACTTAACATAAAGCATTGTAATTGTGTATTTTTAACGTGAAAA
>MGTE01000087.1:0-5827 GCA_001799275.1 Deltaproteobacteria bacterium RIFOXYD12_FULL_57_12
TATAAGTCCATACTCTGCCAAGAAGATGCCTATCTGCTTGAACTGGTCCGCTATATTCACCTCAATCCCGTGCGTGCCAAACTGGTAACTGACTACAACGAATTGCAGAACTATCCTTTTTGTGACACACGGGGGGACGTTGCTTGCTAATTAGCTATTGCAATAGTTATAGAGAGTATGGGAGCGTATAAGAAATGGCGGCACTCATTTTCCCTCTGGCAGGCATAACATTTCTGTTGCATTTTCCTTGCAAAAAAGAAAACAGTAATGTTATGTTGTCACCATGAACAGCAACGAGTTAAAACGCTGGCTCGAAAAACAAGGAGCCACTTTCACCCCAGGAAAGGGCGGACATCTCAAGGTGTACTTGAACGGCAAACGGTCTGTGCTGCCGATGCACGGCAAGCATGAATTGAGCCAAGCCCTGGTTGAAACCATCAAGAAACAACTCGGGCTGAAATGAGAGGATTAACGCTATGAATTTCGCTTACCCTGTTGAGCTAATCGAAGACGACAACGGCACAGTGCGAGTTGTCTTTCCAGATGTTCCTGAAGCAATCACCTTTGGCGACGATGAAGATGAGGCCCTGCTTCGCGCCACTGAAGCATTGGAAACTGCCTTGTCCATGTATGTCGATGAAAAGCAGGATTTGCCACGTCCCAGCGCGGCCAATGGCAGGCGCACCGTTAGTCCGGGGGCGATAGAATGCGCCAAGCTCGGCATCTATCAGGCCATGCGCGAAAATCAGGTGCGCAAGACCGATCTTGCTCGCCGTCTTGGATGGCACCTGACCCAAATAGATAGACTGCTTGATCTAGGCCATTCATCAAAAGTGGCGCAGATCGAACAGGCCGCTGCTGCCATGGGCAAACACCTTGTTATGTCCATTGAGTAAGCTCGGTGTGAGGCGATGGGGAGGCGATGGGGGACGTACTTCACATTATAAGTTTCTTGCATTCAGTGTCTATTTCTGATAAGAAAGACACATGCCACGCAAAACGAGAATCGATGCTCCAGGGGCTCTTCATCATATCATTGTCAGGGGCATCGAAAGGAAAAAGATTTTCAAGGATGACACCGACCGCGTCAAGTTTCTTGAACGCCTTGGCGCAATTCTCACCGACACGAAAACTCATTGCCTTGCCTGGACCATAATCCCGAACCATTTTCATCTCCTGCTGCGGACCGGCGCCACCCTTATTTCATCCGTTATGCGCCGGTTATTAACCGGTTACGCGATATATTTTAATCGGCGGCACCGTCGTAGCGGCCATCTTTTCCAGAACCGTTATAAATCCATACTCTGTCAAGAAGATGCCTATCTGCTTGAACTGGTCCGCTATATTCACCTCAATCCCGTGCGTGCCAAACTGGTAACTGACTACAACGAATTTTCGAACTATCCTTTTTGCGGCCACAGCGCCATCATGGGCAAGGTGGAACGGGATTGGCAGGATACTGATTTTATTCTTCGCATGTTTGATGAAGAGTTGTCGGTAGCCCGACCAGCTTACCAGTTGTACGTCCAGGATGGAATTGCCATGGGCAAACGAGGAGATCTTGTTGGCGGTGGTTTGATTCGCAGCCAGGGCGGCTGGGCCGCGGTAAGGGAACTTCGCAGGTCCAAGGCGTATCAGAAAGGAGATGAGCGCATTCTGGGCGATGGTGATTTTGTCGAGGGAGTTCTTCTGAAGTCCGAGGAAAAACTGGAAAGAAAATCTCAACTCACGGCACAGGGTATTAATTTCGACAAGGCGGTGGAACGAGTTGCGGGCCTGTTCGAGATACCATCAGCCGAAGTGTTGGCCGGCGGCAAGAAAAGGCAAACTGTTGCGGCACGGAGTTTGTTGTGTTTCTGGGTGTCCTGTGAATTGGGGTTGAGCCAGGCATGGTTGGCCCGGAGACTTGGGATATCGCAACCAGCGGTCAGCTCGGCGGTGAACCGGGGCAGAAAACTTGCTGATGATAGGCATTACAGCCTCGTTGACTGACAGAAGGTTATAATCTGAGTGCGGCCGGGCAAGGTGCATTCCATCCACCAGGAATAACGCCGTAACGGTAACAATCCATGATCGATGACATAAACGAAGGATGATGGTTGGCCGCTTTTGGTGGGTTAAACGCACCCTACGATTCTGAAATTGACCGGTTATGCGGACAATCCGGGCAAGGAGGCCGCAATGTCGCTGATGTTGATCTTCGAGACACCAGCCTGGGTGGCGAAATCCTCCCAGCGGGCCACGGCGGCCTGTACCGTTTTGATGATGGCTGTGGCCTCCTGCTTCGACACCTCGGCTTGCGCAGCCAGCCGAAGCATGTGCGGACGGCCAGGGTCCCTGCCTTCGCCGCCTAGCGTCATGGTGTGCTCGCCGCCGGGGCCGGGTGTGTACAGAAGGTCGTAGGCCGGGCTGAGCGTCCAATCGCCGGTGTCATTGTCCATGATGAAGGCGAAGTTTTTCACGTGGTCGTCGCGATTGTGAGCCAACACGTTGAACACCATGCGGCGGAACGCCCGCAGTACGTCCTGGTGGTTTCGAGTCAGGAGCGACGTGACTTTGAGCAGGTCGGCGTAGTCGGCCGACGGGATGCGGAAGTTGACCTGGATGAGGTTGCCGAAGGTGTGGACATGGGAGCGCCGATTGCGATCACGGTCGAATCGCTTGGCGCCGAAGAACCGGTCGCCCTCGGCGGTCGCAAACAGGCGGGTCGGCGGCATGTCGATACCGCCGGCGCCGGCCATGAGAGCATAGGCGTATTCGATGGCCCCGGCGTCGGACAAGTCGGTCGAGGCGGGGAACTTGACGATCCAGTGTTCGAACCCTGCGGGCAAATCGTCTTCGCCGGAGACGATGCAGCCCGTGCCGGAGTTGAAGCCCACCAGCACTTTTGGGCGGGCGCCGCCAGGAGAGCAACCGGCCCGCAGCAGTTGAGGGAGAACGTCCACGGCCGTGCCGGCGAGAACCTGCTGCGACTGTTGGGCCAGGTCGTGCAAGTCAAATACGCTCGCATCGACGTTTTCCCGTTCGGACGGAGGATGGTAGGTAAGGGCGCCCATGGTTCGCGTTCCCAGCCAGGAAAGGCGGTCCAGCGTCCTGACCTCGGCCGGTTTTGCGCCCCGCGTTCGGAAAAAACGATCCATCAGCAGCAGGCCCCAGCCATCAGGGAGAGAGTCGTCAAACAGCCCCGGGAGTGGCCCGAAGGCACGGTCGGTATGTTCGAACAGTCCGCCTGCAAACGGCAGGCGGAAGGGTGAGAGGTTTAAGCCGGAGGCCAGGAATTCCGGCGCGTACTCGAAGTAGACTCGGCCGCGCTCCTCGGCGAGCGTACCAACACGCGGCGATTCTTCTGGGCTGCGGGTGAAGCGGACCGTAAGCTTCTTCATAGGCGGCCTCGCTTAGGACCAGGTTTCCTGGCCCGCTGTTCCAGTTCTTCGATGCTCTGCGCAAGCGGCGGCTGAAATATCTTATTGAACTCCTCCAGGCGACCCAGGGCGTGGGAAACCTTGAGGACCAACCCAAGGGAGGCCCTTCCTGTGGTTTCAAAGCGCTTAAGCGACGCGGCAGAGACACCGGCCCGTTTGGCCAGCGTTTCCCGCGTCCATTCCTTGCGGAGGCGAAGGGTGCGTACGTGGTCACCCATGGACTTGCCCATCTCGGCGGGGCTGACTAATGTCAGCATCATCGTGTTCATGTTCATGGCCGGAGCCTACCATGCTTAAATAAAAAAGACAATATATTGCCCTTAAAAGCTTCTTTATAGATATAAAAGCTCAAAAACAGGCAAGTCTCATAAGAGGACTCTATAAAGAAAGATGAAAAGGTCACGCATAAGAGCCTCTTGCAAAATGAACATCTACTCCGATCGGCTAAAAATATCCTGTGCGGCGTCTTCTTTGTGAAATCGTCCTCAACGTAGCCCTGCTACGCCTCTGGGCGATTTCCCAACTCATCCTTACCACCAAGTATTCAAACTTCTTTGCCGGCTCTCTCGTTCTGGCTCCTGAATTCTGACTCCTGAATACCTGAGTAGTTACTGGCAGCCTTTATTTTAATCTCGGTCAATGGTAGTATTCGCTTGGGCATAGGCGGTGTCCTCCTTATTTGAAGGACTCAAGGTGGTGGCCTGACGGGCAAACCCCCGTGCTTGTCTCTAACACCAAAACTTACGGATTTTACCAGATTACGTCGGGCGCCGAAGGACAATAAAAAACCCGCAAAGCTTGGGGCCGTGCGGGGTTCTCGGACTATGGCCGGATGTCCTTGGAATTCGGATGGCGGAGAGAGAGGGATTCGAACCCTCGGTGGGGGTTTATGCCCCCACACTCGCTTAGCAGGCGAGCACCTTCGGCCTACTCGGTCATCTCTCCGGCCGGTTTTGTACTATATGTTATTTGCCGGGTTCTGGCCGGCATGGCGGAGGGAGTAGGATTCGAACCCACGGAACTTTCGCTCAACGGTTTTCAAGACCGCCGCCTTAAACCACTCGGCCATCCCTCCGGCGTTTGTGTATCGGCTTTGTACCATTTCACGCTGGCGCTGTCAACAATGAGGGACCATTGGAAAATGAAAGGTGAATCGGCAGGCAGTCGTGGCGCGGACAAAGGAAGCACGGAGTTTTTACCATAAAGAGGATCATCGAAACAATGCCCGTTCTCCTGCATATATGCTGCGGACCATGCGCCGCCTATCCGGTATCGGTGTTACGGTCCGAAGGGCTGGCGCTACGCGGGTTTTTCTGTAATCCCAACATTCATCCATTCCGGGAATTCCGGCAGCGGCAGGTGGCGGTCGAGCAACTGACCGCGGCCACCGGCCTTGCCGTGGACTATGACCGGGAGTACGGGCTCAGCGCCTTTCTGCGGCAGGTGGTGTTCCATGAACAGGAGCGTTGCGGCCTCTGCTATGCCATGCGTTTGACCGCTGCCGCGCGGCAGGCCGCCGCCGTCGGCGCCGACGCCTTCACCTCCACCCTGCTTTACAGCCGCCACCAGAAGCATGAGTTGATCAAGCGGACCGGCGAGGCCGTGGCAACGGAATGCGGCGTCCCCTTTCTCTATCGGGATTTCCGGCAAGGCTGGCAGGAAGGCATTGAGCTGAGCCTGGCCATGGGGCTCTATCGTCAGGCTTACTGCGGCTGCATTTACAGCGAGCAGGAGCGGTATGATAAGAAGTGCAAAAAATCCAGCAGTGAAAGCCAGGGATAAGGGCCTGCTCGGGTTGTCGGCAGGGGAAGGCCATTGCCTTTTCGAATGGCGCCGGCCAATACATTTATTACATAAATCCAGGCGAGTCCTTTTCGGCCAGCAGCCGCTGGTGCTCCACCTTGAGGCAGCGATCCATGATCACGAAAAGGCCGGCGGCCGCCGCCTTTCGGGCCGCGCTTTCGTTGACAATGCCGAGCTGCAGCCAGAGAACTCTGGCACCCACGACGATCGCCTCGTTGACCACCGGATCAATCTCCTCAGCCCGCCGGAAGATATCGACCAGATCAATGGCGTGCGGCACAACGGTCAGGTTCGGATAGCAGGTCTGGCCGAGGATGGTCTCTTGGCCCGGGTTGACCGGGATGACCGTGAAGCCGGCGGTCAGCAGGTATTGCGCCACCTGATAGCTCGGCCGGTCGGGCTTGGGGGAGCAGCCGACCACGGCAATGGTGCGGCAGGTGCTCAAAATGGTCCGTAGATTCTGTTGGTCTAAGAGCTGCATGGGACGGCATCAATGTATTTGCGGTCGAGATACCTGAGAAAATAGCGGCTGGAAAGCTCTTCGCCGGTTACCTGACGGATTAGCTCGGCCGGCTGGTAGACGGCGCCGTGCTGGTAGATCC
>MGTE01000087.1:5840-28496 GCA_001799275.1 Deltaproteobacteria bacterium RIFOXYD12_FULL_57_12
AGCCGAAACTGCCGTGCGCCCAGTGGATATCCTGGAGAACGCCGTCAGCGTCGGTCTGACCGGTGATCCCGAGATAGTTTTCGTATTTCTCCCGCCAGAGGGCCGGCAGGTCGCGGGCCTGTATCGCGCCGCTCAGCAGCCCTTTTTCCAGTTCGAAGCGGATGAGGATGTGCAGGTTGTAGCTGACTTCGTCGGCCTCCACCCGGATGGGGCCGGGCCGGACCGCATTGATCGTCGTCAGAAAGTCTGCAAGGGCCGTGTTGCTGAACTGGGCCGGAAAGGCCTCCTGCAGTTCCGGATAAAGGTATTCCCAGAACGGCTTGCCGCGGCCGATGATGTTTTCCCACAGCCTGGATTGGGATTCGTGGATGCCTAAAGAGACGCCGTTGTCAAGATGGGTGTTGGCGAATCTGCGGGCGATCCCCTGTTCGTAGAGGGCATGCCCGCCTTCGTGCAGGGCGCTGAAGATAAACTCCAGGGAATTGGGGTGATAGCGGTTGGTGACTCGCCGGTCGTCATGGCCGATGCTGGTGGAAAAGGGATGCGCCGAGGGATCCTGTCGGCCGCGGTGGAAATCATAGCCGATCGTGGCCAGGAGTTTTTCGGCAAAGGCGATCTGGGCGTTCCGGTCAAAAGTCCAGGTCACGGCTGGCAGCAGCGGTGCATGGGCGGTCAGATTTTGGAGCATGGTAATGAGGTGGGGGGCGAGCTCGGCAAAGAGTCGGTCGACATCCACGGTGCGCAACCCCTCCTCATGCAGATCCAGCAGGGCGTCATAGGGCTCGGTTTCATAGCCGAGGTATTCGGTCCGCTGGCGCGACATGGTCACTATTTTTTCAAGATAAGGCAGAAAAAGGGCGAAGTCGTCACGCTGGCGCGCCCGCTGCCAGATCGTCTGCGCCTGGGAAGTGAGGCGGGCAAATTCGCAGACAAACTCCTCGGGCTGTTTGACGTGCTGGTCGCGTTCCCGCGTTATGACCCGGACCAGGGCGCGGCTCGCCACGCTGAGTTTTTTCCCCTGCAGGACGCGGAGGATGTCGCCCAGTTCCGGTGCGACCAGCAGCCGGTGCACCAGACCGCTTAACACCGCGAACTGGCTGGCCCGGTCGGCGGCGGCCCGGCCCGGCATGATCACCTCCTGATCCCACTGCATGAGGGAAAGAACCTGGGAGATCGCGGTGATCTCGGTGGATTTTTTCTTTAATTCCGTAAGGGCGGCCATAAAATACCTCCGGCAGCAGGAATTTTTTTAAAAAGTGGTTCTGTCCCCGCACAACAGGCTTGTCGCGCGACGATAAAAAAAGTATTTTGCCGGGCAGACCGCTGTGCATGGCACAGCATCGAAGCCTGTTGCGACCCTTGGCCGCATGGTACCTAATACGGTTTCTGACCACAAGAGCTAATAAACCTAGACGTTAAGCGAAAAGGATCGGCCGACCCATGTACTTTCAGGATATTATTTTCCAGTTGAACCAGTTCTGGGCTGAAAAAGGCTGCGTGATTCAGCAACCTTACGATATGGAGGTGGGGGCCGGCACCTTTCATCCGGCCACTTTGCTCCGGGCTCTGGGGCCTGAGCCCTGGAAGGCCGCCTATGTCCAGCCTTCCCGGCGGCCCACTGATGGCCGCTACGGCGAAAACCCGAATCGGCTGCAGCATTATTATCAGTACCAGGTGGTGCTCAAGCCGTCACCGCTTGATGTGCAGGCGATGTACCTGGAGAGTCTGCAGCGGTTCGGCCTCAACCTGCTGGAGCATGATATCCGTTTTGTCGAGGACGACTGGGAGTCGCCCACTTTGGGCGCCTCGGGGCTGGGCTGGGAGGTGTGGCTGGATGGCATGGAAATCACCCAGTTTACCTATTTTCAGCAGGCCGGCAGCCTTGACCTGCATCCGATTACCGTGGAGATCACCTACGGTCTCGAGCGGATCGCCATGTATCTGCAGGGCGTGGACAGTGTCTACCGCATCGCCTGGAATCAGAACGTTTCCTACGGCCAGATCTTCCATCAGGCCGAGGTTGAATTTTCCACCTTTAATTTCGAAGAGGCCAATGTCGAGATGCTGACCTCTTTTTTCAATACATACGAACAGGAGGCCATAAAACTCCTGGCCAAGGATTTGATTCTGCCGGCCTATGACTACTGCCTGAAATGTTCCCACACCTTTAACCTGCTCGATGCGCGCAAGGCGATCAGCGTGGCGGAGCGAACCCGCTATATCGGCAGAATCAGGAATATCGCCCGGCAGGTGGCGGCAAAATATACCGAACAGCGCCAGCGGATGGGATATCCGCTCCTGGCGGCGGCCGAAGCGTCAGCGGCTTGAAGGACCGGCTTTCCGGTTACCGGTGGCTGTTTCGCCACGCCCAGGGCGGCACAGGGTTGGCGTCGTGCCACAGGCCGATCGTGTTGGTCCGGGCCCGGTGTGCCAGATCCCGCCACGCGGCGCAGCGCGGCGGTTGCCGGCAGTGATGGCGTGGCACCCAGGCGTAGCCGGCCTTTATCATCTGTTCATTGAGGCACAGGCTGCCGAGGGAGACGAGGGCCACGGTGCGGCCGTAATCGTCCGTATCGAGCGGGTCGATCTCGACGGTCTTGCCGGCCGCCAGTCCCGCCATGTACTGGCGGGCGTTTTGTCCATAGGCCTGATCGCGCTCCGGGCAGTCTATCCCGTACAGCCTGATTCTTATCCGTCTGTTGTTGTGGAGCACCGTAATGGTGTCGCCATCCGCGACATCGACGACCATGGCCGGCCAGGCGTGGGCCGGGGCGGGAAGCAGGAAGAGCAGGAGGAACAGCAGGGCCGGGCGATATTTTTTCATGCAGCAGGCCGGGGGAACGGGGCAATGGCAAGGATGACGTTTTGCCGGCTGTTGTCGCGGGTCAGCGGGCGTACTTGAAAAATTATGATGCGGAAAAATACGTCAATGCTTTATGTTTGCGTAAAGTAAAAACCGTATTGATTTCCGGAGTCGTTTCCGGGTACAATCGCCGGCTTTGCGATTCAGTGGTTTTGGAAAGGAATTTGGCGGAAGTGCATGGGAATCGAACCCACCCACCGGGCTCTTAACCCGGTGCACCGGATTTGAAGTCCGGGAGGGCCACCAGTGCCCTTTCCACTTCCGTGGATGATGTTTAGTTGAACTCTGTTAATAGTATCGGTTATTTATTCGGAAAACAACAGTTTTCTTTTCAATGGATAAATCCGGACACGGTGGTGGTGACCAGGCGATCAGTAGCGTGCAATAATCGTTGACGATATTTATTGATATCTCCTTCGTCCCTGCCGTGCAAGAGCTTGCGGCGGGATATCGAAGAAGATGATCGCGGCCCGGCCGGCCGCAGGAGCAAGGAAAATGAACTGCAACAGACTTAAAACACTAATAAAGAATTGGTATGTCCAGGTTCAGAGCGAAACCATGGCCCCGGCCAGGATGGTGGCCTTCATGAATCAGCACATTGCGGAATGCGAAGAGTGTCTTGCCGAGCCTGCCCTGAAGCTTGAGGTGGAAAAAATCAAGGAGATAGTCCTGCCGGCCTCCAAGATGGTGGAACTCGTGGAGAGCGAGGTGGTTATCGACGAGGAAGGCAGTGTTGCGGGGGACGCGGATGAATTCGAAGAGAGAGTGCGCGACGACGGTGAAGAGGGGAATGAATTCGCAGAGGAGTTTGGCGATGAGTTTGAGGAAACCGAAGCGGACCTGGAAGACGATGACGAAATAATTTAATCCCAAGCCGGGGATGGCAGCCAAAGAAAAAAGCGCTCATGACGAGCGCTTTTTTTATTGGCGATATGCAGTCCAATACATACGGAAACTTCCATGCTGTCTTGATTTTATTTGGATTATGCCGGCCACTACGGTACATTACTACAATTCGTTGTCAAAGCTTTTCGGATAAAAAGGGGGGTCTTAATTCAAACAACTGGCGGTGTGAATGGTCTCCATTATTTCCGACCGACCTCACTTTCATATTTTTGCGGATGGTCTCGGCATTGCAGCCAAGAGCAATGTCCATCTTGGCAATCTTTCGCGAGATCCAACTATCGACCCTGTCGGGGTGTATTTCTTTCAGGTTGCGATAAGCCTTTTGCCAATCCTCATGCCTAGCCCTAGTTTTTAGCTTTAGTGCTTCGCGCTTTTCGGTGTTGGAGTTATAGCGGTTGGATGCTGCAGACGATGCGTTTTGGCGTTGCACAATCACATACTCGGCAATGGCAATGGCAATCCCCTCGCGCTCCTGCCGTGCTGTGTTAATGACGCCGCATTGGCCTTTTACAGCCTCACGAGACAACGCACGATCGAAAGATGAGTCTCCCTGCCGATAACTGGAGAGCCCACGATGCGCAATCTCCTTGAACCGATTGGAGTCGATATAACCAAGCGTGAAGGGGTGCTGTTCGATATGCCAGGCATGCTCATCGACGATTGCGTCGAGGTCATGACTATCGACCGGCGCTACCTGCGCCTTTTCCAGAGTGGATGTTATTGCCTCCCACACGATCCCCGGCCATTTCTTGGTCATGGTTATGGCGTTGGCGACAATCTCACGGTACACCGATACTGGAATCGTGATGGTTGCCTCCCCCCATTTTCTGGCCTTGATGTTTACCAACATTTCCTCACGCATTTTTGAGTAGGCGGCCCGCGTTACATCCTCCCAGCGTCTTTCCTGCTCCTGCCGCAGATGGCATATCTTGCGGATGATGAGACTCCGCACTTCCTCGGGCAGTTTCGGGTGGATCTTACTGGAGCCAGCTTTTTTCGGCATACCGCTCTCCTTACGCCCGCCCCTGAAAGTAGCGGGCAAGCATGGTATTCGACATTTGACGGAAGAAATCTTTGGTTGAGTAGTGCCTGGCCATGTATTCGCCTCTTTGGTAAGAAAATGGAATTAGACATTAGGATTATGCTGGACTTTACAGTATATTACTGTACTTCTGCGCTCGCCACAACCGCAACACCTGATACGCTAGATATAGAGATTCGCGCCACACCAGCGCTATTTTGACGGTGTCGATAAATATAGCGACTTCGATGTCGTCGTTTATGCGATCATGGAAGAGGTAAAGAAGGTGGCCAGGCAACCGCATGGTTTGGTTAACTCCGCCTGCTGCCTGGTCTCTACTGGCCCTACTTGTTGGTCCGGCAATGCTGGCTGGAGCCTGGTTCATGATCTGACGAGCGGGCCGAGGACCTTTGTCTCCTGAGTTCAGTCAGGTGGCTGCCCGAATGCGGCTTCCGGCCATTGAGGATTCGTTGACTGATTATCGGTTAACCCGTAACCCCTTCTTCTTCAAGTTTGTGAAGCGAAAGATAGTGGACGATTCTCACCAGTCGTTTCTTATTTCGCTCGACCACCTGAAGCAGATTCTCGCTGTTGCAGGAACCAAAGGGTTGAAGGGAGTTAGCCTAAGTTACGAGGCACTGGAAGGAACCTATCTGCGAGAGTCAGACATGCTTGGCCTGATCCGCTCCGGCTATGTCGGTACTCACCAAGCCGAAACAACGGCGCTTGCAACGATTATCGATGCGGCCGCCAAAGGCAATAAGGCCGTGGTGTTGGCTTGGCAGCAGAAGATTGAGAAAACTTTTGAGGCGCTAGATGATTAAATCCGTAAATAACTACCCAGTCTCACAACTCTTCGATATCGAAGCGGGCGTGATCTACGCCATCCCTCGCTACCAGCGCGAGTACACCTGGGGTAAAAATCAGTGGGAAAACCTGTTCGATGACGTGCTTGAGAACGATCCAGGCTATTTCCTTGGCTCGATCATCTGCATCAACCAATCGACCGATGCACTTTCTGTCCAAAAACTAGAGCTGGTTGATGGGCAGCAGCGGCTGACCACTCTCTCCTTGTTGTTTGCCGCAGTTTATCACGCATTAAAGAGCCATGAGTCCAAACTGGACGACGATCAGCGGGTTGAGCTGATTAACTTGAAGCGCAAGCTAGTTTTAAAAAAGGGGGAGGATCAGATCCGGGTCATTCCCCAGATCCAGAACAGCAACCAAGATGATTACCGCGCCGTATTGGCGGAAACCGGGGTGGTAAGCGTTTGCGATCTGCCGGCCTATGCCAAGAATCGGAAGATATTTCGAGCATACCGATATTTTAAGGAACGAATTGCTGACATGGTTGATGGCAGCAAAGATGCGCTGGGTGGCATCATGGAGTTCCTGGATAAGGTCAGCCATGCCTGCCTGGTCAAGATTGAAGTGGCAAGTCATGCGGATGCATACACCTTGTTTGAATCTCTCAACAATCGGGGGGTACCGCTGTCGGCTATCGATTTGATTAAGAACAAAATGTTGGCCAGGTTGGAGACGCTGGAGCCAGGAAAGGTTGACTCCTATTTCGGCCATTGGAACCGGCTCCTTGGATATCTTGGCGATGACTACGCGATTCAGGAGCGCTTTTTCAGGCAATACTACAATGCGTTCAAAGATGAGCTCAACGTTCCCTTCCGCAAAATAGACGGGGAGAAGAGAAAAGACCCTCTCGGACCAGTTGCCACACGTTCCAACCTGATCCAGATTTATGAAAAGCTCATCAACAATGAGGCCAAAGGGTGTTTGGCCAGCATCGGCGATGCAGCACGGCTCTCTCGGTGATTCTATCCCGGAACCAGGATGATGCCCTCAATGGTTTGGAGAAGCCACTCAAAGACTTGGAAAGAATCCAGGGAGCTCCGTCTTACCTCCTGCTTCTGTATCTGCTCACTCACCGTGACAATCTGAAGATTTCCAATCCTCAGTTAGATGAAATTGTTTCGCTGCTGGTCCGCTTCTTCGTACGCCGTAATTTGACTGACTTGCCGCCTACGCGAGAGCTGAACCGGCTGTTTATGGACATCATTGAAAAATTGGACGGACTAACCGGGGCAGCCATTGTAAAGGCCATCCGGGACCAACTCGTTGCTGTCTCCGCCTCTGATCTCGTATTCAAAACCAAGCTAGAAGGGGCGATATATGAGGAAAACTCATGGGTGACAAGATTCGTCCTCTGTGCCTTGGCCGAACAGGCGATGACCAAGGAAACCCAGGTAGACCTCTGGCGTTTCGAGAACAAACTGTTTGTCTGGACGATAGAGCACATTTTCCCGCAAGGAGAGAACATCCCCAAATCTTGGGTGGAAATGATGGGTGGTGGAGATGAAAAGAAGGCGAAAGAAGCACAGCAAACCCATGTTCACAAACTAGGAAACCTGACCATCTCCGGATTCAACAGTGCTCTGGGAAACAAGAGCTTTGATGAAAAGCGGGATAGAACAGACCGGCAAGGTAGGGCTGTTGGCTATAAAAATGGCCTCAAACTCAATGAAGATTTGGCGACGGCCAAGACTTGGAGTGTGAAGCAGATTGATTCCCGGACCAGCAAACTGGTTGATCAGGTCATGGATCTTTTCAGGTTGGAGAGCAGCAGTACTTGATGTGTGATTTTCTGACGTGCTCGCCGATAATCTTGATCCCAAGCAAAACTATCAGGTAACTTTTATTTGCTCAGTAACATTATGAATGTTATCGTGCAAAATAATGTTATTGAGCGATATGGAGAAACTAGCCAATCAATTTGTGAAATATGTCTCTGAGGTGGCCGGACAGCCCGCCACCTGGCGCCCCCGTGCGTCCGAGCATCTGCCCCTGTACCTGACCCAGCAATATACCCAGTGCGAAATCACCATTGGCCGGCGCAGTTTTCTGGGGATCTTGCTTGCGGACAGTGCCAGCTTCCGCCCCGCCACATTTGAGAAACACCTGCGACAGATCATGGTGGGCGCCACGGATGTGGAGGGCTACTGCTTAGTTGCTGAGGCATTGCCGGCTTATTTGCGCCAGCGGTTGGTCGAGCGCAAGATTCCCTTCGTGGTTCCGGGTCAGCAACTGTACTGGCCGGAATTGGGCCTTGCCGTGCAGGCCCGGAAGAAAAAGCAGACGCCGGTGGCCGTGGCGATTGTGAGCCCCGCCACGCAAGCGGTCCTGATCTGCGCCCTGACTGGCGGTATCCCGGCGCCGATCACCCCGAAAAGTCTGGCCGAGAAGCTGGGCTATACCACCATGACCATGACCAGGGCACTGGATGAGATCGAGGCCAATGCCCTGGGGCAGGTGGAGCGTAACGGCCGCGAGCGGCTGCTGAATTTCCCGGCCGGCCGGCGGGCTCTGTGGCCGGCGGCATTGCCCTACCTGCGCAACCCGGTGCGGGAGACGGTGCGTATCCGGGAAAGCCAGTTGCTCCTGAAACTACGCATCCAGGCGGGCGAGACGGCGCTCGGTGGTTTGAGTATGCTGGTGCCCCCGAAAGAGCCAGTCTATGCCCTGGGCGCCCAGGCATGGAAGAAGATTGCCAGCCGTGTCGAGCAAATCCCCGTGGAAGATACGGGCACCTGTCGTGTGCAGTTGTGGTGTTACCCTCCTGAACTATTCGCCCGGGACGGACAGGTGGATTGCTTTTCGCTCTACCTCAGCTTGCGGGCTGAAGAGGATGCGCGGGTGGAAGCGGCCTTGGAGGAAATGATGGAGAAGATGGCATGGTCGTAGGACTCGACCGATTTGCGGCGCACTTCGCCGACTACCGGGACCGCTATGTACTCATCGGCGGTGCTGCCACTTGGCTGGTTCTGGATGAAGCCGGGCTTGAACCACGCGCCACCCAGGATTTGGATATTGTCCTTTGTGTTGAGGCACTCGATCCCGAGTTCGCGGCAGTGTTCTGGGAGTTCATTCGGGCTGGTGGGTATGAGATCCAGGAGAAGAGCGGCGGCGCCAAGCTCTTTTACCGTTTTCTTCGGCCGAGGCAACCGGGTTATCCAGCCATGCTGGAGCTGTTTTCGCGCAAGCCCGATCTGCTGGTGCTTGGCGATGATAGCCACTTGACCCCAATTCCCCTGCGCGAGGATGTCTCCAGCCTCTCGGCCATTTTGCTGGACGAAAATTATTACAACTTCATCCATCAGCACAAACGGGAAATCGAAGGGGTCTCCATCGTCGGAGAGGAATGTCTGATTCCTCTCAAGGCGCGGGCTTGGCTGGATTTGACGCAGCGCAAGGCTGAGGGGGGCCAAGTCGATAGCCGGGACATCAGAAAGCATCGGGGCGACGTACTGCGTTTGTATCTGCTGATCAATCCGGGACTACGTATCACTTTACCGGAGACTATCCGAGCGGACCTGGCGGCGTTTTTGCGGGGAATTGAGCCAGAGTTGACTCCTCAGTTCCTGAAACAGCTTGGCATCCAAGGTGCCGGCTCGGTAGAGGTGCTTCAGACCATAAGGAGTGTCTACGGTGTCGTTGAAGGATAGGGAGTAACCCATGCAAGATAAACAGACTGTCGGAGCCGCGCTGGTTAAGGCAATCCGCAGTGCTTCAGTATTCAATCCCGACGTCCAGGTGGCCCCGGCCTGTATCCTCTGGCCGGACAAAGACCGGCAATGGGAAGCGGTGATTCCCCGTCTGCAGGGTGAGATGCCTGAGCTCCTGGTCCTGGGCGATTATGCCCCGGAAAAGCGGACTGGGCCGGCGATCTGGTTGCGTTGTGTAATTGCCGGGGCCGCCGTGGGTGTTGAGCTGCCCGCTGAGCGCCCGCCGATCTTTTACCTGCCAGGAGTAAGCCGGCAAGACCTGCGGGCGGTGGAGGGATGCCCTGACCGTCTGAAGCCCTTGGCTGAGTTGCAATATCGCGGTGCAATTTGGACGCAAGTTAATGCCAAGGATTGGACCATTCTGGCCTTTCTAAAGACCGACCAAGGGACTGGACCTTGATGTGGCCCAGGACAATGATGCCAAGAACGCCATGCAACTGGCGCTCTATCTACTTCTGGACGAAGAAGTTTCGCTATTGAAGGGCAAGCGGCTCGATAAAGATTACTTCAATACCCTGCTGACAGGGGGTGACCCGGTACGGGATCTGCTGCAATGGCTGGATCAGGGCAGCGATTTCCGGGACAGTCGTGGTGAAAACGAGTGGCCAGCCTTTATCGAGGTCTGCAAATCGCAGTTTGCTTTTGACCCGAGCAAGGAAGGCGCTCTGATTGGTGCCGCCCGACTGGCAACGCACGAAGGCCCATGGAAAGCCGTATGGGAGAGGTTTTGCGAGGCGCCCAGGCGCTATCCCAATATCCCGGCCCGGATTCGGCAAAGTACCATGCCGCAACTCAGTCTTTTTGCCAATGAGACGACCCACGGCGGCTGGCCCCAGTGGAACGATGCCAAGGAGAAGGCGCTGCACAAGGATTTGCAGGGGCTGAGTGCTGTTCCCGCCCATGAAGGCAGGGCAACTCTTCTGAACCTGGAAAAGCAGCATGGCAAGCGCCGCACATTGGTCTGGGCGGAACTTGGTGAGGCTCCTTTGACCATGGCTTTGGAGCACCTGGCAATTTTGGCCGAGATCACCAAGAATGGTCTGGCTGCCGGTACGGTTGATGACCTGGCTGCTGGCTATCGGAGCAATGGCTGGCGGGCCGATGAGGCGGTGATCAGGGCGTTGGCCGAAGTTGATTCGGAGACCGACCTGGCAGTGGTCAGCGCCGCCATCCGGGCTGTGTATCTGCCTTGGGCCGAAGAATCGGCACGTCACTTACAGCAGGTGGTCCACAACAGTTCATACCCGGGCAGCACCCTCGCTTCTTATAAGGCTGCCCCATACCAGGACGGAGAGTGTCTTCTCTTCGTGGATGGACTCCGCTTCGACACCGCCAAGCGGCTCCTGGCCCTATTGGAGAATAAGGGCTGTACCGTCTCCGAGCGCCCCTGTTGGGTGCCTCTGCCCAGTGTAACCGGAACCGGCAAGCCGGCGGTGGCGCCGATTCTGGGTTCTGGACAAGTGAGCGAGGAGCCGGCCGGCTACAATTTCGAGCCAATTACCGCCTACCAGCTCCGCAAAACTATTGTCGATAAGGGCTGGCAGTTCCTTGAGCGCGGCGAAAATGGTGATGGGCGTGGCCATGGCTGGTGTGAGTTCGGCGATATCGATCATGAGGGGCATGACCGGGGCTGGAAACTGGCCAGACACCTCGAACTTCTCCTGGAGGAAATCAGCGGCCGGATTGTTGCCTTGCTGGCGGCCGGCTGGAAGAGCGTCCGGGTGGTTACTGATCATGGCTGGTTATTGCTGCCCGGGGGCTTGCCCAAGACAGAGTTGGCTGCTTGCCTGTCCGACAGCAAATGGGGCCGCTGTGCTGCCCTCAAATCTGGTGCCACCTCAGAACAAAAACTATACCCCTGGTTCTGGAATCCGGACGTGCATTTTGCCCTGGCCGATGGGGTTAGCTGCTTCCGCAAAGGTCAAGAATATACCCACGGTGGCTTGAGCTTGCAGGAATGTCTGACCCTTGAACTTACGGTCACTGCCGCTGTCGGGGCGGGAGGGTCGGTCCGGGTGGAAATCACCGATGTGGTTTGGAAGGGCTTGCGCTGCTCGGTGGCGGTGGAGGGTGATTTCTCCGGCTTGGCGGTTGATCTCCGTCGGCAGGCCGGCGCTCCTGAGTCCAGTGTTCTGTTGGGCAAGAAAGCCAAACCCCTGAAGGGTAACGGGACTGCCTCGGTGGTGGTTGAAGACGAGGAGCTGCTGGGGCAGGAGGCAACCCTGGTAGTGGTTGATGCCAACGGTGGCCTGGTGGCCCAGAGCAATACAATGATTGGCGGAGGTGGCGAATGATAACCCTGGATCAGATAGATCAAAAAGCAGCCTCGACCCTGGAAGGGTATCTGGTCCGAAAAGACCTGGTCCGGACCTTCAGTCGCCAGTTCCCGGTCCCCACCTACGTGGTGGAGTTTTTATTGGGCCGCTACTGCGCCAGTACCGACTCGGACGAGATTGCCGAAGGGCTGGAAATTGTCCAGCGCCAGTTGAGCGACCGGACCGTAAAGGCTGGCGATGAAGAGCTTTTCAAGTCTCGCGCCCGGGAGAAAGGGCCGGTTAAGATTATCGACCTGATCACCGCCCGTCTCGATGCCAAGACCGATTCATATCTGGCCACTATCCCCAGCCTGCGTTTGGCCGACGCTCGGATTGAAGCGGAACTGGTCAGCAAACATGAGCGTATGCTGACCGGCGGATTTTATGCTGAGATTTCCCTGGCCTATGATCCCATCATTGCCCAAGAGAAAAATGGCCGGCCGTTTGGGGTGAATTCGCTACGGGAGATTCAACTTTCTAAGCGGGACGTGCTGGATCTCCTGGCCGAGGCCAGAAAGAGTTTCAGTACCGAGGAGTGGAAGGATTTTCTCCTGCGCTCCATCGGCATTGAGCCGGCCGGCCTGAGCGAGCGTCAGAGAAATGCCTTGTTGCTGCGCATGGTTCCCTTTGTTGAGCGCAACTACAATATGGTTGAGCTTGGCCCCCGGGGAACCGGCAAGAGCCATCTCTTTCAGCAGGTCTCACCTTATGCCCATCTGATTTCAGGCGGCAAGGCCACGGTGGCCAGGATGTTTGTCAACAACTCCAACGGCCAGCGGGGTCTGGTCTGCCAGTATGACGTGGTCTGCTTCGATGAGGTTTCCGGGGTTTCCTTCGACCAGAAGGACGGCGTAAACATCATGAAGGGTTACATGGAGTCCGGGGAGTTCAGCCGGGGCAAGGAGAGCATCCGTGCCGACGGCAGCATCGTTCTAGTCGGCAATTTCGAGGTGGATGTCGAGCATCAGCAGCGCATTGGTCACCTGCTGGGACCGATGCCCCCGGAGATGCGGGATGACACCGCCTTCATGGATCGGATTCATGCCTTTCTGCCCGGGTGGGATATCCCCAAGATCAACAAGGAACTGTTGACCAATCATTTCGGCCTGGTCAGTGATTTCCTCTCGGAATGCTGGAGCCAATCCCGAAACCAGAGCCGCGTCAGCCTGCTACAGAACAAGGTATTCTTCGGCGGCGCTCTGTCCGGCCGGGATACCAATGCGGTGAACAAAACCGTTAGCGGGCTGATCAAGCTGATCCACCCGGGTACCGCCAATGACATCCCCGAAGAAGATATGGAATGGGCGGTGCGGATTGCCATGGAGGCCCGCCGGCGGGTGAAGGAACAGCAGAAGAGGATCGGGGCGGCAGAGTTTCGCAATACCCACTTCAGCTATGTCATGGGCGCCGATGGGGTGGAAAAGTTTGTCTCCACGCCGGAGTTGCAGAGCGAAAACAGCATCGCCAGCGATCCTCTGGAGCCAGGGCAGGTGTGGAGCATCAGCCCGGGTGGCGGCGATGAGCACCCGGGGCTCTACCGTGTCGAAATCAACGAAGGACCTGGCTCTGGGGTGAAAATCCTCAATAAGCCAGTGCCGCCATCCTTCCGGGAAAGCATGGGCTATGCGGAACAGAACCTTTACGCCCGGGCGCCGCAACTGGTCGGTGATAAAGACCCCCGGCAACATGAGTTCACCGCCCAGCTCCGGGCCTTCGATGCCGCCAAATCGGGGAGCAAACTGGGCGTTGCCATCTTGATTGCCCTGTCCACCTCACTCTTGAAAAAAAGTGTGCGGGGTGGGCTTATCATTGTTGGAGAGATCAACCTGGGCGGCTCCATTGAACCGGTCCACAACCCGGTGACCATCGCCGAGATCGCCGTAGAAAAGGGTGCGACTGCACTACTGATGCCGGTCGCCTGTCGGCGGCAGTTGATCGATCTTTCCGACGACATGGCCACCAAGATCGACATTCAGTTTTACTCTGATGCCCGGGACGCGTTGTTGAAGGCCTTGGCCGATTAAAAAGCAAAGGGATGAGGCTAAAAAACCATCAACTTCACGCCGGTGGTTTTTTAGCGTGGACTAAACGCCCTGCAATGCCAGTATGTTTTATGCGAATATTTAGCATTCATACGGCATTCATTAGCATTCATTGTGAATCTCACCCTCCAGTCGCCGCCCTCATTTGTATGATCTTGGCCCCGGCCTTGATCCCTTCCAAATAGTCGGCCCAGGCCTGCATCATCTTCTTACGCTCCGGCATAAATTCGGCGTAGTTGTACGCCGCCCGCACACTGTTTCTCTCGGCATGGGCAAGTTGTCGCTCGATTGCATCCCGGTTCCATCCCTGTTCATTCAATAACGTGCTGGCCATGCTCCTGAAGCCGTGGCCGCTCATCTCATCCTTGGCGTACCCCATGCGCCGCAGGGCCGACAAAACAGCATTGCTGCTCATGGGTCTTGAATCGGTCCGGGGGCTTGGGAAGACATAGCGTCCATGCCCTGTCAAGGGATGAATCTCTCGCAGCACCGCCAGTGCCTGCCGTGACAACGGGACAATATGCAGAGTTCCCGCCTTCATCTTCTCCGCCGGTATCCGCCACTCTTCTGCATCAAAATTGATTTCCGCCCATTCTGCGTTGCGGAGTTCACCCGGCCGGACAAAAACCAAGGGAGCCAGTTGCAGGGCGCAACGGGTGACGATACTGCCTCGGTAATCGTCAATGGAGCGCAACAGGCCGGCGATTTCCTTTGGGTCGGTGATGGTGGCCATGTGTTTTCCGTTGGCCGGAGGTATGGCGCCGCGCAAGTCGCCGGATGGGTCGCGCTCGGCCCTGCCGGTGGCCACGGCATAGCGGAAGACCTGTCCACAGTTTTGTTGTGTTCGATGCGCAGTCTCCAAGGTGCCTTTGGCCTCGATTCTTCGCAGTGCCGTCAGCAGTTCCGGCGCCGTGATTGCCTTGATCGGTCTGTTTCCCAGCCAGGGAAAGACATAGAGTTCAAGACGCCGGATGATTTTGGTGCCGTGACTGGCAGCCCACGACGGTGAAAACTTGGCGTACCACTCGCGGGCGATGATTTCGAAGGTTTCAGTTTCGTGGGTGTCTGCCGCCTTCTGTGCTTTCTTGGTGTCGCTGGGATCAACACCATTGGCCATCAAGGTGCTTGCCTGGTCACGTTTCTGTCTAGCCTCGGCTAGGGATATTTGGGGGTATGCGCCAATGGCCAGTAGCTTCTCCGTACCCCCAAAACGATATTTGAGCCGCCAAAGCTTGCCACCGGTCGGGGTGACCAGCAAAAAAAGCCCCCCACCATCAAAAAGCTTTTGGGGCTTCTCTGCCGGCTTGATTGTTCTGATCTTGGTGTCGGTAAGTGGCGTGATCCTTCTAGGCATAGGGTTTCCCTCCTTTTTGGGGGTATCTCTATTGGGGGAAGGGCCAAATACCCCTATATGTACCCCCAAAACCTTCGGATTTTACTGTACCAAGATAGATGACACTGGACAACAGAAAAAGAAAAAGGCCCGATTTCTCGGGCCTTTCAGGACAGTATCGGATGATACTGGAATGTGCTGTGGTGGCGATGCAGGGATTTGAACCCCGGACACTGCGGATATGAGCCGCATGCTCTGACCGACTGAGCTACATCGCCACACGGGGGTGCCAACTTGGCCGGACAACTATGTAAGATTTCTTAAGACATGTCAACCAGAAAATCGTGCTGGCAGCGCTGACAGAAACGGGAGCCTCCCTTCTTGGAGAGGCTCCCGTTTCTGCGTTTGCTTGTGGTGAAAAACGGCTTACATCATGCCGCCCATGCCACCCATGCCACCCATGCCGCCTGGTGGCATGCCACCGCCACCGCCCTTCGACTCTTCGGGCCTCTCTGCCACCATGCACTCGGTGGTCAGGAGCAGGCCGGCGACGCTGGCCGCATTCTGCAGGGCAAAGCGGGTAACCTTGGCCGGATCGATAACCCCGCAGGCGATCAGGTCTTCGTATTCTTCGGTCTCGGCGTTGAAGCCCTTGGCGCCCTTCATGGCCTTGACATGCTCGACGATTACCGAGCCCTCATGGCCGGCATTGTTGGCAATCTGCCGGACCGGCTCTTCCAGGGCGCGGATGATGATTTTCTTGCCGAGCTCCTGGTCGCCGACGAGCTTGAGGTCCTTGAGGACCTTGATGCAGCGCAGGTAGGCAACGCCGCCGCCGGGGACGATGCCTTCTTCAACCGCGGCCCTCGTAGCGTTTAACGCGTCTTCCACCCTGGCCTTCTTCTCCTTCATTTCGGTCTCGGTAGCAGCACCGACATTGATCACCGCCACGCCGCCGATCAGTTTGGCAAGCCGCTCCTGCAGTTTCTCGCGGTCATAGTCCGAGGTGGTTTCGTCGATCTGGGCGCGGATCTGTTTGACCCGGGCCTCCAGCTTGGCCTTTTCGCCGCCGCCGTCAATAATCGTTGAGTTGTCCTTGTCGATGACAATGCGCTTGGCAGAGCCGAGGTCGTTGAGGGTAACGTTTTCCAGCTTGATGCCGAGGTCTTCGGTGATCACCTGGCCGCCGGTCAGCACGGCGATATCCTCGAGCATGGCCTTCCGGCGGTCGCCGAAGCCCGGGGCCTTGACCGCGGCCACGTTCAAGGTGCCGCGCAGCTTGTTGACCACCAGGGTGGCCAGGGCCTCGCCGTCCACGTCCTCGGCAATGATCAGCAGCGGCTTGCCCATCTTGGCAACCTGTTCGAGGATGGGCAGCAGGTCTTTCATGCTGCTGATTTTCTTTTCGTTGATCAGGATGGCGGGTTCGTCAAGATTGACCGTCATCTTCTCGGGGTCGGTGACGAAATAGGGCGAGAGATAGCCGCGGTCGAACTGCATGCCTTCAACCACCTCCAGGGAGGTCTCCATGCCCTTAGCCTCTTCCACGGTGATGACGCCTTCCTTGCCTACTTTATCCATGGCCTCGGCGATGATGTTGCCGATGGTCGGATCGTTGTTGGCGGAGATGGTGCCGACCTGGGCAATCTCTTTCTGTTCCTTGGTGGGGCTGGCGATGTTTTTTAGCTCGGCCACCACGGCGATGACGCTCTTGTCGATGCCGCGCTTGATATCCATGGGGTTGCTGCCGGCCGCCACCAGCTTGGAGCCCTCGGCATAGATGCACTGGGCCAGAATGGTAGCGGTGGTGGTGCCGTCGCCGGCAACATCGCTGGTCTTGGAGGCAACTTCCTTCACCATCTGCGCCCCCATGTTTTCGAACTTGTCGGTGAGTTCGATCTCCTTGGCCACGCTGACGCCGTCCTTGGTGATGGTCGGCGAGCCATAGGATTTGTCCAGAAGGACGTTGCGGCCCTTGGGGCCCAGGGTAACCTTGACGGCGTCAGCCAGAGTGTTGACCCCTTTCAGGATCGACTCGCGCGCCTTAACTCCGTATTTGATGTCTTTTCCTGCCATGATAGTCATTCTCCTTTATCGATCAGTTATAATTCGTTCGAATAAGTTGTATTGCCGGAATCAGCACGGCCGCCGGAGAGGCCCTTGCCGGCCGCTGCTACGATGTTCTGTTATGGAGAGTCCGGATTGCCTTATTTTTTTTCTACAACGGCCAGGATGTCATCCTCGCGCATGATCATATAGTCAATGCCGTCCAGCTTGACCTCGGTGCCGCCATATTTGCTGAACAGCACCCGATCACCTTTTTTCAGTTCCAGAGCGACCCGCACCCCCTTGTCGTTGAGCTTGCCATGGCCCACGGCGATAACCTCACCCTCGGCCGGTTTTTCCTTGGCCGAATCAGGGATGATGATCCCACCCTTAGTTTTTTCCTCTCCTTCAAGTCGTTTGACCAGAATGCGGTCGTTCAACGGACGAATCTTCATTGCAAACCTCCCATACATTTTATTTTTTTTGTTGCGGATTGATAGGATGCGCCGTGCTTTACCCTATGATCCGGCGTTCTTGAGTATGTCCTGCGCAGATTTGGCCTGAAATAAAGGCCGCAGCAGGCATTACGCCAGGTGCGCTAAATCTAGGCATGGGTCTTTGAAAAATCAAGGGACGCCGTAAAAAAAATTATAGTTTTATAGCCCAGCCGTAAGGGTCTTCCTGGTAACCATTTTGAATTGCTTGTATTTCATTGAACAGTCGCTGGGCAATGGCACCGGTGCGACCCTGGTTGATGCAACAGTCCCGGCCTTTATAGTGCAGTTCGCCAACCGGCGAGATCACCGCCGCGGTGCCGGTACCGAAGATTTCCTGCAGCGAACCGTTTTCAATGGCGGTCAGTACTTCGTCGATGGTGATTTTTCGCTCAGTGACCGTCAGTCCCCAGTCTCTGGTCAGCCGCAGGACAGAGTCCCGGGTGATGCCCGGCAGAATGCTGCCGGACAGCGGCGGGGTGATCAGTTCGTTGTTGATCAGGAAAAAGATGTTCATGGTGCCGACTTCCTCGATATAGCGGCGTTCGATGGCATCGAGCCACAGAACCTGGGTAAAGCCCTGTTTCTGGGCTTCAACCGCCGCCATGATGCTGGCCGCATAGTTACCGGCCGTCTTCACATGGCCGACACCACCGGGCACGGCCCGCACATATTTGTCGGTGACAAATATTTTTACCGGGTTGAAGCCTTCGGGATAGTAGGCGCCGACCGGACTGTTGATGATGAAAAAGGTATAGCGGCCAGCCGGGCGAACCCCAAGCCCCTCTTCCGTGGCAATCATGGTCGGCCGGATGTAGAGGGTGGCGCCGGGCGCCGCCGGAATCCAGTCTGCATCAAGGCGCAGCAGGGTCTGCAGGGCGGCCAGGACTTCGTCCACCGGGATGGCGGGCATGCACATCCGCTCGGCCGAGACGTTCATCCGGCGTAGATTGTCGGTCGGCCGAAACAGATAGATGGCATTGTCCTTGCCGCGATAGGCCTTCAGGCCTTCGAAGATCGCCTGCCCGTAATGCAGGACCATGGCGGCCGGCGGCAGCGAAAAATCCTGATATTTCCTGATGACTGCGTCATGCCAGCCGCGGTCGCGGTCAAAGGTCATGACAAACATATGGTCGGCAAAGTACCGTCCGAAGCCGAGATTGTTTTCGTCGGGTTTTGTCTTCAGTTGGCTGCTGTCCAGTTTTTCCAGCCGAATTTCCATGCGCTTCTCCTTAATCTTGCAGGACAACAGATGTGCCGATCGAAAAGGTTCCCGGCCATCGTTTCTGCTGTCTTTTTTTGTTCGCCTCGAAAAAAACCTGCCCAATGTGGCTGCTACTACGCTTATATAAAATCAAACTACGAGCGAAACACGGCATCTTTTTTGATTTTCGAAACAGTCCGTGTATATTATGGAGTCATGGCCTGACAAAGCCGCCTGGAAATCGGCGGTTGTCCGGATCGGATAATTGCTCCGTCGGAACAGGCAGATGACCACATAGCCTATACTCCACGGACAGGGGGAATTGCAACCATATTTACTGGCTGTGCGATGCAATCATACTTCGGGGCGTTTACCGGAGCAGCCGGTGGCGCGGCCGCAGAGCTCAACACGGCGAGACCTCAAGGGAGACGGTCATGGCGATGGAAAAGAATCAGGAGTCCGGGCCGCCGACGGTTAACAACGGCACGCCGCCCAGCGCCATGGTGCTGAAGTATTTTCTTTTGCTGTTCTTTGGCTCTGTGGTGTTTCTTCTGCGTCTGCTGTGGCCTTTGCTGTCGATCCTAATCCTCTCTTTTCTGCTCACCGGCATCTTTCGGCCCGCCTATAACTTCCTGAATCGGAAGCTCTCTCCCACTATGTCTTCCCTGTTGACCTGCTTCCTGATTATGCTGCTGGTCTTTGTGCCGCTTCTTTTTTTCTTAGGAGCACTGTCCCAGGAGGCCTTCGGACTCTACCAGGGTATAAAGGGCTCCAATCTGGCCCTCAAGGCCAGGGAACTTGTGGAAGCGAATCCTTTCATCGCTCAGCTCCGGGAAATGTTGATCGGTTTTGGGATTGATCTGGAACCACGGGGAATGAGTGATACCCTGTCGGAATTCGCCAAGGGCGCCGGGTTGTTTCTTTACAACCAGGCCAGCGCCTGGGCCGCCAATATCATGAATTTTGTTTTCAGCTTCTTCATGATGATTGTGGTTATTTTTTTTCTGTTGATCGAGCAGGAAAGATTTGTCGCCTTTGTGTTGCGGCTTTCGCCGCTGCCGGACGATCAGGAGCGACAGCTCATCAAGAAATTCGAGGAGATTGCCGGCGCCGTGTTGGTGGGCAACGGCATTTGCGGCTTGATCCAGGGGGTGCTTGGCGGCCTGGTATTTGCCATTTTCCATCTAGGGCCACCGGTGCTCTGGGGCGGCATCATGGCCATTCTGGCCTTCTTGCCCATTGTCGGTATCGGTCTAGTGCTGGTGCCAGCCGCCCTGATTGTTTTTCTTAAAGGACGTATGGGCATCGCGGTTTTTCTGCTGATTTTTTACGTTCTTCTGTCTTTTTCCGTGGAATATGCCCTAAAGCCCAAGCTGGTGGGCAAGCGGGTGAAAATGCACACTCTGCTGGTTTTTCTTGCTATCCTGGGCGGCCTGCAGGTTTATGGAGTGCTGGGAATAATCTACGGTCCGTTGATCGTCACCGCTTTTCTCACATTAGCGGAAATCTACATGAGCAGCTATGACTGCCATGTGAAGGCGGGCCTGGAATCACAACGTAACAAGGGGTGACGGCCATGCTGGTCGGGGCGAGAGGATTCGAACCTCCGACCTCCTGCTCCCAAGGCAGGCGCGCTAACCAGGCTGCGCTACGCCCCGACTTTGCTTTTCTGGGATGTTGGTCTGTTCCGGCATTAATTCGGCGCCGACTGCAAACCTGCTGGAGGAGCTATTCACTACCTCACAGGCGCCGGGACGTCAAGGAAAAAGGTTGAAAAATGACAGCGGCATGAAATTTTAGATATCGGCCGTGGAGGTACATGGTTGGGCTAGCTGTCTTGTGGCCTTCGTGTAGTGGTGGCGGCCGGCGGTGCACGAATTTTTAACACGCAAAGTTTCGATATTGACTGGCCGTTAGGAATATAGTATAGACACCGTTTCGAGTTGGTCTACTATTCCCGGGTAGCTCAGCTGGTAGAGCAGGTGGCTGTTAACCACCTTGTCGGGGGTTCGAGTCCCTCCCCGGGAGCCAAGACATCATCCGATACCATTCGGTATCGTCCAGAAAACCCGCTTCCCTACAAGGACGCGGGTTTTTTTATTGTCCAGCGGTGTCCGGGTAAAACCAGTGGAATATTGGGTGGCAAACGGGTCAGATGACGGGTAGAGGTTTACCCGTTTCATAATTTACCCGTTACGAGGTCCCGTATGCCAAAGACTGGAACAAACCTGCTTACCGAGTTGGCCGTCAAGGCTGCCAAACCCAAAGACAAGCCAAACATGATCCGCGATGGCAGCGGCCTCTGGCTGGTGGTTGAGCCGGCCGGTCGGAAGTGGTGGAAGCTGCGAGTGGTGTTCGCCGGAAAGGAAAATTCATTCTCCCTCGGCGAGTACCCGGCAGTAACCCTTGCCGAGGCCAGGGAGAAACGAAACGCAGTCCGGAAGCAGGTGGCGGCTGGCATTGACCTCGGCGCAACCCGCAAGGTAGCGAAGGCCAGAGAGTCGGGAGAAGGCTCTTTTGAGTCAGTGGCGCGGGAGTGGCGCAAAAGATTTCTTCCTCGGTGGTCGGAAGGTCATGCCGCCACAATACTGACCCGCCTGGAACGAGACATCTTCCCGTATTTCGGACCACGCCCCATTGGCGAAATCACCCCGCCGGAAATGGCGGCGGTGCTGCGGCGCATCGAAGCAAGGTCGGTCGAGACGGCGCACCGACTCAGAAACACCTGCCGGCAGATATTCAGTTATGCGGTTGCCTCTGGCCTTGCCATGACAAACCCTGCGGCGGACCTGCGGGAAGCCCTCGCTCCCATGCCGCAACCAAAACACATGGCGGCTCCCACCGACCCGAAGGACGTGGCGCCGTTGCTGCGAATCCTGGATGGCTATGATGGTTCTTTCTTGGTCCGCTGCGCCCTGCGCCTTGCGCCATTGGTGTTTGTCCGGCCCGGTGAGTTGCGGGCCATGCAATGGGCAGACGTGGACTTGGACCTTGGCGAGTGGCGCTATACGACCAGCAAGACCAAAACCCCGCACATTGTTCCCCTCTCCAGGCAAGCCCTGGCCATCCTTCGAGATCTGTACCAGCTTACCGGTTCCGGCAAATATGCCTTCCCATCCGCAAGATCTGCATCCCGCCTGATGAGCGACAACACTCTCAACGCAGCCATGCGGCGCATGGGTATCGATACCAGAACGGAGATCACCGGTCATGGTTTCCGGGCAATGGCCCGAACAATTCTTGATGAGGTATTGGGCTTCCGGCCGGATTTCATTGAACACCAGTTGGCCCACGCAGTGCGTGACCCCTGGGGCGGGCATACAACCGAACGGCGCATTTGCCGGAGCGGAAAAAGATGATGCAGGCCTGGGCGGATTATCTGGATGCTCTCAAAGAGGGGGCGGAGATTATTCCGTTTCGGGCTGTGGTTGGGTAACACAATGAACAGACAACTACAACAAGAGGACAATTATGACACGACCTGCTTCTGGTGGCCAGAATCCTATACTGCCCCGGGATGGCTCCCCAACTGGACGGATGAGGATGAGTATGACCTGCTGACAAGCCAGACCGAATACCGATTTAAAGATGAAACCTTTACGGACACGGACTACGCTACCTTCCGAAAAGAAATGAACCAAAGGTCACTGGAGACCAAAATCACCGAGACCCGCAAAAATGAGTTTGCATGGGAGTTTCTGAGGCGCAATCCATACTACCAGCTAGTATTTCGTTTCATAAAAAGCTTGACAATAGTGGCGTCTTGTAGTTTTCATATAATGGTCTCATTTTACCATAAAAAAAGAGGCCACATATGGCACGTACGAGCAAGCGCCCGAGAATTCAGTTGACCGCTGA
>MGTE01000088.1:0-22396 GCA_001799275.1 Deltaproteobacteria bacterium RIFOXYD12_FULL_57_12
GGCCGAATTAACCTCCGTAGGATATTGCCCAACCAGGACAGGGTTCACGGGGTTTGATATATTCAAAATGAACAAACCCCGCCGAAAATCGCTGATATATGCCAGTGAATCCACGACCTTTATTCCAATTGCCAGGCCGCCGGTTATCGTGGTCGTCACTTGACCCAGGCCAAGTCCGGCGTCGTCGGCGTTGCCGTCTGCCGTCTCGCCGCCACTGACGTTGGCACGATCGTCGCCTTCGGTCTCATCGAGCTCAACCGCCAGCGCTCTCTCTGCTCCCGTGTTTGCCGTCACCGTCAACGACGGCCCGTCATCATCAAAGGCGAACACCGAGGTCACATAGGAGTTCGGGTACATGGTGTCCTGGTTCGTAGGTACACCGTCGAACATCGGCATCGCGGTGATTAAATCAACCTGGGCAGACGCCGTGATCGTGTCGCCGTCCGCATCTACCCTTGTCGCGTCGTACTGGAGTCGCACCGTGTCTCCGCTTCCTCCTCCTTCGCCGCCGTCCAGGAACAGGTGCAGCGTGGAGTCGAACGCGTTGCCGTCGTAACCATGATCCAGCGCTTCGTACAGCGTGGTCTGAAGCTGCGGATCGCCATTGCCATCGTTCACGATCGCAATCGTCAGAACAGTATCGCCGTCCGCATCGTGGCCGACAATCGCGCCACCCTCCAGGGACAGGGTGATCTGCCCGCCGTGGGTCGCCGACAGGTTGGTTGCTAGTCCCCCCTCTGGAATGCCGACAAAGCTCAACACGCCGGTGGTCTTTCCCGGACCGTCAAAGCCGTAGTCGCCGCCCAGTGTGAACAGGCTGGTCAGGCCGCCCGTTACCGTGGACGTCACTTGACCCAGGCCTGGGCCGTCATCGTCGGTGTTGCCATCGGCCGTCTCGTAGTTACTGGTGTTGGCACGATCCGTGCCTTCGGTCTCATCGAGCTCAACGGCCAGCCCCTCAGGTATGTCAGTGTTTGGCCCCACCGTCAGGGTCGGGCCGTCGTCAAGCACGGTGACGACAAAGGGTTGCTCAACGGTGTCGCCGTTACTGTCGGTGACGGTGGCTGTTATATTGATGTAGATCGGGTCGTTATGGGCCTCGGGTGAGGAGCCGGCCACCGGGTGGTCCATGGCCTGGAGCTGTGTAAACGTGTAGATGCCGTCAGTCTGGTTGACAACGAGCATCCAGGAACCGTCATCGGCTGTGAGCGTATTTGATGCGCTATCCCAGGTTGCCCCGGAGGCCGACAGCACGATGGAGCCGGCACCGTCCTGTCCAAAATCGAAAACAAGGGTGCCGGTGATAGAATCGAGTCCGCCGGTTTCGTCGACCGTTACGGGTCCGGTCTCGAGCGTCGGCACGTCATTTGGCGACTCTGCTGGCGGCGGGATTTCCTCCGCTATCGAAGCGGCAAAGCCCAGGGTCGGGCCGGTGGTATCGGCGCCGCTGTCGGGCAGAATCTCGGCAGCGGTGAGATCGAAGACCACGGTGGGATGGCCGCCGCCGTCGGTGGTGGCTGCACCAGCCACAACACCGGCTGCCGCTGCTTCCAACTGGGTGGTCGGATCAAATTCGCCGGACGCCAGGGCTTGCTGGATCTGCTCCACCTCGGCGGTCACGTCGCCATGCGGTGGCGGGGCTTCGCCGCTGTACACATCGTGATCCAGGGTGACCTCGCTCATCCGGCCAAGATCGAGCTGGGTCTGATCGTTGAAGACAATGGAAACCATGCTGTCGCTGCCGGTGACGATTCTTTCATTGGCGAAAATCGGGCTGTTCGGGGTAAGAACACGCTCGGTGCCGTCTGGCGCCACGGCCTTGACCGTGCCGGTTACGATCATCACTTTGCCGATTGGTTGCCCTAATGAAGTGCTGGGGGTCTGTGCGCTGGTGCTGGCCATGGCGGGGCTCCTTATTAAAGGTTGTTTAGGCTGTAGGCTATTAGACTGTTAGTTATAGGTTGTTTAGGCTGTAGTCTGTTAGGCTGTTAGGTAACGGCTTACGGCTACAGACTACTAGACTAATAAGCTATCGGACTTCTTCATCGTAGGGTAATTGTATACAGGGGGAGACGGGTTGTCTATTGTACCTTGGTCCAATGGCGCGTTATTTGATGGCAGAAGCAAAAAACTTATGCGTGCGCTGAGACGCGGAGAAAAAATGATCGCTCAGACATGGAGTTATTGACCGCCAATGACTTGTTGGCCTCAGAAAACGGGACTTTTCCCTCTTGCTGACAGGTCAGTTCTGTTATTGACACAGCGAGCTGTTGTACGTATTATGCACGTACAAGGAGGTGCGCAATGCAGAAAAAATTGACCATAACCGTTGATGAAGAAGTCTACAAAGGGCTACACAAGACAATTGGCCCCCGCAAAATAAGCAAGTTCGTACAGGAGTTGGTCCGGCCATACGTTGTGCGTCCCAACCTGGAATTGGCTTACGCTGAAATGGCAAAAGACGAGAAAAGAGAGAAGGAGGCCATGGAGTGGGCTGAGGCCACCTTCAAGGACATAGCCCATGAAACGGCGTGAGGTATGGTGGGTCAACTTCGACCCCTCGATTGCTGGTGAGATCAAGAAGAAGCGGCCTGCCGTAATCGTTAGTAATGACGCGTCAAATAGGTTTCTCAACCGAGTTCAGGTGGTACCTCTAACCAGTAACATGGATCGCCTCTACCCCAGCGAGGCAGCAGTGGTCTTTGAAGGAAAAGAAAGTAAAGCCATGGCAGATCAGTTGACGACCGTGAGCAAGGAGAGGCTTTTCCGGCGAGCCGGCATTCTTCCCCAAGAGGATATGGGCAAGATCGAAGAGGCCATCAAGGTTCAACTGGGTCTTCATTAGATACACGCCAACACGCAATTTGTGAGCGTGAAAATCAAATACACCGATGAGGCCATTAAGAGTGGATAAGCTCTAAGGGTCTGAGGGGTTCATTTCGTATGAAACTAGCAATCATCGGTACCGGTTATGTGGGACTCGTGAGCGGTGCCTGTTTTTCCGAGTTTGGCCACGAGGTCATTTGCGTAGACAACAACGG
Organism: Deltaproteobacteria bacterium RIFOXYD12_FULL_57_12; assembly: GCA_001799275.1. Taxonomy (GTDB): domain Bacteria; phylum Desulfobacterota; class Desulfobulbia; order Desulfobulbales; family BM004; genus YD12-FULL-57-12. Next base: position 3,042 of record MGTE01000088.1, read on the forward strand.
CGACAAGATCGCGGCGCTCTGTCAGGGGCAGATTCCGATCTATGAACCTGGCCTGACCGAGTTGGTGGTCAAGAACGTGACCGGAGGTCGGCTTCGTTTCACCACCAACCTTGCCGAAGCAGTACCGCGGGCCGAGGCGGTCTTCATCGCGGTGGGTACGCCATCGAGCCGGCGGGGCGACGGCTATGCCGACCTTAGCTATATCTACAGTGCCGCGCGGGACATCGCTCCCCACATCTCCGGCTATACGGTGGTGGTCGACAAGAGCACGGTGCCGGTGGGCACCGCCCGGCAGGTGGCGCGGGTTATCCGCGAGGTGAATCCAGCAGCGGAATTCGACGTCGCCTCGAACCCAGAGTTCCTGCGCGAAGGGGCGGCGATCAACGATTTTATGCGGCCCGACCGGGTCGTGGTCGGCGTGGACAACGATCGGGCCGCCGCTGTGTTGCGCGGAATTTACAGCCCGCTTTACCTCATCGAAACACCGGTGGTGATTACCACCCCGGAAACCGCCGAACTCATCAAGTACGCAGCCAATGCCTTCCTTGCCGTCAAAATAAGCTACATCAACGAAATGGCCACGATCTGCGAGGCAGTGGGGGCAGATGGTATTGCCCTTGCCAAAGGGATTGGGCTTGACGGCAGGATCGGCAAAAAGTTTCTGCACCCGGGGCCTGGCTACGGCGGCTCCTGTTTCCCGAAAGATACCCTGGCCCTTTTGCGTACCGTGCAGGAATACGGGGTAAGCGCCCGCATCGTCGAGGCGGCGGTGGAGGTGAATGCGGCCCAGAAGGCCAGGATGGTGAAAAAAATAAGGGATGCGCTTGGCGGGAGTGAAACCGGCAAGACCATCGGCGTCCTTGGTCTCACCTTCAAGCCGGAAACCGACGATATGCGGGACGCGCCGGCCTTGACCATCCTCCCGGCCCTTATTGAAAAAGGTGCCCGCATCGTGGCCCACGACCCGCAGGGTATGCGGGAGGCTGCCAAATATTTGCCGGAGGGGGTGGAGTTTGTCGACAATCCCTACGCGGTCTGTGCCGGGGCCGATGCGCTTGTCCTGATGACGGAGTGGAACCAGTACCGGGCGCTGGATCTCGGGCGGATCAAGTCAGGGATGCGGAATTCTGTTTTTATCGATTTGCGAAATGTCTACGCGCCGGAACAGGTACGGTCGGCAGGGTTTTCATATTTCGGGGTTGGTCGGGGCTAGGGTGCGAGGGGCGTCGGCAACCGGATGTGCTGCGGATTTATTGCGGTATCGGCACGCTGTCGTTCGGTTTGCACTGCAGGGGCAATCCGCCTTTGGGAAAAATATACCCTCAGAAAAAGAAAAAGGCCCGATTTTTCGGGCCTTTTTTGACTAAATCGGACGATGCCGGATGTTGGCTTGGTGGGCGATACGGGATTCGAACCTGTGACTTCCACCGTGTGAAGGTGGCACTCTAACCGCTGAGTTAATCGCCCCTGAATGAGCGAAAAATCTTACATCACCGTCAATCAAAGTTCAAGCCTATTTTGGTAGAGCTTGGAATCTGATAATCCTGCCGCTATATTGAAAAAAATCTTGCCCGACAAAGGCGGTTCGGGTAGCTTTTGGCAGTTGTTGGCGGAAGGGCCGCTATAGTCTTCAGCCTTTAGTCTTCAGTCTATTTGGAGTAACCGTGAAAAAGAAACAGGAAACCAAGGCGCGGCTGTGGCTTTCCGGCAACGAGGCCATTGCCTTGGGGGCCTTTGAGGCCGGGGTGCGGGTGGCTTCCGCCTATCCGGGCACACCGTCCACCGAGATTCTGGAAAACCTCTGTAAATATGAAGGGGTGTACAGCGAATGGGCGCCCAATGAAAAAGTCGCTCTCGAAGTGGCCCTGGGTGCCTCCTTTGCCGGGGTGCGCGCCCTGGCCACCATGAAGCATGTGGGCCTGAACGTGGCGGCCGACCCGTTGTTCACCGCCTCCTATACCGGGGTGCGCGGCGGCCTGGTGGTGGTGAATGCCGACGACCCGGAGATGCACAGTTCCCAGAACGAGCAGGATAACCGCAACTATGCCCTGGCCGCCAAGCTGCCCATGCTGGAGCCGTCCGATCCGGCCGAGGCCAAGGAGTTCATCAAGCTCGCCTTCCGGTTGAGCGAGCAGTTCGACACGCCGGTGCTGGTGCGGACCACCACCCGCATTGCCCATGTGAAGGGGGTGGTGGCAGCGGGTCCGCCCGAGGTGTCCGCGGTCACGCCGGGTATCGAAAAGATGCCGGCGAAATTCGTCATGCTGCCGGGCAATGCCCGTCTGCGCCGCCAGGTAGTGGGCGAACGCCAGCTGCGGCTTGCCGAATACGCCGAGACTTTTTCCGAAAACCGCATTGAGCCGGGTGACCGAAAACGGGGTTTTATCACGGCCGGCATTTCCTATCTCTATGTGAAAGAGGCCTTTCCCGAGGCCGCGGTCCTGAAGCTCGGCATGGTCAATCCCCTGCCCGAGAAGTTAATTAAACAATTCGCCGGCCAGGTGGATGAACTGATCGTGGTCGAGGAGCTGGACCCATTTCTCGAAACCCAGATCAAGGCCATGGGCATCGCCTGCCGCGGCAAGGAGTTGATTCCGGCCCAGGGGGAACTCAACTCTTTTATTGTCAGAAACGCCATTGCGCCGGCCACTGACCGGCCGCTCTTCGCGCCGGTCCCTCTGCCGCCGCGGCCGCCCAACATGTGTGCCGGCTGCCCGCACCGCGGTCTGTTCTACTGCCTTTCCCGGCTGAAGGATGTTTTCGTATCAGGCGACATCGGCTGCTATACGCTCGGTTTTCTGCCGCCGCTGTCGGCGATGGACTCCTGCGTCTGCATGGGGGCGAGCGTCTCCGCGGCGCACGGCATGGCCAAGGCCCTGGGCGCGGCCGGGCATGGCCGGGTGGTGGCGGTGATCGGCGACTCCACCTTCATCCACTCGGGCATCACCGGGTTGCTCAACATGGTCTATAACCAGAGCACTGCCACGGTCATCATCCTGGACAACCGGATTACCGCCATGACCGGCCAGCAGGAAAACCCGGCCTCCGGCTCTACTCTGGGCGGCGAGCCGGCCGTCGAACTCGATCTGGCGAAACTCTGCCGGGCCGTTGGCGTCCGCCATGTGACCACGGTCAATCCCCACGATATCGAGGCAACCCGCAAGGTTATCAAACGGGAGCTTAACCGGGCCGCGTTGTCGGTGGTAATCAGCCGGGCGCCCTGTGTGTTGATTCCGACCGAGAAGAAGCGAAAGAAAATCCCCTATGCAACGGAACTCGGCAAATGCACGGGCTGCATGGCCTGCATCCGGCTGGGCTGTCCGGCCATCCGCTGGAATCCGCTTTTGCCGGTGGCGGCAACGGCCATGGGCTATAAGGCAAAGCAGAAGGGCTATTCGCGGATCAGCACGGAGATGTGCAGCGGCTGCGGCCAGTGCGCCATGCTTTGTAAGTTCGGCGCCATTGCCAGAAAGGAGGAGGCGAAATGAAGACGCAGGGCAATATCCTCTTCTGCGGGGTGGGCGGTCAGGGCATTCTGCTGGCCAGCGAGATCACCGCCTACGGTCTGCTGGCCGCCGGGTTCGACGTCAAAAAAAGCGAGGTGCACGGCATGGCCCAGCGGGGCGGCTCGGTGGTTGCCCATCTGCGCTATGGCGCCAAGGTCCAGTCACCGCTCATCGAACCGGGCACGGCCGACATCGTTGTCGCCTTTGAGGAGATGGAGGCGGTGCGCTACCTGCCTTTTCTGCATCAACAGAGCCGGGTAGTGGTCAACACCCAGCAGATCCTGCCGTCGGCCGTGGCCACTGGCAAAATGACCTATCCGGAGAACGTGCTTGCGGAACTTGCAACCCGCCACATCGCTCTTACCGCGGTGGATGCCGCGGCCGTGGCCAGGGAACTCGGCGAACTGCGCGCCGTCAACATGGTCATGGTCGGCGTCCTTTCAACCTTTCTGCCGGTCGCCGAGGGGATGTTTATCGACACGCTGCAGCAGCGGATTCCCGAACGGTTCCGCGCGGTCAATCTCAAGGCCTTTCAGAAAGGCCGGGAAATCAGTGTGATTTCCCGAGAAGCATGGTAAGGGCCTGAAAAGAAATAACTGTTACAAGAAGGCGCAGGATGTGGCAGTGATTTTTTTGTAACTACTCAGGTATTCAGGAGTCAGAATTCAGGAGCCAGAATGAGAGAGCCGGCAAAGAAGTTTGAAGACTTGGTGGCGTGGCAAAAAGCCCATCAGTCGTTGCTTTCCGAGGTCAGCAAGCTGCTGAAGGCTTATTCCAAGGCCATTCTGGATTCTGAATTCTGAATTCTGAATACCTGAGCAGTTACATTTTTTTTCGGGCATCAAGGAGAATGGCATGATCTGGAACGAACAGTACGAAACCATGCCCCGCGAGGATCTGGAAAAGGTGCAGCTGCGGCGCCTGCAGGATCTGGTGGCGCGGGTCTATGCCCGGGTGGCGCCCTACCGCGCCAAGATGGATGCGGCCGGTGTGCGGCCGGGCGACATCAAGACCCTGGCTGATATTAAAAAGCTGCCTTTCACCACCAAGGAAGACCTGCGGGCCAACTATCCCTTTGGCATGTTTACCGTGCCGCTCGAGCAGGTGGTGCGGGTGCACGCCTCCTCGGGCACCACCGGCAAGCCGACCGTGGTCGGCTACACCCGGCGCGACATCGACACCTGGGCCGAACTCATGGCGCGGGCCCTGGCCTGCGGCGGCGTTCAGCGGGACGACATGGTGCACAATGCCTACGGCTACGGTCTGTTCACCGGTGGCCTCGGCGCCCATTACGGCGCGGAAAAACTCGGAGCCACGGTTATTCCGATTTCCGGCGGCAACTCCAGGCGTCAGATTCTGATCATGCAGGATTTCGGCTCCACGGTCCTGCTCGCCACCCCTTCCTATGCCCTGAACCTGGCCGACACCATGGCCGACATGGGGGTGGACGTGGCCAGCCTGAAACTGCGGGTCGGCATTTTCGGGGCCGAGCCTTGGAGCGAGAACATGCGCGAGGAGGTGGAGAAAAAGCTGGGGTTAAAAGCCATCGACATCTACGGCCTTTCCGAGGTGATGGGGCCCGGCGTTTCCATGGAGTGCATCGAGGCCCAGCACGGCATGCATATTTTCGAGGACCATTTCTACCCGGAGATCATCGACCCCGAGAGCGGCGAGCCGCTGCCCATGGGCGAGGCCGGCGAGCTGGTCTTCACCACCCTGACCAAGGAGGCCTTCCCGGTGCTCCGCTACCGGACCAAGGACATCACCCGCCTGTGGGCGGAGCCCTGCGTCTGCGGCCGCAACTTCGTGCGCATGGAAAAGGTCACCGGCCGCACCGACGACATGCTGATCATCCGTGGGGTCAATGTCTTTCCTTCCCAGATCGAGCATGTGCTCATGGGCATCAAGGGCGTCGAGCCCCACTATCAGATTGTTGTCAACCGGGAAGGCGCCTTGGACACCATGGAGGTGCAGGTGGAGGTGAGCGAGCAGGTCTTCTCCGACGAGATTAAGACGCTGGAGGCCTTATCCAGACGCATCCAGGCCGAGATTAAGGATCTGATCGGTTCCACCTGCAAGATAAAGCTGGTCGAGCCGAAATCGATTCAGCGCAGTGAAGGTAAGGCTAAGCGGGTTATCGACAATCGAAAGATATGATTACAGGCAGAATTCAGAAGTGAGAATTCAGAATCCAGGAGAAAGTTTTGTTTCTGAATTCCGTATTCTGGCTCCTGAATCCTGAATTCTGAATTTTCAATAGCAGGAGGCGGACATGGCGGAAATGAAGGTTGAGCAGATCGCCGTTTTTTTGGAGAACAAGTCGGGACGGTTAGCTGAGATCGCCGATGTACTGGCCGCCAACAACATCAACATCAGGGCGCTGGCCGTGGCGGATACGGCGGATTTCGGCATCCTGCGGCTTATTGTCAACGATACGGCCAGGGCGGTGCAGGCCCTGCGGACTGCCGGCTTCACCGTGACCAAGGCGTCCGTGGTGGCCGTGGAGGTGGCAGATCGGCCCGGTGGTCTGGCCGAGGTCTTGAAGGTGGTGAGCGGCGCCTGGCTCAATGTGGAATATATGTACGCCTTTGTGGAAAAGAGCGGTCAGAATGCCGCGATCATTTTCCGATTCGACGAACCCAATAAGGCGATTTCCATTCTCCAGCAGGCCGGTTTTAAGATTCTCACCAATGAAGAGGTTTGCCGATTATAGGGGGTGATAGTCTAACAGACTACAGACTAACACCCTGGTTTTTAAAAAAACAAAACAAGGAGGGAGATGGCGATGAAACGATTTGTGTCAACTGCTCTGGCGTTTGCCCTGACACTGACCATGGGCGTGACCGCGTTGCGGGCCGAAAACATCAAGGTTGGCGCCATTCTGGCGGTCACCGGCGGGCAGTCCTTCCTGGGGGCGCCCGAGGCAAAGACCCTGGAGATGATGGTGGCGGAGAAAAACGCGGCCGGCGGCATCAACGGCAACAAGATCGACCTGCTCATCAAGGATTCGGCCGGCGATCCGGAAAAGGCCATCTCCTTTGCCAAACAGCTGATCGAGGAGGAGAAGGTCTTTGCAATTATCGGCCCGTCCTCCAGCGGCGAAACCATGAAAATCAAGGACATTGCCGAACAGGGCAAGACCATTCTGCTCTCCTGCGCCGCCGCCGAGGTGATCGTCAACCCGGTGGCCAAATATGTCTTCAAAACCCCCCAGAAGGACAGTTTTGCCGTCCAGATGATCTTCAAGGAGATGAACAAGATGAAAATCTCCAAGATCGCGGTGGTGGCCGATAATACCGGTTTCGGTAAGGCCGGCAAGGAGCAGCTGGAAAAAATCGCGCCGGACTTCGGCATCCAGATCCTGGCGGGTGAGGTGTACGACAAGGCGGCCACCGATCTCTCCGCCCTGGTGGCCAAACTGATGTCCGACAAGGAGATCCAGGCGGTGATCAACTGGTCCGTGGTACCGGCCCAGGCCATCGTTGCCAAGAATATGCGGCAGGCCGGCTGGCAGGTGCCGCTCTTCCAGAGTCACGGTTTCGGCAACATCAAATATGCTCAGGCGGCGGGCGCGGCGGCGGAGGGGATCATCTTCCCGGCCGGCCGGTTGCTGGTGGCCGATACTCTGGCGGCCAACCACCCGCAGAAGAGTCTGCTCGCCAAGTATAAAAAAGACTATGAGTCAAAATATCAGGAAGATGTCTCCACCTTTGGCGGCCATGCCTATGACGCCTTGGCGATTCTGGTCGAGGGGATCCGGTTGGCCGGGCCGGACCGGGAAAAAGTCCGGGACACCATTGAAAACCTCAAGGGCTTTGCCGGCACCGGCGGGATTTTCAACTTTTCGCCCGAGGACCACAATGGCCTGGCCATTGATGCCTTTGAGATGCTGACCGTCAAGGATGGCAAGTTCGTCATGTACCAGTAACCAAGCGCAACACTATTCGGCAGAGGGGCGGGCTCGGCCCGTCCCTCTGTTCAATGCCGTTGCTTTCAGCAGGTTTTCTATTTTTGAACCGCAGAATATCGAACGCCGCTCCCGCCATCCCTGGCTCCCGCGGCATTAGACCATCCTTGGACGGTAAGGAATATCGAATGTCGAAGTTTAACTACTTCATGATTCTGCGGTTCCGTGTTTACCCCGCAAGGGGGTACAAGCTTTATTCGATATTCGTTGTTCAGCCGCACGCATGAATTCCACCCTGTTCTGCCAGTATCTCTTTGCCGGGCTGACCTACGGCATCATCTATGCCATCGTCGCCATCGGTTTCAACATCATCTACAACACTACCGGCATCATCAATTTTGCCCAGGGCGAATTCGTCATGCTCGGCGGCATGATCGCCATCTCCCTGCATGCGCACATGCCGCTTTTGCCGGCCATTGTCCTCGCCGTGCTGCTCACCATGGCGATCGGCGGCCTGATCGAAATTTTCTTTATCCGCTGGCTGCAGAGCCCGTCGGTGCTGCGGATGATCATCATCACCATCGGCCTGTCGATTCTCACCCGGGAGGCGGCCCTTCACATCTGGGGGTCCAGCGTCCGGTCGCTGCCCTATTTTATAGGCAACGAGATCACCTCGATCAAGGTGTTCAGTTCCAGGGTTTCGCCGCAGGTCTTCCTGGTGGTCGGGGTCTGCTCGGTGATGGTGGCCGCGTTAAGCCTGTTTTTTAAATACAGTTCGCTGGGCCGGGAGATGCGGGCCTGCGCCGCCAACCGGCGGGCCGCCATTCTCTGCGGCATCAACCCCAGGAACATGGTGACGCTTTCCTTCATGCTCAGCGCCGGCATCGGTGCTGTGGCCGGCTGCGTCATGTCGCCGATCACCTACAGTCAGTACGACATGGGGCCATCCCTGGCGATCAAGGGTTTTACCGTGGCCATTCTGGGCGGGCTTGGCAACAGCATGGCCGCCGTGGCTGCCGGTCTTCTGCTCGGCATCATCGAATCCTTCAGCATCTCGGTTCTGCCCCTGGCCTTTCAGGATGCGATCGCCACTTCCATTCTGCTGCTTATTCTGTTTGTCCGGCCGCATGGCCTGTTCGGCAGCAGCGCCGCCGCCCGGCTCAAGGATTTCTGATGGACTCTGCAAGGCGCTACATCCCGGTGGCAGCACTGCTGGCGGCGGTGGTGGCGGTTCAGGTTGCCACCGCTTTAACTGGCACGGCCTATTACCTGACCCAGCTGACCATGGCGGCCTATTATTCGCTGGTTGTCATCGGCCTCTGCGTGCTCATGGGCTATGCCGGCCAGATCTCCCTGGGGCATGCTGGTTTTTTCGCTATTGGCGGCTATCTCGCCGCCGGGCTCACCACCCATAACCTGGCCGGGCTCAAGAACCACGCCCTGGTTGAATTTCTGGCGCGGAGCGGCCTGCTGCTGAGCCGTCAGGATTCCTATGGCGCCACGCTGCTTACCGTGCAGCCCTGGGTCGCCTGCATCATCGCCGTACTGACGGCCGGCTCCATCGCCTTTGCCATCGGCGGGCCGGTCCTGAAGTTGAAAGGCCACTATCTGGCCATGGCTACCCTTGGTTTTGGGATCATCATCTTCCGGATCGTCCTGGGCAGCGCCTATTTCGGCGAGGCGGATGGCATCTCGGGGGTGCCCGGTTTCCGCTTGTTGCCCGGCCTTGAGGTAAGCGGCGATTTTGGCGCTCGGATTCAGAATTACTACATCGCCTGGGGCCTGCTTGCCATCGGTCTGACCCTGCTGCTCAACCTGATCCATTCGCGGGTGGGCCGGGCTCTGCGCGCCATTCATGGCGCCGAGGAGGCGGCCGGCGCCATGGGGGTGGACAGCGCCCGCTACAAGCTTTACATTTTTGTACTCAGCGCGGTTTTTGCCGCCACGGCCGGGGTTTTTGTCACCCATTACAACGGCGGCATTGGCCCCTCCGAGGCCGGCGTCATGAAGTCGGTGCGGTACGTGGCTATTGTCGCGGTGGGCGGCATGGCCAACCTCTGGGGCGCTTTACTCATGGGTATCGTGCTTAATGTTCTGTCGCTGCGCGGCGTGTTCGGCACCTATGACGACGCGGTGTTTGGCAGCATCCTGATCACGATCATGCTTTTCGCGCCGCAGGGCATCCTCCGCCTGGGCCTGGGCCGGCGGCTCCGGGTCCTGTTCGCCAGGGAGAGAAAATGAACAGTTCCAACACTCAATCGATGAAACGGTATTAAAGAAGCCGTGGCACTCCTGGAAATTGCAAACCTGAACCGTTCCTTTGGCGGCCTGCGTGCGGTCAACGATGTCAGCTTCACCGTGCATCAGGGCAGCATCAAGGCGGTAATCGGCCCGAACGGCGCCGGCAAGACCACCCTGTTCAACCTGATCGCCGGCAACCTGGCGCCCGATGGCGGCGAGGTCCGCTTCAACGGTCGCCGGTTGAATGGCCTGCTGCCCTGCCAAATCGCCCGCCTTGGCCTCTCCCGCACCTACCAGAACATAAAGCTCTTTGCCGGGATGACCGCCCTGGAGAACGTGATGGTCGGCCGGCATGTCCGCAGCCGGGCCGGCTTTCTGGCCGGCATGCTGAATCTGCCCGCCACCTGGGCCGAGGAACGGTGCATCCGCGACAAATCCATGGAACTGCTCGATCTGATGGGTATTGCCGAGTGTGCCGATCTTGAGGTGACCAATCTTGCCTTTGGCCAACAGCGGGCCGTGGAGTTCGCCCGGGCCCTGGCCACCGAGCCGGCGCTGCTGCTGCTTGACGAACCGGCGGCCGGCCTTAATATCTACGAGACCGGCGAGGTGGGCGAACTGATCCGGAAAATCCGGCAGCAGGGCATCACCGTCCTCCTGGTGGAACACGACATGTCGCTGGTCATGGACATCTCCGACGAAATCGTTGTCTTGAGTTTCGGCGAAAAAATCGCCGAAGACCAGCCGCTGGCCATTCAGCAGAACCAGGAGGTCATCCGCATCTATCTGGGAGAGGAGGAAGAAGGCAGCGCCGGCGGAACAGAAAACGCCGCCGACGTGTCAGGGGAAAGGGTGGTGACGCATGCTTAAAATAAGAAACCTGGAGGCTGGCTACGGTAATCTGCGGGTGCTGAAACGCATCTCCATGCATGTTGACCCCGGCGAAATCGTTACCATCATCGGCGCTAACGGCGCCGGCAAGACGACCCTGCTGCACAGCATTGCCGGGCTGCTCAGGATCAGCGCCGGCGAGGTGCTGTTCAAGGGCAGGGAACTGCGGAAGACTGCCCCGGAGAAGATTGTCGGCCTGGGCTGCTCCCTGGTGCCGGAAGGCCGCCAGGTCTTTGCGACGATGACGGTGTACGACAACCTGATCCTTGGCGGTTATGTCCAGTATAAAAAGGATAAGCAGGCGGTAAGCCGAGAACTGGAAAACATCTACGAATTATTTCCGGTGCTGCGCACCCGGGCCGACCAGTTGGCCGGCACCTTATCGGGCGGCGAACAGCAGATGCTGGCCATGGGCCGCGCCCTGATGGCCAGACCGTCTCTGGTCATGATGGACGAGCCGTCCACCGGCCTGGCGCCACTCATTGTCCGCGACATCTTCCGGATCATTTCACAATTGCGCGAGGCCGGCAATACGGTGCTGCTTGTCGAGCAGAATGCCAAGGCCGCCCTGCGGATCGCGGACCGCGGCTATGTACTGGAGACCGGCAAGATCATCCTGCAGGGCCCGGCCGCGGATCTGCTCGAAAACCGGGACGTGCAGCGCGCCTATCTGGGCCGGGAGAAGATTGAGTAGGCGCAGAGTGGCAGAGAGACGAAGTGGCAGAGTGGCAAAGTGACAGAGTGATAGAGATCACGGAGGGGAGCATGTACTGGGAAGAAAGCAAGGAATGCATGACACGCGAGGATCTGGAGCAGTTGCAACTGGAGCGCCTGCAGGCCACCTTGTTCCGGGTGGCGACCCATGTGCCCTTCTACCGGAACACCTTCCGGAAGATGAAGGTCGATCCCGACGGTTTCCGCTCGCTCGCCGAATTGCGCTCCCTGCCCTATACCACCAAGGAAGACCTGCGCCAGAACTACCCGTACGGCATGTTTGCCGTGCCGCTTCGAGATGTGGTGCGGGTGCACGCCTCCTCGGGCACCACAGGCATGGCCACGGTGGTCGGCTATACGAAGAACGACATCAAAAACTGGGCCGGCCTGGTGGCCAGGGTGCTCACCGCGGCGGGGCTGACCAAGGACGACGTGGTGCAGATCGCCTTCGGCTACGGGCTGTTCACCGGCGGCTTTGGCCTGCACTACGGCGCTGAACTGCTCGGCGCCTCGGTCATCCCCATCTCAAGCGGTAACACCAGACGGCAGATCCAGATCATGCAGGATTTCAAGACCACGGCCCTGGTCTGCACCCCGAGCTACGCCCTAGTGCTGGCCGACACCATGCTGGAGATGGGGATCAACACCAACGCCCTTTCACTGAAATATGGCCTTTTCGGCGCCGAGCCCTGGTCCGAGGCCATGCGTCAGGAGATCAGGAACAAGCTGCACATTACGCCGACCGACAACTACGGCCTCTCCGAGATCATGGGGCCGGGCGTGGCCGGCGAATGCCGGGAATGCAACGGCCTGCACATCAACGAGGACCACTTCCTGGTGGAACTTGTCGATCCCGACACCCTGGAGCCGGTTGAGCCGGGCGAGGTGGGCGAACTGGTCATCACCACGCTGACCAAAGAGGCTTTTCCGGTCATCCGCTACCGGACCCGCGACCTGACGAGGCTGCTGCCCGGGGTCTGCCCCTGCGGCCGGACCCTGCAGCGGATGAGCCGGGTCATGGGCCGCACCGACGACATGCTGATCATCAAGGGCGTCAATGTCTTTCCCTCGCAGATCGAGAACGTGCTCTTCGAAATCGAGGGCACGGCCCCCCATTACCAGATCGTGGTCGAGCGCCAGGATCACCAGGATAAAGCCACCGTCCTGGTGGAGGTGAACGAGTCCCTCTTTTTCGACGAGATGAAGAAACAGCGGGCGCTGGTGGAGGAGATCAAAAAGCGGCTCGCCACGGAACTGGGCATCGCGGTGGAGGTCAGGCTGGTGGAGGAAAAAAGCCTGGAGCGTACCGAGGGCAAGAGCAAGCGGGTGGTGGATAAACGGAAGATATAGGGAAAGAAGAATTCAGGAGTCAGAAGTCAGAATGCTGCATGAATACACTGCGGGCAACCGGCTCAACTCGAGAATGACGTCGTCTTCCTTATTCTGAATTCTGACTCCTGAATTCTGACTTCTTAATTTTTGCTGAACACGTTGAGGTCGTCTTTAATCTTGGCGGCCTCATCCTTGGCCGCGGCGACCTCTTTCATGCCGGGCACGGTTTCCTTGGCAGTATCCTCAACCTCCCGCAGCCCTTTTTTGAACGAGTTGATGCCCTTGCCAAGACCGGCGCCGATTTCCGGCAGTTTCTTGCCGCCGAAGACCAGAAAGGCAATGCCAAGGATAACGATTAACTCCGGGGTTCCCAGACCGAACATTTTTCTCCTCCCAACCGATCCACCAGATGGCCTGGCTTTGTAGTTATTGAACTGCAGCCTGCCGGGGTCGGCAGGTATTTTCAGGCGGATGGACCTGTTTTGTCATCATCTATTTTTTTTGTCTCATCCTCGTCGCGGGTGGCTTTTTTGAAATTCTTGATCCCCTTGCCGATGCCGGCACCGATCTCCGGCAGTTTGCCCGCGCCGAATATGATTACAATAATGACCAGGATAATGACAAGCTCCGGCATGCCGAGTCCGAACATGGAAAACCTCTCTAGGCAGAAGTCAGAATTCAGAATTCAGAAGTCAGAATGAGGAAGACGGTGATATTCTGGTTTAGTCAGTTGTCAAATGCCGGCGGTGTATTCATGCAGCATTCTGTCTTCTGACTCCTGTCTCCTGCCTCCTGACTTCTATCCTTTCCGCAGTTATTCACTATGTACCTTAAAACCGGGGACAAGGGAAATGCTTTTTCTTCCCTGCTCCTGCCGCCCTGTCTCAAGACTGCCCCCGCATGTTTCTGATCAAGGCGCCGATCTCGGCCATTTTCGCCAGGATCGCCCCTTCGTCCAGACTCAGTAGCTGCCGATTCCGCATCACCACCCGGCCGTTGATGATCGAATGCAGCACATCCCCACCCCGGGCCGCATAGACCAGATGGGAGGGGATGTTGTAGAGCGGGGTCAGGTGGGGCTGGTTCAGATCAAGCACAATGATATCCGCTTTCTTGCCCGCCTCCAGGCTGCCGATCTTCTCCGCCGCGCCCAGGGCGCGAGCAGAGCCGATGGTCGCCATGTCCAGCACGGCGGTGGCCGGCATCACGGTCGGATCAAGGCGGTGCGCTTTATGGAGCAGGGCGGCGCTGCCCATTTCGCCGAACATGTCCACATCGTTGTTGCTGGCGCTGCCGTCCGTGCCAAGGCCGACCGTGATCCCGGCCGCCAGCAGGTCGGGCACCGGCGCCACGCCGGAGGCGAGTTTCATGTTGCTTTCCGGACAGTGCGCTACCTTGACACCCTTTGCCGCCAGCAGCTCGATTTCCGCCTCGGTGAGCACCACGCAGTGATCGGCCAGGACTCGGCTGTCGAGCAGGCCCAGTTCGGCAAGATGCATGACCGGCGTCCGGCCGTAGCGTTCGAGCGTGCCCTGCACCTCGCTCCTGGTTTCGGAAAGATGGATAACATAGAGGGCGTCGTGCTGTTCGGCCACGGTCTTCAGCCTGGTCAGCAACTCCGGCGAACAGGTGTAGACCGCGTGCGGGTCCACGGTGACCGTGATCAGCGGATGGTGCCGAAAGGCGGCAAACATCTCAGCCAGATGGCGGAAGCCGGCCTCCAGCGGTCCGTAGCAGGGTGACGGGAAATCGTAGAGCACCTCGCCGATCCAGGCCCGCATGCCGGCTCTATCCGCGGCCCGGGCCACGTCTTTGGCAAACAGGTACATGTCGCAGAAGCAGGTGGTACCGGATTTGATCATCTCGGCCGCGGAAAGCAGGGTCGAATGGTAGACCATTTCGCCGGTCAGCTTGGCCTCCACCGGAAAGATATGCTCCTGCAGCCACTGCATGAGGGGCAGATCGTCGGCCAGACCCCGGAAGCAGGCCATGGCCGCGTGGGTATGGCTGTTGATCAGGCCGGGCATGATCAGACCGTGGGGCTCGACAATGGTGGCGGCGGCCGGATGCCGGGCAAGAAGGAGCGCGGCCGGGCCGGTCTCGACAATGGTGTCGTTGCTGATTGCCACCCCGCCATCAGCGACGATCGTCCGTTCGCGGTCCTGAGTCAGCAGATATTTGCCGCAGACCACCAGGTTCGCCTGCTTGATGTCCGTCATCTCATTGGTTCTCCTCTGTTTATATGCTCCGGACCACCTCGGCCACCAGTTGCAGGAAGCGGGGCTCAATCTCTTTTGCCTTGCTGATGATGTCGTCGATTAGAATGGGAGCGAAATTGTCCGGGTCATTGACATTGGCGACCACCGAGAGCCCGAGTACCTCGAGGCCGGCATGGCGGGCCACGATCACCTCCGGCACCGACGACATGCCGACGGCGTCGGCCCCGCAGCTCCGCAGAAACCTGGTTTCAGCCGGCGTCTCCAGGCTGGGGCCGGGAATGCCCACATAGACGCCGGTTTCCACATGGGGGATGCCGAGGCGGGCCGCGCCGGCCAGGGTCCGGTCGATCAGGCGGGGCGCGTACGGCACTGAGAGGTCCGGGAAGCGCGGCCCCCATTCGTCGATGTTCGGCCCGCGCAAAGGGTTGTCCGGGATGAAGTTCAGATGGTCGCGGATCACCATGATGGTGCCGGCGGAAAAGGCGGGATTCAGACCGCCGGCCGCATTGGTGACCACCAGGATCTCAATCCCGAGCCGGGAAAGAACCCGGACCGGGAAGGTCAGTTCCCTGGCCGAGTAGCCCTCATAGTAATGGAAGCGGCCCTGCAGCATGGCCACTGCCTGGCCATTGAGCCGGCCGCTCACCAGGTTGCCGGCATGGCTCGTCACGGTGGCGCGCGGAAAATGCGGGATCTCCTCGTAGGGCAGGATGATGGCATCTTCAAGCTGCTCGGCCAGGGCGCCGAGGCCGGTGCCGAGCACCAGGCCGACCCGGGGCCGGAGCAACAGGCGGGCCGCCAGAAAGGCCACGGATTCATCCACCTGTTTTTTGTACTCCCGCATGTCAATCATCTTGACTGTTCCGTTGCGCGGCCGGCCGTGGCCAGGGGCAGGGAAAAGGTAAAGATCGTCTCCACTCCCGGCACCGAGGAAAACTTCAAAACGCCGCCGTGGTTCTTCTCGATGATCTGCCGGCACGAGGCCAGGCCAAGGCCGTTACCCGTCTCCTTGGTAGTAAAATGAGGGTCGAAGATCCGGTCGCCGATGTGAGCCTCCACCCCGGCGCCATGGTCCTTGACCTGGACCACGGCCTGGTCGCCCTGTTGGTCGACAATCACGGTGATGACGCCGCCGGCCGGGCTGGCCTGGGCCGCGTTTAGCAGCAGATTGGTCAACACCCGCCGGATTTCGAGACGGTTGAAGGGAAAATTTGGTAAAGGTGCGCGGAGCTCGGTGCGGAGGACCTTGTCGGCCAGCTCCGGATGGCCGTAAAGTTCGTTGGTCAAGAGGTCGGTCAGCAGGTCCGGCAGGGAATGGCGTTCCTTTATATAGGGTAAAGCCTGGCGCTTGGCAATGGCCAGGGCCTCGGCCACCAGCTCGGTCAGATGCTGCCGGCATTTCTGCATGACCTCGATATAGCGCCGGGCCGGACCCGGCGGGGTATCCCTGGCGAGCAGATCGAGGTAGAGCAGCGGCGTGAGAAAGTTCTTCATGTCATGGATCAAAATATTGGCCTTTTCAAACTCCTGGGCAATCATTTCGGTGTCGTGGCGGATCTTGCGGCTCAGGCTCCGCAGCATGGAAAAGAGGGCGGCCGGGTGGCCGTCCAGGTACTGCTGCATGTGCGGCCGGCTCACCTTGAGCAGCAGGCTGGGGAAGACGGCCCGCACCGTGGCGGAGCGCGGTTTGTCCTCGATTAAGGCCATCTCGCCCACATAGTCAACCGGCTCCATGCAGGTGATCATCTTGGCGAGCTTCTGGATTTCGAGTTTGCCCGCCATGAGCACGAACATGTCCTGGGCCGGGTCGCCGTCCTTGAAGAGAAAATCGCCGCATTTCAGCTCGATTTCGACCAGACCCGCGACAAAATGGCGGTCTTCCTCGTTCAGGGATTCAAAGAGATCAAGGCGCTGCAGGAGATTGAGCCGTTCCGCCAGTTCCATGCGCTGCTCCTCCGGAAGAGCCATTCGGTGCCGGTTGCCGCTAACTGCCGTTGATTTAAGGAACTAAACTATTTTGAGCTAACAGCGAACATTGAATAAAGTTTATACCCCCTTGCGGGGTAAACAAGAAACCGTAGAATGATGAAGTGGTTAAACTTCGACATTCGACATTCCTTGTTCGATATTCTGCGGTTCAAAAGCAAGAGATTAGTTTAAGTCAACGGCCTTGGGCTGCCGATCTTTTTTACTATCTATCGAGCATGGCCAACGACAAAATTTTTGACGATTGCCGTGTCCGCCGCCACGATCTCGCAGCGGCTCGGCCGGCCGGCCAGATCGGCCAGGGCAGCGGGCAGCGCAAGGCTTCGGCCGATGGCCGCCTCCACCGCCGAACCGAACTTGGCCGGATGGGCAGTGGCCAGGCAGACGACCGGCACCCCCGGTGTCCTGAGTGCCTGCGCCGCATTGACCCCCACCGCGGTATGCGGGTCGAGCACATAGCGGCAGCTTGCATCAACCGCGCGGATCGTCTCTTCGGTTTCAAGCTGACTGACCCGCTTGGCAACAAAGACCGCGCGGATTTTCTCCTGCTCTGCCGCGTCAAAGGTGAGCCGGCCGCTCTTGGCAAAGTCGGCCATGGCCTGGCTTACCCGTTGCGGGTCCTCGTTGTATAAATAGTAGAGAAACCGCTCGAAATTGCTGGCTACCTGGATATCCATGGACGGACTCGTGGTCGGCACCACGGTGCCCAGCGAATAATCGCCCTGGTTGACAAAACGGGTCAGCAGATCATTTTCATTGGTGGCCAGGATGAGGGTCCGGAGCCGGTTGCCGGCCAGCAGCCGCTTGGCCACGAAGCCGGCGAAAATATCGCCGAAATTGCCGGTGGGCACGGCAAAGTCCACCTCGGTTGCGCCGGTAGTCGCGGCGACCTGCAGCCAGGCATACACATAGTAAACAACCTGGGCCAGGATGCGAGCCCAGTTGATCGAATTGATCGCGCCCAGCTGATAGGCGTCCTTAAAGGCGATATCGTTGAAAATTTGTTTGACAATGGTCTGGCCGTCATCAAAGGTGCCGCGGATGGCCAGGTTGAAGACATTGTCGTCCAGCACCGTGGTCATCTGCAGCTCCTGGATCGGGCTGACCCGTTTGTGGGGGTGGAGGATGAAGATGCTGATCCCTTCTTTACCCCGGACGCCATAGATGGCGGCGCTGCCGGTGTCGCCGGAGGTGGCGCCCAGGATGTTCATCCGGCCGCCGGACTCCTTGAGGATATATTCGAAGACATTGCCGAGAAACTGCAGGGCCACATCCTTGAAGGCGAGCGTCGGGCCGTGGAAGAGCTCCAGGATGTGGAGATCGGCTACTGCCACGAGCGGCGTGATCGCCGGATGGGCAAAGGTCGCGTAGGAGCGGTCGACCAGGCGGCGCAGCTCATCGGCCGGGATATCGGTGATGAACAGGCGCATGATCTCGAAGGCGAGCTGCTGGTAGGAAAGTTGTTTTGCTTTGGCCATGGCGAGCCAGCCGGCCAGGGTGGTCTCGGGCAGGACGGGCAGGGATTCGGGCAGGAGCAGGCCGCCGTCCGTGGCCAGGCCCATAAGCACGGCCTCTTTGAACTGGATGGGGGCGATACCGCCCCGGGTGCTGATAAAGCGCATGGGTTATCCTATGATCAGATTGCTTCCCTCCATCTCAGCCGGGACCGGCAGGCCGAGCAGGGCAAGGACGGTGGGCGCGATATCCTTGAGGGCGCCGTCCGGTCGCAGCCGGCAGCCCAGGTGGCGGTCGCTGACCAGGATGCAGGGTACCGGGTTGGAGGTGTGGGCGGTAAACGGCCCTTTTGTCTCGGGGTTGTACATGATGTCGGCATTGCCGTGGTCAGCGGTAATCAGGACAACGCCGCCTCGTTTGGTGAACGCCTGCACCAGGCGGCCAAGGCACTGGTCCACCGTCTCGCAGGCCTTAACCGCCGCGGCCAGCACGCCGGTATGGCCAACCATGTCGCCGTTGGCGAAATTAATGACCACCAGGCCGTACTCCTTTGCCGCCAGACGGCGCAGCAGTTCCTCGGTCACGGCCAGGGCGCTCATCTCCGGCTTCAGGTCGTAGGTGGCCACCTCCCTGGGCGAGGGGATCAGCACTCGCTCCTCGCCGGCAAAGGGTTCTTCCCGGCCGCCATTGAAGAAATAGGTGACATGGGCGTATTTCTCGGTTTCGGCGATTCTGAGCTGGGTCAGGCCGTGGCGGCTCACCTCCTCGCCGAGGATGCGGGTCAGCGCCACCGGCGGGAAGATGATCGGCAGGGTGAAGTGCTGGTCATACTCGGTGAAGGTCAGGCACTCGCCCAACCGCGGCGGCCGCTTTCTGGCAAAACCGGCAAAGGCCGGGTCAATAAAGGCGTGGGTCAGTTCCCTGACCCGGTCCGCCCGGAAATTGAAGAAGAGCACGGTGTCGTTGTCATTGATTGTGGCAACTGGCTGGCCAGCCGTTGTGGTGAGCACGACGGGCTTGATGAACTCGTCGTTCTCGCCGCGACCGTAGGCCGCCGCGATGGCGGCTACCGGCTCGGTGGCTGTCGTCCGTTCGCCCACGCCG
>MGTE01000088.1:22413-23034 GCA_001799275.1 Deltaproteobacteria bacterium RIFOXYD12_FULL_57_12
CTGCAGGTCGCGCATGTAGCTGGCGCCGCTCTGGGGCGGCGTATCGCGGCCGTCCATGAAGGCATGGATAAAGATGTCGGCCACACCGGTGTCCGCCGCCATCTTGACTAAAGCCTCCAGGTGGTGGAGATGGCTGTGGACTCCGCCGTCCGAAACCAGGCCGAGCAGGTGGAGGGCGGCTTTTGTCTCACGGAGCCGGGCAAAGGCGGCTTGCAGCACTGGGTTTTTATAAAAATCGCCGGTGACAATGGCGCGGTTGATCCGGGTGAGTTCCTGGTACACGACCCGGCCGGCCCCGATATTGAGATGGCCGACCTCGGAGTTGCCCATCTGGCCTTCGGGCAGCCCCACGGCCCCGTTGTGAGCGACCAGGGTGGTGAAGGGGTAGCGGGCCATCCAGCCGTCCATGTTCGGGGTGTTTGCCACGGTGATGGCATTGGTCGCCGAGGGCGGGCCATAGCCCCACCCATCCAGAATGGCCAGCAGAACCGGGATGGTCTTCTTCATGGCGTTTTACCCTTCCTGGCTGCCGGTTTCCAGCACCAGGCGGGGCGCGTCGTGCCAGAGTCCCTCAAGATTGTAGAACTCCCGCACTTCCGTGTAAAAGATATGGACCACCAC
>MGTE01000088.1:23067-28343 GCA_001799275.1 Deltaproteobacteria bacterium RIFOXYD12_FULL_57_12
GCGCAGCACCTCGTCGACCGCATCGGCCAGCCCCTGGGTGTGGCGGGTGGACCGGCCGCTCATGATTACGAGATAGTCGGTGTAGGAGACCAGGCCGCGCACATCGAGGATCACCAGGTTCTCGGCCTTCTTGTCCAGGGCGGCTTTCGCCAGGTGAGTGGCGATTTCCCGGCCGCTTTTATTGCGGAGATCTTTTTTGATTTTCGGCATGGTAGCCTTTACTCCTCATTCCCGGTTAACGGCTCGGTGTGTCCGCACGATTTGGCGACGCACCGCAGGCTGCGGCCGCTCTTCTTGTCTTCTTTTTCAACGAGATAAGGCGCCTTGCAGTTCGGGCAGACCCGGTTGACCGGTTTGTCCCAGAGGGCGAACGTGCACTTCGGGAACTTGTTGCAGCTGTAAAACACCTTGCCCCTTTTCGAAACCTTGCGGACCAGTTCGCCCTTGCAGCCCGGCTCCGGGCATTTGACATCGGTTCCCTCGGCACGGACATGCTTGCAGGCCGGATAGCCGGAGCAGGCCAGGAACCTGCCGTAGCGGCCGTCCTTGAACACCATCGGCTTGCCGCATTTTTCGCAGGTCTCGGTCGATACCTCCGCCTCCTCCCGTTCCACCGCCACAATTCGGTTGTCCGCATCCCTGGTGAAGTTCTGGGAGTGTTTGCAGTCCGGGTATTTTTCGCAGGCGAGGAATTCGCCGCGCCGGCCCCAGCGGATCATCATCCGGCTGCCGCAGAGCGCACAGGGGATGTCGGTGGCGATGGCCTGCTGCTTGACCGACTGCATATGCCCTTTGGCCTCTTCAAGGCTCGCCTTGAACGGTCCGTAGAATTCCTTGAGAATCGTCAGCCAGTTGGCCTTGCCTTCTTCGATTAAGTCGAGACTGGTCTCCAGGGAGGCGGTGAACTCCACATTCATGATGGCCGGGAAATGTTCGACCAGCAGATCGTTCACCAGCCGGCCCAGATCGGTGGGATAGAACTTCCGCTGCCGCAGTTCGACATATTCCTTTTCCTGGATGGTGGAGATGATGGCGGCATAGGTACTCGGCCGGCCTACGCCGTTTTCTTCGAGGGCCTTGACGAGAGTCGCCTCGTTATAGCGGGGCAATGGCTGGGTGAAGTGTTGCTTGGGCAGGATATCCGCAACCCGTAGCGTCTCACCGGCGGCCACATCGGGCAGCGTCAATTCCTCGGCCGCGGCTGTCTTGGCCTTGCGGCCCGTTGCCCCGTTTTCTGCCTCGGCTGTGCCGTTGTCGTCCACTGCCTCGACATAGAGGGCCATGAAGCCGGGGAAGCGCATGATGGCGCCGGTGGCCTTGAGCAGATAGCGGCCCGCCGCCACGTGGATCACTGTCTGGTCGTACACTGCCGGCCGCATCTGGGAGGCGACGAACCGTTTCCAGACGAGCGAGTAAAGGGCCAGCATATCTTTATCCAGATAAGGGGCCAGCAACTCCGGCGTCAGTTCTACATCAGTGGGCCGGATCGCCTCGTGGGCATCCTGGGCCGCCTTGGCGGTCTTGTAGATGTTCGGCTTGGCCGGCAGATACTCCTTGCCCCACCCCTTGCCAATATGGTCGCGGACCGCGGCCAGGGCCTCGTCGTTGATCCGGGTGGAATCGGTGCGCATATAGGTGATGAGCCCCGTCGGTCCCTTGTCGCCGATCTCCTGGCCTTCGTAAAGGCGCTGGGCCAGGGTCATGGTCTTCTTGGCGGTGAAGTGCAGCTTGCGGTTGGCGTCCTGCTGCAGGGTGCTGGTAATGAACGGCGGGCTGGGGTGCCGCTGTTTTTTCTTCTTTTCGACCTCCTGCACCGTAAACGCCAGCCGGCTAAGCTCGTCAGCGATCTGCTTCGCCGTCTGTTCGTCGTTAACTTTTGCTTTTTCGCCGGCGATTTTTTCGAGCTGCGCAATAAAGGGCGGCGGTTTGGCGCCGGCCAGACCGACGCCGATGGTCCAGTACTCCTCGGAAACGAACGCCTCAATCGCCGCTTCCCGCTCGCAGATCATGCGGACCGCCACCGACTGCACGCGGCCGGCGGACAGGCCGCGCCGGACCTTGTCCCAGAGCAGCGGTGAGATCTGATAGCCCACCAGCCGGTCGAGGACGCGGCGGGTCTGCTGGGCCTCGAACAGATTCTGGTTGATCTGGGCGGCGTTGTCGATGGCAGCCAGGATCGCCTTCTTGGTCAGTTCATGGAATAAAGCCCGGTGGATCGGTTTCTTGACCGACTTCAGGCTCTGGGCGATATGCCAGGCAATGGCCTCCCCCTCCCGGTCCGGGTCCGGGGCGAGAAAGATCTGGTCGACCTTGGCGGCCGCCTGTTTCAGGTCGCTGATGATCTTGCTCTTGCCCTTGATGGTGACATACTGGGGCGCAAAATCGTTTTCCACATCCACCCCCAGCGAGCTGACCGGCAGGTCGCGGATATGGCCGACCGAGGCCTTTACCTCGTAATCTCGGCCCAGATATTTTTTCAGAGTCTTCGCCTTGGCGGGCGACTCGACAACAATTAATGCCTTTGCCATGCTTGCCTTTATTGCGGGGACACAGGGGAAACCCGGTCCGCGTTTTCTATATATAATGAGGGAGTGTCCGGCGACTGTTTTCCGGCGCGATGTTTACCCTGTCGCGGGATGCGCCACAACTATTTTTTTTCAACTGCCGTAGCTGCTCAGGTGGATAGTCTGTAGGTGTTTAGTGCCTTACACCCGGAATCCTGTCAAAAAAAACAAGAATTCCAAAAAGCATGATGCTCCCAATGCGTTACAGACTGCTGTTAAGGCACTTATTTCCGGTTTATCCGGATTAGCCTGTTAGCAACTGAAAAATGCCAGAGATTGTGCGCGTTGCATCCTTAATTTACAGTTGTTTTTCGCTAACAGACTACAGTCTAAACAACCTGCGTAGTTTACCAACTGCCGAACGCAGGCTGAAGAACGTAGCACAGATATCGGCAGGAATTCAAGGAGATCTTGGCGAGGAGACGGAAAGCCCTGCGGCGGAGCGCGTCGCCTACTTGAGTTGTTTTATCTTTTTGAGTTCCTGGCAGGCCGCGTCCAGGCCGAGATCGCAGGCGGTTTTCAGATCGGCCGCCGCTTTTTTGTCGTCGTTGAGATACTGCCACTGCTGGGCCCGCAGGAAATAGGCCAGGGCATTTTCCGGGACCAATTCGATCGCCTTGTTAAAATCCTCCAGGGCGGCGGTCCGCTGGCCTTTCAAGGCATAAGCCCGGCCGCGGTTTTTGTAGGCGACGCCGTGCCGTGGATTCAACTCGATCGTCCTGGAGAAATCGGCAATCGCCTTGTCGAAGAAATTTTTCTGGATGAAGACCAGGCCTCGGTGAAAGTAGGCCTCGGTCAACTCCGGGTCGAGTTCAATGGCCCGATCAGCGTCGGCTAAAGCCTCATCGATTTTCTGCAGCCGCAGCCAGGCCAGGCTGCGCTGCCCAAAGAGTCTGGCCTGGGCCGGCGACAGCTCGATGGCGCGATTGAAATCGGTCAGCGCTTTGTCGTATGCCTCTTGGTGCAGATAGGCGGTTCCCCGGTAGAAAAGAGCGGGTTCGTGGTCGGGCCGCAGCGTGAGCGCGGTATTGAGCAGCTTAGTCGCCTCGGCCTGCCTGCCCAGATGCATAAGGTTCATGGCCTGGTTGAAATAGGCTTCGGCATGGGCTGGATTGCTGCCTAAAAGTTCCGGTTTCATCGCCATGACCTTGCTAAAATCGGCCAGGGCCTTGTCGTGCTGTCCCATCTGGGCATAGGCCAGGCCCCGGTTGTTGCCGGCTACGGCATGCTGCGGGTTGAGGCGCAGGGCCGTGGTGAAATCCTCGATGGCCTGGCCAAAGAGATTTTTCATGATTCTGGCCTGGCCTCGCAGGGCAAAGGCATCAGCCAGCCTGGGGTTGAGTTCGATGGCCCGGTCCAGATCGGCCAGGGCATCGGCTGCCTGTTTCCGGGCAAGGAAGGCCTCGCCCCGCAGGCACCAGGCATTGGCGTGGCCCGGATCAAACTGGACGGTCTGGCTGAAATCCGCCAGGGCCTCATCGTACTGTTTGTTTTCAAGATAGGCTTTGCCCCGGAAATGATAGGCAATGGCCAGCGCCGGGTTGCGGCCCGGCCGGGCCGGCGTCAACTTGATGGCGCGGCAGAAATCTGCCAGGGCCTCGTTTTGCCGGCCTTGCAGGGCATAAACCCGGCCCCGGTTGCTGTAGACGATGGCATAGTCCGGATCTAAACGGATGGCCTCGCTGTAGTCGGCAATGGCCTCGGCGAACTGGCTTTTCTGGATAAAGGATTTTGCCCGGTTGTTCAGGGCCACCAGATAGTCGGGCTTGAGCTTGAGGGCTTTTGTATAATCGGCGATGGCCGCGTCCACCTGCCTGAGCTGCAGAGAGGCGTTGCCGCGCTGGCAGTAAGTTTTGGCGTTGTCGGGCTTGAGTCGGAGCGTCTGACTGAAATCGGCGATCGCCTTGGCGGCCTGGCCCTGCTGCAGATAGGCGAGGCCGCGGTTGTTGAAGGCCTCGCCGCAGTCCGGCTGTTGTTCGATGGCCTCTGTATAATATCGAAGGGCGGCATCGATGTTTTTTTGCTGTAACGCCTCGTTACCGCGCTGGCATAAGGCCGCGGCCTTGGGCGTCGGCCGGATGGGGGCGGTCGGTTCAGGGGGAGTGGCTGGCCGGACCGGGCCGACAATTTCAAGGACAATCTCGCCATCCTCAGCCGGCGAGGCCGCGGTATCATCCTCGATCGTGCCGAGGATTTCCATGCCAATCTCGCCGGTCCCGACCGCGAGTTTCGTCGGGAAGGCTGCCGGCGGTTCTGGTTCCAGTCGGATGTCCATCGGTGCAGTATCGTCTGCTGCCGGGCCGATGATCTCCATGACGAGCTCGTCGGTCTCGACCGCTGGTACCGTCGGAGTTGGGGCCGGCGGTTCTGGTTCCAGTTGGATTTCCATCGGTGCTGCGGAGTCGTCATCGACTATGTCGAGGATTTCCATGCCAATCTCGCCGGTCTCGACCGCTGGTACCGCCGGAGTTGGGGCCGACGGTTCTGGTTCCAGTTGGATTTCCATCGGTGCTGCGGAGTCGTCATCGGCCATGCCGAGGATCTCCATGACAATCTCGCCGGTCTCGACAGCGGGTGGTGTGGGGGGGGCGCTGGGTGGGGCTATTTTTTTGGGCGGTAATGGCGGTGCTGCAGGTTTCGCAATTTTTTTGACCAGCCTTTCGGTGGCGGTCGGTATTTCTTCCCGGGCCGCGGTCGGCACCGCAGCCGGCA